>DASZDU010000426.1:0-9022 GCA_035941655.1 Pyrinomonadaceae bacterium | reverse complement strand
GAGAAAAAACTGAACCTTAGTTTGCGCAAATGGAGTATTGAAAATGACTGAACCAGACCAACCCTCTTTATTGTCTGACCATGCCGACATGCGCGTGGTTACGCTCGATGCGGATGAAACGCCAGCCGATCGCAACCGCATAGTTCAACTGAGTCCCGACCATCCGGGCTTTCGCGATCAGGATTATCGTGCCCGTCGCAATCGGATCGCCGAACTCGCGTTTTCATATCGGCGGGGCGAGCCGATTCCTGAGGCGCCTTACACGGCTGAGGAGCATCAGGTTTGGCGTGCTGTTTGGGAAGTACTCGAGCCGGCGCACCAGGCCCACGCTTGCGCGGAATACCTGGCGTGCATCAGTCAGTTGTCGTTAGCGCGCGATCGCATTCCACAGTTGAGCGAAGTAAATGAGAAGGTGGCGGCTATCAGCGGCTTTCGTCTCGAGCCGGTAGCGGGTTTGGTTGAGCCGCGGGTATTTCTGGAGTCACTCGCTTCCGGAACATTTCTCTGCACGCAATATATTCGACATCACTCAACGCCGCTTTACACTCCGGAGCCGGATGTGGTGCACGAGATTGTGGGCCACGCTGTTACGCTTGCGAGCAAGCGATTCGCCGAGCTTAACCGGCTGTTCGGACGGGCGGTGAAACGCACATCATCGTTGGAAGCTTTGAACCGGTTGTCCCGGGTTTATTGGTTTACTATCGAGTTTGGCGTGTTGCGGGAGGACGGAACAGTGAAAGCCTACGGCACGGGATTGCTGTCATCGGCCGGCGAACTGCAGGCAATGCACGACGCTGAACTGCGTGTACTGGATCTTGATTCAATATCGCGTCAGGACTACGACCCAACACACTTCCAGCCCATTTTGTTTTGCGCGGATTCGTTTGAGTCGATGTGCGACTCGCTTCGAGAGTTTCTTGTTGCCTGGTAGTTTGAGTAAAGCAAACTGTTAGTTTGCGATCCTGAGTACCACGCTGCTGAGATGTAATGCGGCGTCCCAGACTAACAGTTTGCTTTACGCCCGAGGACTTAGATGAGCTCAACCATTTCTCAACTTCAGCCAGCGACTTTCGCGGAGTTTGAGCAGATGACCGCACTAGGCAACGTCGTTGCGGTAACCCGGACGATCGCGTCTGAAGTAGTCAGCCCGGTTGATGCGTTTGTGAATGTTGCTAACGGCGCGCGCTATGCTTTCCTCTTTGAATCAGTGGAGGGCAGGACGAGCGTCGGGAACTATTCATTTCTCGGCGCAGACCCGTACATGATTGTCCGCGGCCGCGGACAGGAAACCACGGTCGAGAAGAACGGCGTGACCGAAAGCCGCCACGAATGCCTTAACGAGTTTCTGCGGCGTCACTTTTCAGAAAATAAACTTGCCGGCGGCGCGGAGGCTGGCCCGCTTGCCGGCGGCGCCGTCGGGTATCTTGGTTATGGAGCAGCAAATTGGTTCGAACCAGCCTTAAACAGAATCGCGGAGTATCCCGGTCAATCTTCGCCAGGAAGTTTGCCTGCCGATGATGCGTTACTGATGTTCTATCGCACGCTTCTGGTATTCGATCACGTGCTGGAGCAGACCAGAATCGTCTCGGTGGTTTTCACGGAGGAGTCTGCTGGGAACAGCGCCCGTTTGCGGGAACTTTACGACGCAGCTGTGCGCGAGACGGAGCGAGTTGAAAGGCAGTTGAAAGTTTCTACGTCTTCGCCGGTTTCTCCGGAAGTCTCGAGTGATATCGGACCAAAGGCCGATGTCGGGACTAAAAGCGTTCGTTCGAATTGGAGCAGACATGATTTCCAGCAAGCCGTCCGACAGGCGAAGGAACACATCTTTGCCGGCGATTGTTATCAGGTGGTTCTTTCGCAGCGGTTCATGAGGGAGGCAACAGCTGGTGCCGTCCCTATCTACCGCGCGTTGCGCAACAGCAATCCCGCTCCCTACACGTATCTGCTGCAGTTTGGAGCTGAAGCGATTATCGGCGCTTCTCCGGAGATGCTGGTGCGCTGCCGAGGACGTGAGTTGGACTACCGGCCCATTGCGGGCACACGCCGACGCGGTGCGAATGAGACTGAAGACAAGCAACTGGCAGATGAAATGCGCGGCGACGAAAAGGAAGTTGCCGAGCACATGATGCTGGTTGATTTAGGACGCAACGATCTGGGGCGGGTGGCGGAGTTTGGTTCAGTAAAAGTTAGCGAGCTGATGTCAGTTGAACGGTACTCAAGGGTGCAACATTTGGTGTCTAGTTTGCGCGCTCGTTTGCGCCAAGGATCCGATCGCTTCGACGCCCTTGCCGCTTGCTTTCCAGCGGGGACGGTAACCGGCGCGCCGAAAGTTCGCGCGATGGAAATTATTCGCGAGCTTGAGCCGGACAAGCGTGGCGTTTATGCAGGGGCCATCCTCTATATTGATTACGCAGACAATCTGGATTCCTGCATAGCTATTCGCACAATTGTCTTGAAGGATGGCGAGGCTTCGGTGCAAGCCGGAGCGGGCATCGTCGCCGACTCGGTGCCTGAAAGCGAATACGAAGAGACAGTTCACAAGGCGCAGGCGTTGTTGCGCGCGATTGAGATCGCGGAAGCGAAAGCATGAAGGCAGAAAGCAGAGGCATTAGGCAGAAACGTCTTAAATGGAAAATGAAAAATTTCAAATGACAAATGGAAAATGATTTGATTCTGGTTATCGACAACTACGACTCGTTTACCTACAACCTCGTGCAGTACCTTGGCGAGCTCGGCGAGGAAGTTGTCGTGCGGCGAAATGACGAGGTAACAATTGCAGAAGTTGATTCACTTCTTCCCAGCCGTATCGTGATCTCGCCGGGGCCTGGCTGTCCGTCCGATGCGGGCCGTACCTTAGATTTAATAGGCCACTTTTCAGGACGTCTTCCAATTCTCGGAGTTTGCCTCGGACATCAAGCGATCGGACAGTTTTTTGGCGGCCAGGTCGTGCGCGCGGCCAAGGTGGTGCACGGCAAGTCGGCACAGGTGAGGCACGATGGCAAGTCTATCTTCGTGGGCCTTGATTCCCCTTTCATGGCCGGCAGATATCATTCGTTAATTGTCGAACGTGACACATTGCCTGCCTGTCTGGAGATTTCCGCCGAGACAGAAGACGGAGTCATCATGGGCCTGCGTCACAGGGAGCAGAGAGTTGAAGGCGTGCAATTTCATCCGGAGTCAATCCTGACGCCGGAAGGAAAAAAATTGCTTGCCAACTTTCTCGAGCTATGACGGCAAGTCTGATGTCCAATGTCCAATCCAACGTCCAAAACTCAAACAGTTAGAGTTCAACCTTTAGGTTGCTTCTTTGGAGAGTCAGACAACCTAAAGGTTGAACTCTAAACTGCTTGAATTCGGGTCGACGTTCGACGTTGGACATTGGACGTTGGCCTTGTTTCTCGTGTTAACGTAAGCGAATCATGACGCTGCCAATCAAACCACCTTATCTGCCGATGGAAGCCCTACTCGTGAGCGAAATTCCCGTGGGAGACAATTGGGAGTATGAGCCCAAGTGGGATGGCTTCCGCTGCCTGGCTTTTCGCGATGGAAAGAGTATTGAGTTGCAGTCGAAGTCCGGCCAACCGCTGGCCCGTTATTTTCCGGAAGTCGTCGAAGCGCTCTTAAAATTGAAATCATCGAAGTTTGTTCTTGACGGGGAACTGGTGATACCTGTCAAGGACGGACTCTCGTTTGACGATCTGCTGCAGCGAATCCATCCCGCCGCTAGCCGCATTGCCAAACTTGCTCAGTCGACACCGGCGCACCTCATTGTTTTCGATCTATTGGTTGATGATGCAGGCAAACCGATTTACGACTTGCCTTTGAGTAAGCGCCGGGAAAAGCTCGAAAGCTTTGCGAAAAAATTCATCGCCAAAAATCAGACGATTGAGTTGTCTCCAAAGACCAGCGACATCAAAGTCGCGCGTAAATGGCTTTCAACCACCGGGATGAAACTCGATGGCGTGATTGCGAAACGTTTGGATTTCGCCTATCGATCCGGCGAGCGCGACGGCATGCAGAAAGTGAAGCGAATGCGCACGGCCGACTGCGTGGTCGGCGGGTTCAGGTACGCGTCAAAAGGGAAGGTGGTCGGATCACTGTTGCTCGGACTCTATGACGGCGCTGGTTTATTGCATCACATTGGTTACACCTCGAGTTTCAACGAGAGCGACAAAAAGGAGCTGACGAAAAAATTAGAGCCACTGATCGGCGCGCCGGGATTTACTGGCAACAAACCGGGCGGACCGAGTCGATGGAGCACCAAGCGCTCAGCCGAGTGGGAGCCGTTGCAGACAAAGTTGGTGGTTGAAGTTCAGTATGATCACTTCACTGGCGGTCGATTTCGTCATGGGACCAAATTCCTGCGTTGGCGGCCGGATAAGAAGCCAAAGGCATGCACTATCGATCAAGTCAACTGACCCTAAGTCCAAAGTCCAAACTCATGCAGTTCAGAGTTCAAGCTTTAGATTGCGTGCCTTTCAAAGGAAGCAACCTAAAGGTTGAACTCTGAACTGCTTGAATCCGTCCCATATTGGACGTGGGACATTGGATATTAGGATTTTGGACTTTCTTTGGTATGGGGGTTGATTGGTTTATTCATGCGAAGTCGGAAAATATGAGAATAGCCGCGAAAAGTTTCGCATTCATTCGTAATCGAGGTTGGCGCTCACCGGTTTGCTTCATATTCCCCGGCTAAGAATCGCTGCAATTCGTATCGGAGATAAACACGCATGTCCCGATTCGATGCGAGATACGGGCAAGCTTGAAGTGTGTGGTTCGTATATGAGGCTAGTGGAGCAAGGGGTAATCGATGACGCAGCCGATCCGACCTACAGAGCGCAGAAGACCCTGGTCGGCCCACGCCAAGTTGTTTGGCACTGGTGACCTTAACCGCACCACGCGTTGCTCCGTGATTGTGGCTCATCCCGCTGACGAAGTTGTGGGCGCTGGCTGTCTTATTTCCAAGCTGGTTGACGTCTCCGTGCTTCACATTACAGACGGCGCGCCTTCGAATATGGAGGACGCAAAGGCGGCTGGCTTTAGCAATCGTTCTGACTATGCGCAGGCACGCAAAGAGGAATGCATCGCTGCTTTGTCGATTGCAAACGTTCCGGAAGAACGTGTGGTCGATCTTGCTGTTATTGATCAATGCGCTGCTCACTGCCTCACCGAGCTGACTAAAAAAATCGCCACCTTCCTACAACAAACAGGCGCAGACATTGTGGTGACACATCCTTACGAAGGAGCGCATCCGGATCACGACGCCACTGCTTTTGCGACGCACGCGGCGTTGCGACTGATGAAGAAAAACGGTTTCCGGCCGCCTGTCCTTTTTGAGATGGCATTGCATCCGAGTACGGATTGGAAAGCGAAGGTGCCGGAGTTTCTGCCGGGTTCGGAGCGCGAGACCACCACTCTGCTGCTGGACGAGCGAGCCCAGCAATTGAAGCAGCAGATGTTTGACTGTTTCCAATCTCAGCGAGCGAGCCTGGCAGTTTCGCCGCTTGGTCCCGAGAAATTTCGCCAACCACCAGCTTACGACTTCAACGCTCCGCCACAAGACGGCAAACTACATTACGAAAACTTGAACCTGGGATTGACGAGCGAAGAGTGGCACACGCTGGCCGGCAATGCTCTGGTGGAACTTTTTCCAGCCCGCCAATCAACCGCGACAAACGCCTCGTCACTCTAAATAATTAGCCGCGCAGTGACGCGGCTCAGCGCGGATCAGAAAAGAGTTTTCGACGTAAACCCGCGGCCAGTATTCTTACGAACCTTGAATGCAAAAACACTGGTAAGTAGCGGTCTCGTCTACTTGCAGAAAAGTCCGTCGCTGTAGTTTGCGCTGTAGTATACTGCGCGGCGTTTCGGACGAACGTGCTGATTCGATTTGAAATCTTAGGTCGTCCAGACCTCAACATCACTCGCGTCACAACGTGAAAAGTTGAGAGCAAATTATTTTTTAATGCGCATCCTAGGCATCGATCCGGGTAGTGAAACGACGGGCTGGGGCGTCATCGAAGGTGATGGCCGGCACTACCGTTTGCTCGAGTGTGGCGCCATCTGCGCGTTGAAGGCGCAAAGATTTCCGGCGCGGCTTCTGCGCATTGCGAACGCATTGGAGGAAATCATTCAGCGCCATAGTCCTGACGCCTGCGCCCTGGAAGACGGATTCCTCGCCACCAATGTGAAGGTTACCTTGAAATTGGGTCAGGTGCGCGGCGTAGCGATGCTGGTCGCTGAACGTGCGGCGCTGCAGATTCACGAGTACTCACCCAGACTCGTGAAGCAAACTGTGGTCGGCCATGGCAACGCCGAAAAATTTCAGGTACAGCAAATGGTGAAAACTTTGCTCTCGCTTACAAGCGTTCCTGAACCACACGATGCGGCCGATGCGTTGGCAGTGGCGATCTGCCATTTTCACCACGCTCGTTCCGCGCAGCGATTGATGACCGCACAAACGGCAGCCGTTTTACCGAACCACAGTGTAGACGGTCTCTCTATTCGCCGGACGGTCCGGCGCCGGATCTCCTAACAAACCGCTTCTCCAAATTCTCACCCTGACCATTAGCCAGCTTGCCGGGAGGGGAAGCCATGAACATTTCTGCCTTACAGAAGTTCGTCCTTTCAATTCTTTTCTTCTTTCTACTACTAATTCCCGCTGACGGCTTTGCGAGAAGGCGTCCGCCTGCCGGTGGACGTGTTGCCGTGGTCATCGATGAACGACTGTCGGCGTTAAGGGCAACTCCGGAACTTTCAGGGAATCTTTTGCGTCGACTGGCACGCGGAAGTTTTGTCGCTATCAAAGGTGAGAGGCGCAGCAGAGATGGCCTGAATTTCTACCGAGTGAATGTTACCAGCAGGACGAGCGGATGGATTCAGCGCGAGGCAGTCGCGTCACCGACGCGTTCCGGAGACGATGCACGACTGGTGCGTCTAATCAAAGCGTCAGACGATTACGATCGAGTTGCCCGCGCGAGAATCTTTCTTGACAACTTCTCATCTTCCGAATTTCGTCCGGAGGTGTTGCTGATTTACTCAGAAACTGCTGAAGAGATCGCCGGCCGTCTTTCTCGCGAAGCAATGCGCCGGCTCGACGCCAAAGAGATGACTGCCGGGGGCGCCCCACTCTTTAGTTATTTCCTCAACTACAACGGCCTCGATCGCTACAACCGGCAAGGCGTCACATTTGTTTTTGATTCACGCGAGCGAGTGCTTCGTTACGACGGCGAAGGCTGGCAGGAATTGATTCACCGTTATCCTCACAGCCTCGAAGCTGCGGAAGCTCGCAAACGACTGGAGTCCAGTCGTGGAGTAACAAAGCGTTGAAGGTTCGAGACCTCCCATAGGATTGACGACCGGCCGCTTTGCCGCTTGATGGGAAAGGCTCTGTCTTTCCGGTTGGCATATTTCTGAACAAGGCTACGCCTCAAATATCTTTGAGGCCTAGCCTCTCATCTTTCAAAAAAACTCACGGAAAGGCAGAGCCTTTCCGCACATCAGGCGGCGAAGCCGCGAGCCAGGCTTCTTGCGCCGGAAGCGAGTGCTCTATTAGGCCCTATTCTTGTCGGAAAGCGACATATGGTTGGTCGAGTTGGATTAAGGCCATGCGATATTGTTAAAATGTTTTCGCTCGAAAATTTCAACCACGAGTTCTAAATATTCTCTTCTTAACTTGCGCCGACGCGATGAAAGCGATTGGTTGATCGAACCGGCGCCCCTGTGACACTTGCTGGTTCTCGATGGCTGAATCAAGGTTAACTATGGGCGCCAAAGGTTTCGGCGCAACCATGCGGCGCGATGCCTGGTGGCTGGAACTGATTCCTGTTGTCATCGTGCTGGGCGCGTTTGGTATCTATGCAACTGTGCGTGCCTTCGAGGGCGCTTATTACGAATGGGGCCCTTATCTTTCTCCCTTTTATTCACCGCTCATCGACCCGCATCACCGCTGGTGGCCCTTTTCTCCCGCGATTTTGATCCTGGGCGCACCGCTCGGGTTTCGGGCAACTTGTTACTACTATCGCAAGGCTTATTACCGCGCCTTCTTTCTCGATCCGCCGGCGTGCGCGGTAGGTGAGTCGCGACCGCATCGCTACAGCGGCGAAACACGTTTTCCTTTTATTCTGCAAAACCTTCATCGTTTCTTTCTTTACCTCGCGCTTATCTTTCTGATTATCCTCTGGTACGACGCGGTGCGAGCGTTCTGGTTTGAAGGGCACTTCGGCATTGGCGTGGGCTCGCTGGTGCTGCTCGCCAACATCGTGCTGCTTTCGTTCTACACATTTTCGTGCCATTCGCTGCGACACATCGTGGGGGGTAAACTTGATTGCTTTTCCTGCGCCGCCTTTGGTGGGCCAAGACACGCGGCCTGGCGCGGCGCCACCTTTCTCAATGAACATCACATGTTGTTTGCCTGGCTAAGCCTGTTTTCAGTCGGGCTGGCGGATCTCTACATCCGGCTCGTTGCCTCGGGATCTATTCATGATCTGAGACTGCTGTGAACGAAAAATACGAAACGCACGAACACGACGTACTGATCATTGGTGCAGGCGGGGCGGGGCTATGTGCGGCCATCTCAGCCCTGGGCCAGGGTGCGACTGTTGGTGTTGTCTGCAAATCGCTGCTGGGAAAGGCGCACACAGTCATGGCCGAAGGCGGAATTGCAGCGGCCATGGCAAACGTCGACCAAGCTGACGACTGGTGCACCCATTTCCGCGACACAATGCGCGGCGGCAAATTTTTAAACAATTGGCGGATGGCCCAGATACATGCTCAGGAGGCGCCGGACCGGGTGCATGAGCTCGAGCAGTGGGGCGCCTTGTTTGATCGCACCAGCGACGGCGAGATTTTGCAGCGAGCTTTCGGCGGTCACAGCTTCAAACGGCTTTGCCACGTCGGCGATCGCACGGGCCTCGAGATGATTCGCACCTTGCAGGATCGCGGCGTCCATTTGGGGATCGATGTGTATATGGAGTGTGCCGTAACACGCCTGCTGAAGGACGGCGATCGGGTTGCTGGCGCA
>DASZDU010000425.1:0-13484 GCA_035941655.1 Pyrinomonadaceae bacterium | reverse complement strand
TCCCGTGGTGCACGACCGCGCGCGTTTCGAATTATTGTGGGGTTGGGGATATCGCTTCGAAGCGTATACACCTGTGGCCCGGCGCAAACTCGGCTACTACGCTTTGCCACTACTTTGGCGCGACCGCGTGATCGGCTGGGGTAATCTCTCAGTGAAGAATAGCCAGCTGGAGGCGGAGTTTGGATTTGTAAGATCTCAACCGCGCGAACGCGTCTTCAAACGCGAACTCGAAGCCGAGCTGGATCGCATGCGAACCTTTCTGCGGATTTGAAAATCCTGGCCGCGGATTTACGCGGATCGACGCAGATCTAAAAAACGATAAGACTTCTCAACCCTCAGGGAAACGCAGCGCCCAGCCGTTTCGCAACACGCCACAACTGCTCACCTGCGCTCAGTTGTTTTCTGAGAACACAAAGAAAATAGCTCGACATTACTGGCGTTTTGCCTAAAAGCGCTCGCTGAAACTACGGCCCGCTAGTTGCTAATTCATCCGCACTTGAACAGCGTTCGATTCGCCAAGGCGACCAAAATGAGTTTACAAAAGGATGGATTCACTATGTTGGCTAAGATCAATTTCCGCAGAACAGTCCTCTCTCTCATGGCAGTAGCTACCTTTGCCTTATCAGCCTCAGTTGCCAGGGCAGACTCATTTACTTTGCTAAATGGTAGTGGGAACGTCAACGTCCTGTACACGGCGGCGGGATTTCCCGGTAGCACGGCAATGGCTACATTTTCTTTAAGTGGAAACGTCCTGACTGTCACCCTTACCAACACGTCTTCCGATGTCAATACCGCGCTTACCGCGCTTGGTTTAAATACAACGCCTAACGTGACGGTGGCAAGTTTCGTCGGAACTGGCGCGGCAGCAGGCTGGACGTTGAACCAGGGCGCCTTAGGTGTGTTCGAAGTGTCCGCGGCTGGACAGGGGCAAGGGGACGCAATTCATACTCCCAACGGTACGGCCACGCTAATCTTCACGCTGCAAAATTTTTCAGGAAACCTGCAGGTCGACCTAACCCAAGTTCACTTGCAAAGTTTACCCAACGGAAACAGTGACAAACCTATAGGATGTGTTAACTGTATTCCTAGTCCCGAACCGGCAAGCATGTTACTGCTGGGAACGGGTCTTGTCGGTTTGGCCGGTGCAGCCAGACGGCGTCTTAAGAAGTAGCAGGACAGCTCTGCACAAAAAGGCCTCACCTGTATCGCGGACCGGGGTTCCGCGCGGGCAGCCCGCGGGGGGTGGTGGATGCGACCGGTCGCGGACGCCAACTCCAGGGTGACGGGTTAAGGATCACATTAATTTGCTCATTTCGAGAGTTGAATATCGGGCCGGTCGCTTCTGCTCCTGGGTCTTAGGAATATTGCCGCGGATTTACGCGGATGAATGTCGATCTGAAAATGATTTCAGTCAGATCCGGTTAGTCTCGTGTTCATCCGCGGCTAATTCATGTGCAGCGTATCACGCGATCGCTACGGCTCCCGGTTCTGAATTGTTCTAGCGCAAGTTTGCGGATATTTCTAAGGAATGGTGCGTTCGGTACCGATGAGCAGAGATTGAAAGCGCGGATCGGATCGCAACGCTTCAAGGCGCGGATCAACGCGAACGAATGTGAAACCGACTGCATGCTCGCGCTCGGCGATTTGAAGCCAACGAAAAGCATGGTCGCGGTCGCCAGTCAGAGTGTAGATGATAGCGATCTCATAAGCTGACACCCATTGCTCAGAGCGGCGCGCGACAATCTCTTCCAAAATCGCGCGAGCCTCTTCTTGTCTACCAACCGACGCCAACACATGCGCCCGCTTCAAGTTGGTAGTAGGTGTGTCACCAGCAAAAACGCGTTCCTGTTCAAAGGCGGCCAGCGCCTCGTTATGCATTCCTTTTTTCTCATACGACCAGCGCAGGACTGTATGAGCCGACACCGCTCCGGAATCCAATTCCAGTGCTTTAAGACTCTGCTTGATCGCATCGTCATATCTGCCGGCCAGAAAAAGCACGTTCGCGACTGCGGTAGCCAACACCGGCGATTGCGGCGAGATTTGGCGGGCACGTTCAATCTCAGCAAAGGCCTCCTGGTGCCGGCCCATCGCCGATAAACTGAAAGCGTACCAGCGATGCGCGACCTGAATGCCCGGTTTCAACATGATAGCTTTTCTTAATTCGCGTTCTGCATCGTCCCAATCGCGATCGTGATGAAGTCTTACAAAACCGAGTGAAGCATGCGCCTCAGCGAGATTGGGATCGGCCTCGACAGCACTGAGCGCGGACTGCTTCGCGAGTTCCCACGCACCCTCGGGTGGTGGCTCGACATACCAGTTAAGCAGGGCATAGCAATCGGCCAACTCCGCGTGCGCAAGCGCAAACTCCGGATCGAGTTCGACGGCGCGCTTGAGTCGTTCGATCGCCTGCCGCATTCCTTCGGCTGTGCGTCGCGTCGCGTAGTAACGGCCCGCGGTATAAAGCTGTCGCGCCTCCTCGTTGGCACTGTCTAATGTTTGCGGCGCTGGACTTGGCACGGGCGAAGTGATTGACGTCCGTTCCGGAGGGCGCAGTGGCTGGCGCGCCGCAGCCGCTCGAGACAATACTGCCACACCAACGCCAGCGGGATTTTTCGTCCTGGCCAGTATTTCAGCAAACGCGGGTTCTGCTCTGAGTGGATCCAGCTGCGGCTCGACGGCGAGCCACACAAGCCAGGCTTCGTTGATAGACGAGGCTTTCTCCAACCGGGCAAGAGCCTCCTTGTGCTCACCAAGAAGAACGTGAATCAACGCGCGGTGATAAGGCGACACGTAGTCAGTGGCCGACATTTCGTCAAGCCGATCCAGCGCGCCTCTTGCGTCGTCAATGCGTCCGGCCGCTGCGTATGCTGCTCCCAGCACGGACACATAAAACTGGCCGCCGCTCGACAAACGTAACGCTTTTTCCGCAGCCTCCACCGCCTGTGCTCCTCTACCCACGTGCCTCAACGCCCACGAGTAGGTTGCTAATCCATAAGCCATATCAGGCGCCATGCCAATCATGGCTTCGTACGTCGCGAGCGCTTCGTCAAAACGTCGGGCGTGGTAATAAGCCCAACCCAAACTCTGAACAATGCTTGGCGATAGCGGATCCAATTCACGCGCTCGCAGCATTTCACGGATCGCTTCATCAAATCGTCCGGTCATGATGAGATGGAAGCCATACCAATTGTGGCCCGTGGCGTAGTTTGGATTGAGATTGATTGCCAGCCGGTGCTGGCCTTCCGCAACAGCCCAATCGAAATCGTGGCAGACGGTGGCAAACCCGAGGGCGCTATACGCTTCGGCGGATGTAGCATCCAGCTCGACTGCTTTCGTGGCCGCTTCTTTGGCGGCCGCGGAAGTTTCGGCGAAAGGACGGATGCCAAAGACACCCAGCCAGTTGTAATAGTCAGCAATACCGGTGTAAGCGAGCGCATAACCCGGATCGAGTTCGATCGCCAGGTTGTAAGCCTCAAGCGCCTTGGCCAATCCGGATTCGGTATAACTGTTCCAGTAGAAGCGGCCGCGCAGATACGACTCAAACGCCTGGGCGCTTTCGGTGCCGCGTTTCGATAATTGGCGTTGTTCGTCGCCAGTTAGTTGCGGCAGCAGGGCACTGGCTACTTGTTCCGAAATTGAGTCTTCAATATGCAGCACGTCCGTCGAGTCTTCATCAAACTCCTGGGACCAGCGCACTTCACCTGCAGTTACATCGATCAGCTGCGCTGTGACTCGCAACCGGTCTCCGACGCGATGCAGGCTGCCCTCGACGATATAGTTAACGCTGAGATCGCGCCCGGCGATTAATGGGTCGATACCCGCGCCACGGTATCGCAGCACGCTACTCGTGGGCCGAACGATCAAACGCTGTACATTGCTGAGACGAGTGATCAGTGCATCGGTAAGTCCAATGCCTAAATATTCGTCGCCGGTATTTTCAATCGCTGAACTAAGAATCCTGAAAGGCAACACCGCGATCGATTGTTCACCTGAGAGTGAACGCGCCGGCAGCGTCGGTAAAGCGCCGAGCCGGTGATTCAGTTTGCGCAGCAAGTCGTTGAAGCGCGGATGCCCGTGCAATGAATCCAGTTCGGGATCAACGCCCATCCAAAGCAGTTTCGCATCATGTGTCTCGTGCGCTTTTTCCAGCAGGTCGAGCGCTTGTTCGGTTCGTCCCAGACCGCAATTCACCAGCGCAAGGTGGTAGGGAGAAATGTATCGCCGCACCGCGATCGACTCCATTTCCCTGAGTATTGCCTCAGCAGCGACGATGTTTCCGGCCAAAGCGTATGCTCCGCCGAGGCGGCCGAGGGTGTGGGAAGCTTTGCCCATCACATCGACGCATTTTTGCGCGTTGGCAATCGCCTCATCATGGCGGCCCATCCGGCTCAACAGGAAACTCGAGCCATAGAGCATCATCAGATTATTGGGCTCGGCCGCTACGACCGGTTCACATGCAGCCCAGGCATCCTCAAAGCGTCTGGCGTGATACAAACACCAGACCACTGTGAAGCGCGAGATGATCGCGAGCGGATCGAGATCGCGCGCGAGTTGTGCCTCATAGATCGACTCGGTGAAGCGTCCCTCCATCGCCAACTGCAGGGCATAGTAAATGCGCGCGGCTGAGTAATTCGGATTGAGGTCAATCGCATGAAGCAGTTGGCGTTCAGCGCTCGCCCAGGCGAAGTCGCGACAGAGTATTGCCTGGCCCACCGCGGCGTAGCCTTCAGCGAGGGTCGGATCGAGTGCCACGGCCTTTGATGCTGCTTCGTAAGCGGCGGCCGAGCATTCTGCAAACGGCAACACTGTGAAACTACCCAGCCAGTTGTAATAGGAGGCGATACCGGCGTAGGCAAGCGCATAGTTTGGATCCAACGCGATCGCCTGGTGATAGCAAACAATCGCCCGCGCGAAGCCGTCTTCCGTAAAGGTGTTCCAGTAGAAGCGCCCGCGCAGGTAAGCCTCATGAGCCTGCGCGTTGTTGGTGCCGCGCTTTGCCAGCCGCACGCGTTCGTCGCCGGTCAGATGTGGAATAATCGCCTCGGCAACATGCGAAGAGATCGCATCTTCCAGGCTCAACACGTCCGTAAACTTCTCATCAAACTGTCCGGCCCACTGCGCCGTGCCGTCAATAACGCTGAGCAATTGAATAGTGACCCGAATCCGATCCTCGACTCGTCTGACGCGGCCATCGAGGACGAAAGCGACACCGAGTTCCCGGCCCGCGACAATCGGATCGTAGTCGCCGCCATAACGCAGCACACTGTTGGTTGGACGAACAGCAAAACGACGCACGGCACTGAGCCGTGTGATGAGTGCGTCGGCAAGACCGGTACCGAGGTAGTTAGGTCCTGAGTCGGAGCCGTTTTGGAGATCCAGCAGTTTCAGGGGCAGCACTGCGAGCGAATTCTCAGTCGCAATCGGTTGCGGCTTACGGCTGGGCCGGCTGTAAGGCGATTCCGGCAGCACCGAAATCGGCGAACCCGTTAGATAGCGTTCAATGTCCTCGCGCAACTGGTCGGCGGTTTGGTACCGCCACTCAGGCTCCTTCCGCAGTGCGCGCATCACAATGCTATCGAGGGCGCCGGAAAGATCGCGGCGTAACGATTCACTGGTGGCGCTGCGCGTCGAGAAAAGTTGTTTGAGCGTGGTGTTCTCATCACCTACCGACGCAAACTTCGGCAGCAAATCCTCGACCCGGGTGATGATGAAGCTCGGCGGTGCGGGGGACTCTTCGCAAATGACTCGCGCCATCTCATGTGGCGCGCGATTGCTCAGACGGTAAGGCCGATGACCGGTCAATAGTTCATATAGCAACACGCCCAACGAATACACGTCGGTTGTCGGCGAGGTTGCGCCTCCCTGAACCTGTTCCGGCGATGCATACTCAGGCGTCATTAGACGCATGGCAGTGGCGGTCGGATCGTGAGTGATGTCGCCGACGAGGCCCGGATCAAGCAGTTTCGCTATGCCGAAATCGAGCAACTTCGGGATGCCTTCTGAAGTTACCAGGACGTTCGAGGGCTTTATGTCTCGATGTACGACCTGCTTCTGGTGCGCATAGTGCAGCGCGTCGCAGATTGAGGTGAAAAGCTTGAGCCGCTCGGCGATGGTTAGTGAATGCGCGTCGCAATAGTTATACAACGGTTGCCCTTCGATAAACTCCATAACGAAATAGGGCAGGCCGTCTTCAGTGGTGCCACCGTCAAGCAGGCGCGCGATATGCGGATGATCGAGGGCGGCGAGAATTTGGCGCTCGGTGCGGAAGCGGCGAAGAATGAAATCCGTATCCATCCCGCGCTTCACCAACTTAATGGCTACGCGTCTGTTAAATTCTTTGTCGACGCGTATTGCTTCGTAGACAGCACCCATTCCGCCGCGCCCGATTTCGCGTTCAATGCGATAAGCACCGAGTCGGCGGCCAATCATCGGATCCTCATCGTCAGGATTCGGGATATCCTCAAATGAGGTCAAAGCATTTAGCTCAGTTGATCCGTACAGTGGTTGTTCCAGCAAATCTCCGGCGCTCTCGTGCTGCGACAACAGGCTTTCGACGTCAGTTTTCAAAGAGACGTCGTGGGCGCACACTTCGGCGAGATAGCGGCTACGCTCTTCCGGGACGAGATCGAGGGCCGTCTGGAATATCGCCTCAACTTGTTGCCAGCGTTCGGGGGTCATAGAAACTGGTTGGACCGACATTCCTGCCTGTCCGGTGGGACGCACATCCCTGCTTGTTCAATTTAATACTCGAGGAATTACGACGTGGGACAGACACGAATGTCTGTCCTACTTCCTTTGCATTTCACCATGCAGCCAGGCCTTTGCAAACCGCCATTGCCGTTTGACTGTAGTTGGTGCAACACCCAGTACATCTGCTGTTTCTTCAATTGAGAGACCGCCGAAATAGCGGAGCTCGACCATGCGTGCTTTTTGTTCATCGAGAACGGCTAAAGCTTTCAAAGCATCGTCGAGCGCGATCAGTTCGGCGCTGCGTTCAACTGCCCGGTCGATATTTTCATCAAGGGAGAGCTTCTGAAAATCCTGACCGCGCTTTTCTGCGTTATGTTTGCGCGCATGATCCACCAGCAGGCGACGCATTATCTGGGCAGCCACTCCGAAAAAATGTGCCCGATTCTGCCAATTTACCCGCGTCTGATCCACCAGTCTTATGTAAGCCTCATGCACCAGCGCGGTGGGCTGCAAAGTGTGATCAGGACGCTCGCGACGCAGGTAATTTGCTGCAAGTTTGCGCAGTTCATCGTAGATGACGGGTAATAAAAGATCAACCGCGTCTCGATCTCCTTTTGATACCTCGATGAGTAGTTGGGTGACGCTGTCGGTTGGGTGCTGGCTCAAACGTTTTAGTCGTCCTCGTCGCCGAAATTAATGCAGCATTCTAGTACAAACGAGACTCAAGTTTGAATCAAGGCGGCTTTCTTTGGAGTGCGCTGACCTGTCAGCGCTTTGGTCCGTGGCGGCTTGACGCCACGACGTTGCACATCATTCACGTACAATGGTCGCGACAGGTCGCGACCGACCCAAAGCGCTGCCAGGTCAGCGCACTCCAAAAGTATTTTCAGTACAGGGTGACCCTATTTCATGATTTTCTGCGCGTTAACAGGTGAAGCAAATTATTTGGGCACTTAACGAGGTCATAGCGATGCAAACGCAGGAAGCAATCATGGCAAATAGTTCGAACGGTTTAGGGGGAATTCCGTCGGGGGGCGGGGTCGGCGGCTGGATAACGCGGCTGCTTGGTTGTTGGCACAAAGAGATGAGCAGGCCGTTCTCACACCAGGGTCACAGTTACAGAACCTGTCTTAGTTGTGGCGCCAGCCGCCGATTTCACGTTGGACGTTGGGAAATGCAGGGGAAGTTTTATTACGCGGTACCCAGTGCTCACTAAAAGGGCAGAAGACAAGGCAATTTACCATTTACCATTTACCATTTTTCATTGGAACCAGACCTGACCTTACCCAGGCCCATTGGGACGCTTCGCAGGGGCTGCGGTCTCGCGCCGCCTCTTCAATGGACAATGAAAAATGGTAAATGGTAAATGGTAAATTGCTTTGTCTTGTGCTCGCCCTTTTTGCCTTCCACCTTCTTCAACAATATACTGATCAACTGAACTTTCTCTCCCGCTCAACAAATTAAGACGCTGGAAATGGTGATCTATGGTGCAAGTGACCACTCGCAGGCGAATACTGCTATTTTTGTTTCTCTTTATCGCGTCAGCGATCGCCATCGCTTATAACGTGAGCATGACCATCGGCGCTGACGCCCGAACTATGCATCCTACCGACATTCAACCCGCCGCTGATGCAACGTCGCCGGCGAATCCGCTGCTTGCGAAATGGGAGGGGCCGTATGGCGGCTTGCCGCCTTTTGACCGCGTACAGGTCGCCGATTTCAAGCCGGCACTCGAAGCCGGCATGGCGGAAAACCTCGCCGAGGTCGAACGAATCGCGAAAGACAAGGCCCCGCCGACGTTCGAAAACACCATCGTGGCTTTGGAGGCCACCGGTCAAACTCTGGATCGCGTGCAGACCATTTACGGCGTCTTCGCTTCAACCATGAACGGACCAGAGTTTCAGGTAGTACAGCGCGAAATGGCGCCGCGGCTGTCGGCCTTTTACGATCAGATCACTCAGAACGAACCGCTCTTCAAACGCATCGAGGCTGTCTACAACTCGCCAGAGAAGGCCAAGTGGACTCCAGAGCAACAGCGTTTGGCCTGGGTTTACTATACGAACTTCGTGCGCGCCGGCGCTCGCTTGCGTGCGGAAGACAAGGCGCGGCTTTCGCAGATCAACCAAAAACTGGCGGGACTTTATACAAACTTTAGTCAAAACGTTTTGGCGGAAGAAGACGGGCAGGTCATCGTGCTGAAGAGCGAGGACGAGTTGGCAGGTTTGCCCCAATCGGTGCGGGACGCTGCTGCGGCGGCGGCGGTAACGAAGAAACAGCCGGGCTCGTGGATCATCAACAATACCCGTTCGTCGATCGATCCATTTCTGACGTACTCAGATCGACGCGACTTACGCGAGAAAGCCTGGCGCATGTTCGTGAACCGCGGCGACAACGGCGACGAGCATGACAACAACGCTCTCATAACCGAAATCCTGCAACTACGCGCCGAGCGTGCGAAGTTGTTGGGTTACAAAACACACGCGCACTGGCGTCTCGAAAACGCAATGGCGAAGACGCCGGAGAGCGCGATGGAATTAATGATGCAGGTTTGGAAACCTGCCGTCGCCCGCGTGCACGAAGAAGTTGCCGACATGCAGACGCTCGCCGACAAAGAAGGCGCCAAGATCAAGATAGAGCCGTGGGACTATCGTTATTATGCGGAGAAGGTGCGCAAGGCGCGTTACGACCTGGATCAGAATGAAGTGAAGGAGTATCTGCAACTCGAGAAGCTGCGCGAGGGCATTTTCTGGGTTGCCGGTGAGTTGTTCAATTTCAACTTCACGCCTGCCGCCAACGTTCCGGTGGTTCATCCGGATGTGCGCGTTTGGGAGGTGACCGACAAGACTACTAAGAAGCACGTGGGTTTATGGTACTTCGATCCGTATGCGCGAGCCGGGAAGCGCTCTGGGGCCTGGATGAACGCGTACCGGACGCAGGAAAAGGTAAAAGACCACATCACTACGATCGTTTCGAATAACGCCAATTTTGTAAAAGGAAAACCGGGCGAGCCGCTATTGATTTCCTGGGACGACGCGCTGACGATGTTTCATGAGTTTGGACATGCGCTGCACGGTCTGAATTCAGATGTAACTTATCCATCGTTGTCGGGGACGGCCGTGGCCAGGGATTACGTTGAGTTCCCATCGCAGCTGCTCGAACACTGGTTGTCGACGCCGGAAGTACTGCAGCGCTTTGCGGTTCATCATAAAACGGGCAAGCCTATTCCGCAGGATCTTGTCGAACGAATCAAGCGCGCCACGAATTTCAATCAGGGGTTCATTACGGTTGAATATTTGTCCGCGGCTTTGGTTGACATGAAGCTGCACCTGGCGGGCGATAAGAAGATCGACGCTGATGCGTTTGAAAAGGCGACTCTGACGGAGTTGGGAATGCCCAACGAGATCGTGATGCGTCACCGCACACCGCAGTTTATGCATGTGTTTTCGAGCGATGGTTATTCTGCGGGCTACTACAGTTATCTTTGGTCTGATGTGTTGACGGCCGACGCCTACGGCGCGTTCGTTGAAGGCGGCGGGCCATACGATCGCAAGGTGGCGGATCGTCTGCGCAAGTACATCTTCTCTGTTGGCAATACTATCGACCCGGCGGAAGCTTACCGAAGCTTTCGTGGCCGCGACCCGAAAACTGAGGCCTTGATGAAGAAACGTGGGTTTGCTCAAGGCACAGCGAATATTGACGGCGCGGGCGCTCGAAAAACAAAAGAATAAAAACGCAAGCTGTTTTCCTGAGGCTGGTGCACAGATGCGGGCGGCGCAGCCTCCGAAAAACAAAACTCGAATGCGGAAAAGCAAAGCCTTTCCGCACGGAAGGCGTCCGAGTCGCCGTGGAGGATCTGAACCGACCAGTGACTCACCGGCGGACTCGTTTCCAGGTTATTCCAGAGTCCGCCCACGAATATTCGCGCTCGTGTTAACACCGCACACGCTTTTTACGTCTCATCTGTAATACCTTCGCATTCCCTACCCAATCTGAAGGAGAAATCCAATGAAGACTCCGTCTTACCTCTTTAATTTGCGCAGGTCGATCACGTCGCTGTTGTTGGTGTTGCTCGTCGTCGTCCTGGTCACAGCGCAGGGGCGGCTTGTTCGCCAGACAGTTCATGGTGCTTCGCTAGAGAAAAATGTTACGGGAGATTCGGCTGACCGCAGAGTTTCGATTTATCTTCCGCCCGGCTACGAAAGTTCGCCGAACAAAAGGTACCCGGTCGTCTACCTCCTGCACGGCATCGGCGACACTGACGACGAATTTACGAAGCCGTGGAAAAACCAAAACGCTGAATGGGGAACGGTCCAGGGATTGATGGATCGCGGCATCGCTACCGGCAGGCTCAAGGAGATGATTATCGTCATCCCGGACCAGCGGACGAAGATGATGGGCAGCTTTTATACGAACTCCTCGGCAACCGGTAATTGGGAGGACTTCACCACCAGGGATTTGGTGAATTACATCGATCAGAAATATCGCACGCTCGCCCGAGTCGAGAGTCGAGGGGTGGCTGGCCATTCGATGGGAGGTTACGGCGCCATCAAGCTTGGCATGAAGCACCCAGATGTTTTTAGTGTTGTTTATGGAATGAACCCTGCCTTGCTTGGGTGGGGAGGGGATGTTTCCTTGGACAACCCGGCTTTCAAGTCACTGCTGGGAATGACGAGTGTCGATCAGGTTTTCCAGGGCGGGTTTTATGCGATCGGCGGGATGTGCCTGGCCCAGGCGTTTTCGCCGAACCCAGGTCGCCCACCGTTCTTCGTCGATCTGCCATTCAAACAGGTTGAAGGGAAACTACAACCGGTCGAGCCCGCTTATGGCAAGTGGAGCGAGAACATGCCTTTGAATATAGCTGCGCAGAACAAAGAAAACCTTATGAAGCTGCGCGGTCTGCGTTTCGACACTGCCTGGGAGGATGAGTTCACGCATATTCCGATTACCACACGCGCATTTGCGCGCAAGTTAACGGAACTGGGTGTCAAACATATCTTTGAGGAATATAACGGCGACCATCGCAACCGGATGTGGGGAGAGACCGGCCGGCTCTACACCGAAGTGTTGCCATATTTCTCGTTATTGCTCGATCCGGAAAACGGAGTTCGAGCGCTGCGGAATTGACATATTCCGCCTGTTTGTTTAGATTCTAGCTGTTCACCGGAAGAAATAAGTTTTTCTAATTTTTGATAGGATGCTCCAGAAGACCTTCGCCATGAATCGAACATTCACTCGATTCTTTAGTTTTTGATTGCTCAGCCACCTTGTGGCGGCCTGCGGCGAGGGCGCTCCTATCGAATCCGATCGACTGAAGTAGTAAATAGTGAATCGTAAATCGTGAATAGGAAGCGCCGGCGCCACTTGTGGGATTGCTGGAGTTTGCCGCTTGTCCTGCGGCTTTGCTGCGGAAGGCCTATGGCTTTCCGCTAGTACTTCACCATTTACGATTCACCGGCTTTTATGAGCGAGCTTAACGTACAACTAAATGACGGACCAGCTGCTACCGTAGCGGGACCGATCACTGTCGGCGAAGCGCTGAAGAAGCTTGACCGCGATATTGCCAGGCAGGCGCTGGCTGCGCGTGTTGATGGCCGTGAAGTAGACCTCGCTCACACGCTTACCGAACAACAAAACGGCGAGCCGTTGAAGATTGAACCAGTCCTTCCCGAGACGCTCGAGGGCTTGGATGTTTTGCGTCACTCGACCGCTCATCTTCTCGCCGCCGCGGTCCTTGATCTTTTCCCGGGAACGAAGTTGGGAATCGGGCCGGCCTTGCTTGATGACCCGCGTTACGGATTCTTTTACGACGTGATTGCGCCCCAGCCGCTGACTGAAGCGGATTTGCCTGTAATCGAAAAGCGAATGCGTCAGATCGCCAGCCGCAATCTGTCGTACCGGCGCGACGAAATCTCCAAAGCTGAGGCACTCAGGATTTTCCAGGAGCGGGACGAGCCGTTGAAGCGCGAATTGATCGATGAGAAGGCGGGAGAAACCGTGAGCGTTTACTACATCGACAACTCACCGTTCATCGATTTCTGTCTGGGTCCGCACGTCCCCAACACGAACAAGCTGCGTGCCTTCAAACTGCTTTCGCTGGCCGGTGCTTATTGGAAAGGAGATGCGACGCTTCCCCAGATGCAGCGCATTTACGGTACCGCGTTCTTCACCCAGGAACAGCTCGAGGCCTGGCTCAAGCAACGGGAAGAGGCGGAGAAGCGCGATCATCGCCGTCTGGGAAAAGAGCTGGATCTTTTTTCGATTCAGGAAGCCTACGGGCAAGGATTGATCTTCTGGCATCCGAAGGGGGGCATCATTCGTCAGCAGATGGAGGATTACCTCCGCGAGGAATTGGTGCGGCACAACTATAGTTTTGTCTACACTCCACACATCGCCAAGCGCGAACTGTGGCGGATAAGTGGACATGAGCAAAACTATGCCGACTCTATGTTCGCGCCGACCACCCTCGAAGAGACGGAGTTTCGGCTCAAGCCGATGAACTGCCCGTTTCATATTGGCATCTACAAATCGCAGCAGCGTTCTTACCGCGATTTGCCGCAGCGCTACGCGGAGATGGGAACGGTCTATCGCGCCGAGCTTTCAGGCACGCTCCATGGCTTGATGCGCGTGCGTGGTTTCACAGTTGACGACGCTCATTTGTTCTGCACTCCCGAACAGGTGCGCCAGGAAATAGACGATTGTGTTGACTTTGCTTACCAGGTTCTGAAGACGTTTGGCTTCGAGAAAATCAAGTTTGAATTGTCTGTGAAGGGGAGCGACACGTCCAAGCAATGGTT
>DASZDU010000424.1:0-4558 GCA_035941655.1 Pyrinomonadaceae bacterium | reverse complement strand
AGGTTTGCTGACGGGACCGTTCAGATTGTGGCGGAGAGCGGGATTTTTGCTATCAGCCGCCGTGGTTTTCAACCGGGAGGCCAATTCAGGGGCCGCCCGCCAATCACGTGTAAGTGCAGGTGAAAAACAGACTGGCCGGCGCCGGCTCCCGTATTAATCACTGTTCGATACCCATCCTCCGCCAGCCCCGCAGCATTCGCGACTCGCGCGCCAAGGCGCAATAAGTGACCCAGGAGCGCCTCATCTTTCTGTGAGGCATCGTCGAGCGACTCAATGTGTTCTCGCGGAATCACCAGCAGGTGAGTCGGCGCCTGCGGATTGATATCACGTATGACGATGGACTGTACGTCGTGCTCTATGAAGTCGGCTGGAATTTCATTCGCCACTATGCGGCAAAACAAGCAATCAGGTTCTGACATGAGTTTACGTGTCCCCTTGTTCTTCTGAAATCAAATTTTGAGAACTCAAATTTCAAATCTGACATTCAATATAGATCTGCCACTACACCTCCGCGACCACGCCCGGCTGAGTGGCCTGTGAAAGTGGCGCAGTCACCGACTCTCTAACCCGCTCGATATCGGCGCCTAACGCGCGTAGCTTTGCTTCTATCTTTTCGTAACCGCGATCGATGTGATAGACGCGATCAATCACGGTTTCTCCCTCCGCTACCAACCCGGCCAGCACGAGCGAAGCCGAAGCGCGCAGGTCTGAAGCTATCAGCGGCGCACCCGTTAACGTCGTTGGTCCTGTGACTGTTGCGCTCCGGCTGTCGATTGAAATTCGCGCACCCATTCGCTGCAGCTCTGACGCGTGCATGAACCGGTTTTCAAAAACCGTTTCTTCTATTAGTGACCTGCCTTCCGATTGCGTCATCACCGCCATGTATTGGGCCTGCATGTCAGTCGGAAATTCGGGATACGGCTGGGTTCTTACGTCTTTCGCCGTCAGTGCATCTGCACAGGAAACGCGAAGAGTGCTCGGGTTGATTTCTTCGATGTTAACGCCAGCCTGACGAAACTTGTTTATGACGGCGGAAAGATGCAGTGGTTGGCAATCTTTAATCTCAAGCTCGCCTCGAGTAATCGCCGCCGCCGCAATGAAGGTTCCGGTCTCAACGCGATCGGGAATGATCGTATGCTCGGCACTTCCTAACTCCGGGACGCCTTCTATCTCAATTCTGCTCGAGCCCGCGCCCCGTACTCGCGCACCCATTTTGTTAAGCAATTCCGCCAGGTCGAAAATTTCGGGTTCACGCGCCGCGTTGGTGAGTATCGTCAACCCGCGTGCGAGCGTTGCCGCCATCATCACATTTTCTGTTCCGGTTACGGTTACCTTGTCGAAATGGATTGCGCCTCCTGTCAGGCGTCCGCCATTGGGCGCTCGAGCGATAACGTTGCCCGCCTCAAGCCTCACCTCGGCTCCGAGTTTTTCAAAGGCCAGCAAATGAAGGTCTATCGGACGCGTACCAATAGCACAACCGCCTGGCAAAGAAACTTTTGCTTTGCCAAACCGCGCCAGGAGTGGGCCGAGCGCGAGCACCGACGCGCGCATGGTTCTAACCAGTTCATAGGGTGCCTCAAAAAGTTCAATGTGGCTTGCGGTGATCTTGTGAGTTCGCAGTTCGGGAGTCAACACAGTAGCGCCGAGGTCTTCAAGCAAGCGCCGCTGTGTAATTATGTCGCGCACGTAAGGCAGGTTATGCAGCGTAACCGTCTCGGCGCTCAGCAGCGCGGCGGCCATACAGGGCAAAGCGGAATTCTTGGCGCCACTAATCGAAACGCGGCCGTTCAGCCGTCGACCGCCCGTAATGCGAAACTTATCCATGATGCCGACAGATTAGAGGAAAATGCGGAAAGGGGAAAGGACATGGAGTCCAAAGTCGAAAGTCCAAAGCCCATGTCCGCTTGCCGATCTTGACTTTGGACTTGGACTTTGGACTTTGGACAATTGACAGATGAGTTTTAGAAGCTCAGGTCTCCTTTGCGATGAATTTTCACGCCGCCATTCGTAGTCATTGCCCTGATGGTGGCGCCACCTGAGCCCAGATTCACCGCTAGTTCCTTGGTGATGTTTCCCTGAACAGTCACCGGAAAATCTATGCTGAGATGGCCGTTGACAGTGCCCGTCTCCAGGTGCGCCGAGTAGTTTTCTGGAATTGAAACGGAAACACCGCCGTTGGTCGTGCTCACATCCATGGCTTCGCCTTCCCAACGGTCACCACTCAACACAATACTCAACCCGCCGTTAGTCGTGCCACCCTTCACGCTTCCACCCACACGTCTGAGACTGACACCGCCATTCAAAGCACTAAACTCGAGCCGCCCGGTTACGTCGTGGATGGCGATACCGCCATTGTGAGTTTTCAAAGAGAGGTTTGAACGCAGTGGCACAAAGATCTCGTAGCTCACACTCCACCAGGCGTCAGTGCTGTTCTTTGGCCCGGAAGCAAAAATCTTTGAACCGCCGGTTTCAATTTTGATTTGCCGCGCAAGCTCGTCCGCTTGAGCCTGAGACAGCGCTGCCGCCTGAATTTGTGCACGCACCAAAATTTCATTGCGTTCCCATCCCTTGATCATGACGCCTCCATTCATCATGCCATCAACCGCGATGGTGGCGTCTGATGCCGGTAACGTCTGCTCCTTGATTTCGCAATGATTCACCAACCTATCGTTGCGCCAATTATTATTACACGCCAGCGAGTCTTTACTTTTCTCTTTTTGACTAACGGCCGGAATGGCGGCAACACATGTCATCATCACCAGCAACACACCACGCCTCAGTAGCTTATTCATGTCGTTTTCTCCTCAGTTGTTTCCGACGGTTCGAACTGTTGCGGTCCAACACTCTACGCGGTGGGCATGCGCATTGTGGTAGTTTGACCCCTTCAGGGTTGTTTGCTTTCTGGGGATTGCGAATCTTTTACTACGACAGCTTCTCTAATGCAACAGTTCTTGGGATACCTTGCAGGTCCGCGAGAATGCCGAGCAGTCTCCACCTCTCTCGATCAATCAACTGCTCTACCGCTGTGGCCTGGTTGAATCCAATCTCGATTAAAAAAAACCCGCCGGTTTTCAGAAAGCTGCCGCCGTCGGACAGCAAGCGGCGAATCATCCGGAGCCCATCATCACCCGCTACCAACGCCGTATGAGGCTCGAAGTTTCTCACTTCTCTTTGCAGACCCGCCATCGCACCAGTCTCAACATAGGGCGGATTTGAAACGATCAAGTCGAAAGGTGACTGTTGCGCATCTTGCGCATTGAGCGCTCCGAAACAATCTGACACAAGAAACTTAATGCGGTCACCCATCGAATGGCGGGCCGCATTTCGCTCGGCTACGGCCAACGCTTCCGGTGAGATATCGAGCGCCAGGGCGCGGGATTGTGGGAGTTCGTGAACCAACGTGATCGCAATGCAACCGGACCCTGTGCCGACGTCGCAAATATACGGCTCAGCGACAGTCGCGCATAGCTTCAGCGCATTTTCAATCAGTAGTTCGGTCTCCGGCCGCGGAATCAAGACGTTCCTGTTTACCTCGAAATCAAGACCAAAGAACTCCTGGTGGCCGGTTATGTACTGCAGCGGTTCGCCCTCGGCGCGTCGCTGCAGATAGACATGAAATAGTTCAGACTGTTTCTCTTCGATCGCGTCCTCAGCATGCCTCAGAATGAACGAACGATCGCGGCCCAGGACGTGAGCCAACAACGATCCGGCCTCGCGTCGAGCTTCGGGCACACCGTTGAGGCGAAGCATGTGCGCGCCCTGCAAAATCGCTTCGGCTATTGAAGTTGTCATCGTGGTCAGTGTTGGTATCTCCAAAAGTTAGACAGGCAAGAATGCCTGTCCTACAATGTGCCGCACAAGTTCGGTACAGAGAAATTGCGTACAGAAGTCCCATCGGGATTTCGGGAACGAGAATCTCATTACGAGTTTCTTGCTTAGTACAACGGTAACGAGTCTCGTTCCTCCCGTATGCGACAGGACCTCCAAGCCATTCGGTTTCGGAGGTTCTGCGTTAAAAGGGACCGGAGTTTAACAACGTTTCTTAAGGAGCAGCATGGGCGCCCTCTCCAAAGCAGTTCTCTTGTTCGCGATGAATTGGCTGGATGCGCAGCTCACTATCCTTTGGCTGCGATTGCATGTTGCCACTGAAGGAAACGGATTAATGGCGCGCCTGCTGGATCACAGCGAGGGTTCCTTCCTCTCGGTGAAAATCGCGATCGGCGGCCTCTCCGCCTATGTCCTCTATCGCTTTGCTGAAATACCCGTGGCCCGCCGCGGAATGAAAATCGTACTGGGCGTATACCTCGCGTTAATGGTTGTGCATGCCGTTACAGGTTTTTCAGCGCTCGGTTGGGAGGCGCCGGCCACCGTCCTTTCCTACTTCGTAAGCTTGCCTAAATCAATGATCGCCTTCCTTTTCTGATTTCCTCCTTGATAAGCCTGCGCTAAAAACGAAACCCTGCCACCTTAAAAACGTTTTAGGAACCACGAATCGCTTTTTGGAGTGCGCTGGCCTGTCAGCGCTTTGGTCCGCGGCGGCTTGACGCCGCGTGTGGCA
>DASZDU010000423.1:0-14026 GCA_035941655.1 Pyrinomonadaceae bacterium | reverse complement strand
ACCTGTCAGCGCCTTAAGTCGGTCGCGACCTGTCGCGGCCAATGGCTGGTAAATTTGTCAACGCGCAGGTCGTCGAGCCGCCCGGGACCAAAGCGCTGACAGGTCAGCGCACTCCAAAAAATACCCACCCGCTACCGCATGGTGGTACTGACCTCATGTCACTGGGGAGCTCCGGCGAGCCTGGAGCCATTCGGTTCCTTCATTCGACAGTAATCAAGTTCCGCAACTGGCGAAACTTATTATCACTAATGCCGCGCACCATCATTAAGTGCTCCGCGCGGCGAAACGGTCCGTACTGCCGGCGATGAGCAACAATGCGTTCGCCGATGGCCTTGCCGATGCCCGGTAGTTTTTCCAGTTCGTCAGCCGAAGCCGTGTTGATGTTTATCTGCGCCTCGCGTTCAGTTTTTGGAAGCTCAGCACGCAACTGAGCGGCAGACGGCGTCGACGTTGGTAGTCTGGCGCAAGCAGCGAATACCAACGAAGCCATCGCAATCAGGATGATCAGCAAGACTTTCGACCTTGCTGCCGGGAGATTCTGTTTCACGTATGCAAGTAGATGTTCGTAAAGACTTTGTGACTCTGCCGCTCGCGTGTGCACTTTGCTAAAAGTCTAATGATTCCAAAAGTTCGTATGTTTTATGTGGGGTTGTCCACAGATTTTTCCACAGTTGGGGTGGAAAATTGTTTCGAAGAAGTTGCGAGGGAAGTTTCAGGTTCCAGGTTTCAAGTTAGGAAGATGTTGAGTCGACCTAATAAGAACAGCTTTCGAACCGGAAACTTAAAACTTGGAACTTGAAACTTGAAACTTGAAACTATTCTTCGTCCCCGCCTTCATCCCATTGCGCGATCATTTCATAAGCACGGCCAAGCACCGGTCGCGGGCGTGAGCCGTCGGCCTGTCCGATCAGACCTTCGCGTTCCATGATGTCGAGAATTGCGGCAGCGCGTCCATAGCCAATGCGCAGCCGACGCTGCAGCACTGACGTGGACGCTCGCTTCATCTCGACGCAAATGCGAAGTGCCTCTTCGAATAGCTCATCGTGCTCGCCATCGCTGTCCTCAAGACCGAGCGCTTCTTCCTCTGACTGCGTAATTGTCTCGTTGTACTCCGGCTTGGCCTGAGCTTTAGCGTGGTTGACGATTTTGCCGATCTCCGTTTCATCAACGTAGGCCCCGTGAACCCGAATGAGACGCGAAGTGCCGGGCGGCAGAAACAACATATCGCCGCGACCGAGCAGATGTTCGGCGCCATTCGTGTCGATGATTGTTCGTGAGTCAACTTTGGATGAAACGCGAAACGAGATACGCGACGGGAAGTTTGCCTTGATCAGGCCGGTGATCACATCGACCGACGGGCGCTGCGTCGCCAAAACCAGGTGGATCCCGACCGCACGCGCCATTTGCGCCAGGCGCGTAATCGACTCTTCCACCTCTCGGCCGGAGGTCATCATCAAATCGGCGAGCTCGTCGATGATGATCACGATGTATGGAAGTGGCTTATGCGGTTCCCCTCTTTCATCGTATTCCTTGACCAGGTTGCGCCGCATGATTTCAGTGTTGTAGCCGTCGATGTTGCGCACGCCCCAACCGGCAAGATCGCGATAACGCTTTTCCATTTCACCGACCGCCCACTTCAGCGAACGCGAGGCGAGCTTGGGATCGGTGATGATGGGCGCTGCCAGGTGTGGAATATCTTCGTAAAGTCCCAACTCCAATCGCTTGGGATCGATCAGGATAAACTTCACTTCGTCCGGTCGGGCACGGTAAAGGATCGAAACAATCAGCGAATTGACACCGACAGACTTGCCGGCGCCGGTGGTTCCGGCGATTAGCAGGTGGGGCATCTTTGCTAAGTCGGCAACATAGTTGAGACCGTCTATGGTCTTGCCGAGCGCGATCGTAAGTTTAGAAGTAGATTCGCGAAATGCTCGCGATTCGATGACCTCGCGCAGGAAGATCGTTTCGCGGCGCGGGTTTGGAACTTCGATACCAACGTGCGGTTTGCCGGGCATGCGATCGATGCGAATCGACTCCGCTTTTAGCGCCAGGCAGAGATCGTCGACGAGCGAAACCACACGCGAGTACTTCACGCCGGGATCGGGTTTGAATTCGTAAGTAGTTACCACGGGACCCGGGCAAATGTGTTTGATTTGGCCAGTGACATTAAACTCTTTGCACTTTTCCGCCAGACGCGTCGCCAGCCCCAGTAGTTCCGTGTCTGCCTGTTCGCTCGGTGGTGGCGCCTCATTTAGAAACTGGAGGGGCGGCATGGAATAGTCGGAGTACGACTGCCGCCGATCCACATCAAACGGAAGTTTCCCGGTGGCAGGCTTCTCACCTTTCGGTCGCAAGACGTACGCACCCCTGACCATCTCTTCAGCTTCCGCCTCATCGTCGGCGACCCCGACCCCTGCTTTCGAGTCGGGGTAAATCGAGCGGCGGCCGGAAGCGCCCGGCATTACCACTCCAGGATTTACGCCCGGAATGCCGGCGCCGGCAGCCGCAGCGCGCGCCGGTTCTGTCGAGCCTTCGATCGAGGTTTGCTGTTGAATTCCGGCTGGTTCGCTGCGACCGATTCCTTCGGCGATGGGCGTCTGCGCGCCGTTCTCTTTCATGAATTGGGCAATGCGCTCTTCCGGACTTAAATCGAGCGAGCCCTTGAGAGCATTTTGTGCGGCCGAATGCTGTGCCTTGAGCAGTTCACGTTGTTCCTTGAGGACTCTTTTCTGTTCGCGACGAGCAGCACGCCACTCGCGAAACTTGACGGGGAGCCTGCCTACAATGGCGAAGCGCTCCGCAAACAACCCGATAAGCTTTTCATAGAGGCTGACAAAGGAAAAGCTGGTGGCGAGCAACAGTCCCGTAGCCGCTACGGCAACGAGCAGCACAATTGCGCCGATGGTGTTTAGTCCGCTGGCCAGTCCGCGGGAGATTAATGTTCCGACAACTCCACCGGGTTGAACGCTGGAATCAAAAATCGGTTGGATGTCTAAGATGGACAGCAGTGACGCTGCTGCGAGAGTCAACAGTATGAGACCGAGCAATCGAGAAAACGGCGCGCGGAAACTGAGGGTTTTGAAGCGACGCCAGGCGGCGGCCAAAAACAACAGCGGCAACAGGAAGGCGGCCAGTCCGATCGATTGAAACAGCAGTGCCGCAATGTTCGCGCCGATTGCGCCGGCCCAGTTGTGCGTCTCGGTTTGGCCGATTGAATTCCAGGAAGGATCGTTTGGATAAAACGCGGCCGAGACGAGACACAGCGCGAGCAGCAGTCCCACCGCCAGCAGCAGAATCGCCACGATCTCGTTCCGGCGACTATTCCGGGGAGTGATTATTCTTGGCTGCTCCTCAAAATCAGTAGTTGCCATATCTACTCCGGGTTCTTTCCTCCGTGGACCCTCCGTGTCTATGTGGTGAGTCGTTCCCAGACCTTTGTCCACCACAAGGACACAGAGAACACCGACGTCGCACACAAGGATCCAATTTTAGACTGCCCAACCTATGCTGCTTTCTTCGAAAGCAGATACGCTTTAATAAAATCGTCGATGTCTCCGCCAAGCACCGCATCAACGTTACCTCGTTCCAGCTTCGTTCGCGTATCCTTGACCAGTTGATACGGCGCCAGCACGTAGCTCCTGATTTGCGATCCAAAAGAAATGTCTGACTTACCAGCCTCAAGCAGGGCTGTCTCAGCGTTGCGCTTTTCGAGTTCCAACTCATACAGACGCGATCTCAAAACCTGCATTGCCACGGCGCGGTTCTGATGCTGCGAGCGCTGGTTTTGACACTGGACGACGATACCGGTGGGCTGGTGTGTGATACGAACAGCGGAGTCGGTGGTGTTGATGTGCTGGCCGCCTGCGCCGGTGGCGCGATAGGTATCCACGCGCAAGTCTTTATCGTTGATCTCGACTTCGATGTTCTCGTCGATTTCCGGATAGACGAACAGGGAGGCAAACGATGTGTGACGACGCGCCGCCTGATCGAAAGGAGAGATACGCACCAGCCGGTGGACTCCAGCCTCAGCCGCTAGCAGGCCGTAGGCGTATTCACCTTCCACTCTAAAAGTCACACTCTTGATGCCGGCTTCCTCCGCAGGCTGATAATCGATAATCTCGGTTTTGAATCCCCGCTGTTCAGCCCATTTCAGATACATCCGCAGCAGCATCTCAGCCCAGTCCTGCGACTCGGTGCCCCCCGCGCCGGGATGGATGGTGCAGATGGCGTTCAGCTGATCATTGTCCCCGCCGAGCAACATTTCCGTTTCGGCTATGCCCACCTCGCGCTCCAGGCGTTCCAGGAGTGAGCGAAGTTCTTTCAAAGACTCTTCATCTTCCTCTGCAAACTCAAAGAGCACGCTGGCGTCGGCAATTTCTGACTCAAATTGCTCCTGTCGTTGAATCTTCTTTTCCAGAGCGGTGCGCTTCTGCAAAAGTCTTTGGGCCGCCGTCTGGTCGTTCCAAAAATCCGGAGCCGAAGCCTGATTTTCAATTTGCTTCAACTCTTCGCGGCCAGCCGCAACATCAAAGAAACCTCCCGAGTTGCTCGACGTGAGTGCGCAGTTCCTCGTAAGAGTTTCTTAAATCCTGAATTGATAAAGTTTCGATCATTAATCCTCCATCCAAATCTGTCTGCGAGTGCCTGATGCCGCCAGCTGTTTAGCCAGCCCTTTCTAAACACGGCTTTGGCCTCGAAATCACGATGTTCTTCGAAACGTCAACACAAAAATCAACAGGCTAAACAACGCGCAGGTAACGGCAAATAGATCGCCGTGCTTCGTGTAAAACGTGCTCCGTGGCGCCGTCTCTGCAATTGTCCATATCCTGACCTCGGGCTTGAATCCTTCAGTTGCATCGATCACATCCCCACTTGGCGTGATGAACGCCGTGATGCCGGTATTAGTAGCCCGAAGCACCGGACGCTGATTTTCAACTGCGCGAAAAACGGCATTCGCAAGATGCTGTCGCATCACCGCGGTCGGTCCCAGATATCCGTCGTTCGAAATATTGATCAGCGCGTCAGCGCCTTCATAAGTGAACCGCCGCGCGATCGCTGGGTATGCCGACTCGATGCAGATGAACACGCCCGCACGCAGTCTACCCAACGGCATCAGTGGGTACTTCGCGCCGGGTGTGAAATCTCCGACTATCGACGTTATCAAACCCGATCCCGGCAACCAGCGCGGTAACGGAACATATTCGCCAAACGGCAGCAGGCGAATCTTATCATATTGAACGACGAGCTTACCTTCTTCATTTATAAGCAGCGCCGAATTGTAGATGCCATCGTTTGGCGCGAGCTCCTGAGAATTCAGAAGCACCGACGTGCGGTTAGCCTTTGCGAATGTGGCGAGCCGTTCACGAAGTTGATTATCGCTCCCGTACGCGAAGTTCATCGGCGACTCGGGCCACACAACCAGGCGAGGAATTGCGCGACGCATTTCGGGTGAGTCAAGTTGGGCCCGTTGACCATCGAGCGGGAGAGAATTATTACTTCGACCGTCGCGCTCCCATCGCTCAAGTGCAGTCGTGCTCAACCAAAGATGCCGGCTGATGAGCGCCTCGATTGCCGATGGATCACTGAGAGCCTGCATCGGGACATCAGGTTGAACTGCGATGACTACCAGGTCAGGTGGCGAAGGAATGATTGGACTGGTCGTGAACGCCGCGGCAAGAATAGTCATCACTCCGGCTACCAACATCGTTGCCGAGAGCATCAGTGAGCGCGCGGTTCGTTTTACGAGTGCATAAGCAAGCAGGGCGTTTACCATTAGGACTAGAAAGCCCACCGTGTAAACGCCACCCCACCTTGCTGTCTGAATAAGAAGCGGATGATACGCCTGGGAATACCCGATGGCGTTCCAAAGTTGTCCTGTCGTTTGAAGTCTGGCCCACTCCAGCGCCGCCCAAAACAGCGGGGCAAGCAAGATAGCTGATGCGCCCCAATTTCTTATCGCCCGCGCCAGCAGTAGAGTGAAAAGAGCCGGGAACACGGCGAGCAGAACGGCGCCGGGCGCCAACAAAGGATAGGCGATCCACGGTGAGAGTCCGCCCGTATGAATCATGGAGTAGGTCAGCCAGTAACAGGAGCCGTAGAAGAAGACTGAACCGAAAAGCCAGCCCAGGAAAAAGCAACGCCAGGGCTGAGGCTTGTGCGCGACTAACAAAAGCAACGGAATGAGGCTAAACCATGCAAGCGGCCACAGATTGAAATCGGGAAAAGCAATAATGAGAAGCACTGCCGAGAGGAGGGCGACGCTGCATTCAATCAGCGATGGAGATTCAACACGCACTCTGGCTGCAAGCTTTGAAATCCGAGTTGCACTTCCCGGGCGCGCCTCGGACGGCGTGGAGACTACGTCCTGCATTGCGGCGAGTTTACCAAAAGCTTGATCGGGCACCGAACCTGAAGTTGAAGTCCAGGGAACTGCACGGGGGCATATCGCCGGAAGCACAAGGGTCTGAGTCTGTTAAAGAAAATTTTTATAGGTGGGCCGGTCAGAAAGAGTTTGCAGTCTGATCGACTCGAAACCGAGTCAAAAAGACAGAAAACGTCACCGTCAAAGTGACAAAATCCGTCGCGGCCCAGCTGAGCGTAAATTGAGACTTCGCAGGGTAATGGCGCAGCTATTGGCTCGTTGCCCGTGAACGTCAGCAGTTAGTGTGGAAAGGGAATTATTGGACTTTAAATGCGGGAGAACCCAGCCATTGCTGACTGGGTTCGAAGTTCGGGGGGATGCACTGAAGGGTTGCTCGGCGGGTGGCTGGCGCAGCGGCAGGCGGCGCTCAGAGAAGTGATGGCGGCGGGGGCACTTTCAACCTTTACCTTGGGTCTTCCGTGCGTGCCGGAGTTTCCTAGAGCAGCTTGCGTGCCATGAAGAGAAGTTTTCTGGAAATGACGAACTATTAGGTGTTAGGCATTCACGATTTCGGTCTGCGATGCACAAGCTCCTCAGCGTTAACATCAACCTCGTATGAAGAAGGGAGCTGTAGCGACCAGGTCAGGCGAAGCTCTCGTTGTGAAGTTAAAACCGCCACCCTACCGCTCCCGATTCCGACTTGCAGACCCTCGGTGACGGCACGTTTCTGAACATATTGGACGCGTAAAGAGGTAGAACCCAGTCATTGCTGACTGGGTTCATGTTTCGGGGGGAACACTGAAGGGTTGCTCGGCGGGCGGCTGGCGCAGCGGCAGGCGGCGCTCAGAGAAGTGATGGCGGCGGGGGCACTTTCAACCTTTACCTTGGGTCTTCCATGCGTGCCGGAGTTTCTTACAGCAGTCTGCGTGCCAAGGGAAAAGGATTTTTTGGGAATAAGGACAGGATTTGAATTCTGAGATTCCTTGGGCCGGGGTGGGCCCTTGAGGTTAGTTGCCGAGAACTAATCGCAGAGTTCGACCAAAGCGAGCTGATCGACGAAAGCAACGACTCGCACCCGCGCGCCAGCTGAAATCAAGGCTTCAGTCTTTGATTTTGCGCGCCACAACTCGCCGCACACGATTACGGTTCCTTCAGGATCAAGTTTGGTATCGACTCGGGCAATCTCGCCGATCAACTTGATATCGCCGGCGCCTCGGCGCTTGTGAACATACAGCGCGACCACTAAGGCTGCCGCGATTCCCGCTGCAGCAGCCAGAATAGCTATTAAGAAGATGAGCTTCATCGTAGGCAGTACTCGTCAAAGTGGGAACTAGAAAGGCAATCCCGGTGAAGAGAGTTGCCTGCGGCAGTGGTCTGCAAAAATCGAAGACCGACTTCTGACATCTCAAATCTGAGATCTCAGAGTCAGTTCTTTCCCATCGTCACCTGCCGCTGCAGCGCAATGGCTTCCTGGTTGTTCGCGTCGATGGTTATCGCGCTCGTCGCATACTTCGTCGCCTCGCCGCGATCCCCTCGTTCCAGAAAAATTCGTCCCAGCAGAATATGGGCGTCGATCAACTTCGGGTCCCAGAAAATAGCGGTTTTTAGCGCCGCTATTGCTGCCTCTTGATCGCCCCGCCGCTGATTAATTCGTCCACTCAGCAGATACGCCTCGGCGTTGGTCGGTTCAAGCATGACTACGCGGTGCAACTCGGGCAGAGCTTCATCGTCGCGTCCTGCCTGATATAAATCACGCGCTTTAGCAAGCAAGTCTTCGGTCGCAGCGCCCGGGCTATTTGCCGCCATCGCATTCTTCCTGAGTAAGCCTGACACATCATCGCGGTTCAGCACGTCGCGCATTCGCAAAGAAACACCGTTGACACTCTGCGACTTCTGCCATTCCGTTTGCCACTTCGCATAAGTTTGTAAAAAGCGGCGCGCCTGATCGTCTGCAGCGTTGGCGGTTTCTGTCTTGCCGGTTCGCTCGAGCGATTTGGCGTACAAGAAATACGCCTGCCCGTCACGTGGGTCGGCTGTGATCACCGGCTTGAGTTGCTCGGCTGCTTCTGCATACTTTCCAGATAGGAACAAAGCCAGGGCGTAGTTAAAGTGAACCAGCGGGTCATCGGGCGACGACTCTGCAGCTCGACTGAGGAAGGAGCTGCCTTGCGCCAGCAATCGCGCTCGCTCGTCCTCTTTCTTTTCCTCGCGCGCGGCTTGCACCGCAATCGCGCCGGCGTTGTTATAGATCCCAATTAGCGGTACATCAGAGGACAGAGGAACGATTGCCGCGAGGGCATGGCCAAGATCACCTAACTTCGCGTAGCCAAGCGCCGCATAAAACGCAGCCTCCACGTAATGTGGATCCTTCTTTTGCAGTTTGATGAAATAGTCAGTCGCGTCCTTCCACTTGCCCTCCATCATGTAATAGCGGCCCAGCTCAAAAGCTGCCTGCGGGTAGACGGCTCCGCCATTCGCGTCTGCGTAATAATGCAAAGCATTCTTAAGATAGTTTTCGCGTTTGGGATGGCGCTCACTTAACAACACGCCTTTGACGTATGCCTCGAAAGCTCGCTGCGGGACCTTCGTTGCTTCCTGGACCAACTGATTCTGAGAAAACGCAAAGGCCTTTTCGCGTTGATAAAGAATCTGATAGGCGAGTCGGCCGTGGATGTCCTGCAGAGTGGTTAGCGGGCCACCGAAGTCAAACTGCCGGGTCGCCCAACCACCATCGAGCACTTCACCAAGGGTCCGTCCTTCGTTGACCTTGATGACTCGTGCAGTTACCTGCACCAGCGCCTCACTCGACGACTTTTCTTTGTCCTCATTTTTGTTGTCGGGTTTGCTCTCGTCGGCGACCGGAGTTATTGAATAACTACCAATCACTACCATCGTCGCCTTGGCTTCCCGCGCCAACTTGATCGCAGTTGCTCGCGAAGGGATAACGGTTTCCGGTAAACGTAGTCGCTGATATGCGAGTTCGCGCTCGTCGCTGGAAACCACGAGCAGGCCAGGCTTGTTGAGCAACTCCGCCAGAGAATCGGCGAAACTCTCGCCAACCCAGTTGTACTCAGGGCGATTCGAGGTGTTCTCAAACGGCAGCACCATTACAACGTCGCCGCCCGGTGCAGTTTGAGCTGCACCAGTCACAGCGCACACGGTCAGTAAAACGGCGACTAGCAGCAGGTTGAAAAGTTTAGTAAAGGTAATTTGCATTTAGTTTTAGGATTCCAATCATTTCGGTCCCAGTTTGATGCCCTCACCAGATGGGCGGTTGGTCAGGAAGTGTCCTGTCGGATGATAGCCTTGATCCGTCAGTCGGGCCCTAATTGACAAACAGCCGACTTATTTTGCTAATGATTTAATAGAAAAGACTCTACCAGAAAAGAGGCGCACACTAAAACGAGCCATTTGCTCCTAATCGCGGGAAATAAGCCCTCAGCAACTTTGCATCTTGAGCACGGATAAACAACATCTGATTCGCCGCCGCTCCGCTGGTCTTTAGTTTTCGAGAACATCCTTTCTTTGCCCATTTGTTTCCAAAAATTGCTTCCAACGCCCGCCGCAAGCATAATCGTCAGATCCAGTTTCTGACGAGGTATCGGTGCAGCTACAGTTAGTCATCTTCATAACATTGCTTGGAACTTCCCTCGTGGCGATCCATCCGGCGAGGGTCGTCGTTGCCCAACAGTTCAATTCGATTAGTGGACACGTTTCCGACGAACGACGTAACGCCATCCCCGATCTGCAGGTCGAACTACTCAACGAGGTGGATTCGGTAATTGCAAGAACCAAAACTGACACTTCCGGACTCTTCGTGTTCCAAAGACTGTCCAATGGAGTTTTCCAGATCAGAGTTCAGCCTTATGGGACCAGCTACATTGGTCAGACCAAACGAATCCAACTCGATCGCACGCGTGCTTTCGAGCAGGTGGATTTTGTTCTGGAAGCGAAGCAGACAGCTTCGCTGACCGCGAGTGGGCGCGCAGTTTTCGTTCAGGAAGTCCCGGAGCCTGCGCGAAAGCAATATGAGCACGCGACTGCGCTGTTGCAGAAACCTCAGCAGCAAAAGGAAGGTCTGGAGGCACTGAAAAAAGCGATAGATCTCTTCCCGCTTTACTTCGAGGCGCTTGAACTGCTGGGAACGGAGTACGTAAAACAGCAGCAATATGAGCCGGCGATTCCGGTGCTGACCAAAGCAATCGAAGTCAACAGTCGAGGGTATCAGAGTCTGTACGCGCTTTCAGTGGCCTGGTTCAACCTCAAACAAATACCTCAAGCGATAGAGTCGATGAGACGTGCGATCACTCTTAACCAAAAATCAGTGAACGCAAATCTGTGGCTGGGCACATTGCTACGTCAGACAGAGAAGCTGGATGAAGCAGAGACTTACCTAAAGCAGGCGGATCAATTAGCGTCGTCTAAATCTCCGGACGCGCACTGGCAGTTAGCGCTGCTGTTCAACCAGCTCAAAAGATACAAGGAAGCTGCGGATGAACTGGAGTTGTTTTTGAAAACTCAACCCGACGCGAAAGATACAGAGCTGATTAAGAAACTCATCAAGAAATTCCGGCAACAAGCCAGCGGCGGGCGCAGCAGCTGAATTGTGGACTCTCGCGATAATAGGAATCGCACGACATTGCTGCTCGCATTATTCTCTTTCGTTCACGCTCAGAACCGATACAGCACTAGTCGTGGGTCGAGGAATACACAACCGGGAGCGGTAGCGACCGGGTCAGACACTAACCTCACTCGGAATTAAGTAAAAAAGTGTAGCAAGATTGAGTCCAAGTTGAGTGTTTTGACCCGGTCGCTACCGCTCCCAGTCCTGTATTTGGCGTCTCACTGAAATACGTTCCCCTGCGGCTTTCGCTTGTGAAGCAGCATATCGAGCGATGCCTATTACTTTTTTGTGCAAGCCTTCCTGAGTCAGGATTCTGGGCCGTAAATTTCGTCGAAGTTTCGAATTTTCTGGTAACGCTCAGCGAAGGGTTGAGGATGATTGCCGGGCCTGACGCACAGGAGTGTCTGCATTCCCGCGGCGCTGGCGGCATCAAGTTCCGGAACTACATCTGAAATGAAAAGCACATTCTGAGCCGGCAGGCGCAAGGCGGATGCGATCTGACGATAACTCGCAACATCGGTCTTCGATCCCACCGTCGTGTCAAAATAATTATCGATGAACCCTGTCAGATCGCCAGCTTCAGTGTGAGCAAAGAGAAGCTTCTGTGCCAGAGAGCTACCGGAAGAGAAGATGCTGATCTTTAAACCCGCCTGGCGCCAACGTTCGAGAGCAGTTGCAACCTCGGCAAAGAGTTCAGCTTTTAGTGTCCCGTCGGTGTAACCCTGTTTCCAGATCTTGCCTTGCAGGGATTTCAAGCCGGTTGACTTGCGATCGTGATCAATTAACCAGCTCACGTACTCGACCATTGAATCTATCTCGGCATCGCGCGGCCCATCGACCCCTACCAGCGCTGGCGGCTGTAGGTTCTGCTTCACATCGACGGCGTGCTCCTCGCGCAGTTGCTTTAGGTCGGCAAGCAACTCAGCTGAACCAAAATGCTCTGTTAGAAAATTCCGTAGGTGTGACCGCGCGTAAGAAAACAACACTTCGTGAACGAACGCAATGGGTGTGGTCGTGCCTTCGATATCAAGCAAGACACCGCGAATACCTTCGGTTGCGAGATTTGAGGTCATGACTTTGCCCGCGCCGGAACAGTCGTAGACGTGAGCACAACGAAGGTCCCAAAAGCGATATTGACCAGACGAAGATTCAACTTGGCCTACGCAAAATCAGAATCCCGACATGTCGGGATAGCGACCAGCCAAAAGCATAACGGACGAAGAACTGCAGGCTAAGCCGGGCGGCGTGAGGGTAAACAATCACGGCTTGGGTGCTTGCCCGCCTCGGCGCTGAATCAGTGTGTTATGAAACGCATCAAACAGCCACTCATTACCATGCTTCGATACCATCCACGTCTGAATGGCTTCCGGCTCCGGCGAAGCGTCGGATTCTCCGGGCTTGAGAATCCTGGTCACCGTGTGCACCAGCGCAACGTCGGGCCTCAGAAACCGCACACTTTTAACCTGAGCCCAGAGGCGAGTCCCCTTGAAGATGGTGTCAAAAATTTGCTGGTGATTGTATGCGTTCTGCTTCCGGCCTTTTAGCTGCGTCCCGTTGCCAACGACGAAATCGGAATCTTCGGCGAACTGGGCGGCGAAGGCTTCACCGCTACCCTTATTCCAGCCCTCAAAACATTTCTGAAGGAGGGTCCGGATCGCAGCTTCGTCCGCGGCGTTCGGAGCATTTCGGCTTTCGTTCCCTTGACCGGACACGGAAATTGACGACGCGACCAATAACGCTACGACGATAAAACTATTTCTCATTGGTATTATCCCCCTGCGGAACAGTCGACTTTCAGACTCCTTTTATGACTACGCTGTTGTCGGGTCAAGAGAGCCGCCCTTCGTTTCGTAGCCACAGGAAAGCCCTGGTTAATCAAGTAGATATTACTGTTTCAACCCAGTTCTGATTTTCCGAGCATTGTTGAGTGCTCAATTGCTCAGTTAGGCCTTGATTCCGAAAAGCAAACAGGCAGAAAACCCTTATCCACGCCGCTCTTGGTATAGACGGGCGTCCAGCCCGCCATGTCCTGAAACAAACGGATGGCTCGAATGCGGCGATCCGCGCAGAGGTTGAACCAATGCCAGGTGCCCCGCGGCACCCGAATCAGATCCCCGGCTTCCACCTCGATTGCGATAACCGGACCGGCCTTTGTGTGAATATGAAAGAGTCCATGGCCCGCGATTATGAAGCGTACCTCGTCTTCGTCATGCCAGTGTTCGCTGCTGAATTTCGCGAGCATGGTTTCGAGCCCTGGCGTCTCGGGACTAACATCGATTACATCAACGGTTACATAACCGCCTCGGGCTTTTAGTTCTTCGATCTCTTTGGCATAAGCTCGCAGGATTTCTTCAGGGGGCGCATCCGGAGCGACTGAATGGGCGGGAGTCCAACGCTCGTAATCAATGCCATTCCGGTTCAGATAAGCGGCGATCGCCTCCTGCTCGGTTATCCTCTTGTTTTCATCCAGGATCGTCACTAAAGCCATCGTCAACCCCCTACGTATTGCTTCGCTTCAACAGGAGCGTGCGGCCCACGACTTCAAGCAGGAACTCGAGGATCTCGACATGGCGTTTTGCCTCTACCGGATCACCACCCCAGGTATAGAGGCCATGACCCCGTAATAAGAAGCCGTGCGCCTCCCGATGTTTCCTGAGAGTATCACCAACGTTGGCCGCCAACTCCAACATGTCCTGAGAATTCTCGATAATCGGCAACCACTCGCGTTGTTGGTGGGTCTTAACGCCGTGTAGTCCTTTAAGCATCTCGTAGCCTTCGATTGCCAGACCACCTTCGTCGGCGTGAAGGTCCGAGAGCACCGTGTTCCAGATTGAGTGAGTGTGAAGCACTGCGCCTGCGCCACATTCTTTTACAATCGCGATGTGCAGAGAGCTTTCATCTGACGGTTTGGAGCCATGTTCACTGAGCACTCCGCCGTGTTCGTCAATCATTAGAATTTGGGCAGCGACCAGCTCTCCTTTGTCGACGCCGCTGGGACTCATAGCCAGGCGCAACGGCTCGCGATCCACGACGGCGCTGAG
>DASZDU010000422.1:0-4735 GCA_035941655.1 Pyrinomonadaceae bacterium | reverse complement strand
AGTCCGCAACATATCGATGCCAATGGAGCGAGCTACCCAACATAGGAGAAAGAAGCCCTGGAAGCCTTCCCGCTTCGGAAGAGAGGAAATGACTATGGCCGAGGACGCGCGTCTCGATAGAGGCATTAATATTTTCATTGACGATGATCCGCATCCGTTGGGCGCGCGGATTAAAGTGATCGGGATCGGTGGCGGCGGCGGCAACGCGGTCAACCGGATGATCGAAGCCGGCATCGAGGGCATTGAATTCCTCGTAGCAAATACAGATCTGCAGGCGTTGAAGCGCTCGAAGGCGCCAATCAAAATACAACTTGGCAGCAGGCTTACTAAGGGTTTAGGAGCAGGCGCCAATCCCAACGTGGGACGCGAAGCTGCCCTTGAAGACACCGACAAAATCATTGAGGTTCTCGAAGGCGCCGATATGGTTTTTGTTACCACGGGGCTTGGCGGCGGCACCGGTACCGGTGGTGCACCGATCATTGCTTCACTCGCGACCGAACTCGACGCGCTTACGGTTGCCGTAGTAACCAAGCCATTTCTTTTCGAAGGCCGGCGGCGAATGCAGCAGGCCGAGCAGGGACTACGTGAGTTGCGCGAGTGTGTCGACACCGTCATAACAATTCCTAACGAGCGCTTGTTGCATACCGTGCAGAAGGACTCGTCGCTGGCGGATTCGTTTGGAGTAGCCGACGACGTTCTACGGCAGGCGGTTCAGGGAATAAGTGATTTGATTACCGTGCCCGGCTTAATAAACCTGGACTTTGCCGACGTTAAATCCATCATGCAGGGAATGGGCATGGCGTTAATGGGTGCCGGACGCGCACGCGGAGAAAATCGCGCGATCGAAGCGACGCAACAGGCGATCTCATCGCCGTTGCTCGAGGAGGCTACTATCCAGGGGGCGAAGGGGGTGCTGATCAATATCACCGGCGGTCCTGATCTAACACTTTACGAAGTTAACGTTGCTTCCACGATCATTCGCGAGGCGGCCGATGAAGACGCAAACATCATCTTCGGCGCCGTAATCGACGAGAACTTGCGCGACGAGATGAAGATTACGGTGATTGCCACCGGTTTTGGACAAGAAGCAGTTGCGGTCGCGTCGGCTGCAGCCGTTTCCACTCTACCCACGTCCGCGCCTCGTTTTGTGCAGCGTCCCAGCGACGACTTACCGCGGCCGATGATGCAGGCGCGCCCTGACGATCTTGATGTGCCCACTTTCATTCGCAAGAAAGCTGACTAAGTGAAGAGAACATTGGCGATGAAGAGGAAGGCCAGTTCGTTAAGCCTTCCTTTTCAATTCGGCGACTGATTACTGCGCAATAATACGAGTTTCCCCTTTGCTTTTTGACGTCTCCTTGTGTAGCATGAGCGTCATTCCTTGCAGGGTATTTCCAATACGGTTCAATTCGTCCCATTCGAAAGGCCGCAGCCTGCGAGTTTAGTGTGATCCGCGTTATCACATCCCCGCCAAATGTGTCTCGCGCGATTTAATTTCAACCCGTCTTAATTCTTTGGAGGTAGGACAAGTGAGTAATCGTAAATTGATCAGAACGACGCTTGCCGAGGTGAAGGGCAAAGTACGCGAAGTGCCTCAGCCGAGAGAGCGTTCCAACAACGGTTCCCATCGTGGATCCGGCGGCGATAGAGATGGCGGCAGAGAGTCCGGCAGAGAAGGCGGGCGCGTGCAACAGAGCGCTCCTCAGGTGAGAAAGCGAACTCCGCCTCCCATGGAGACCAACGCCGAACTCTTTTATTACAAGAAGCAGATTGATGCGCATACGTTGATGGTGATCATACTCCAGGACGGCGAAGAGATTGAGGGCACAATCGAGTGGTACGATCGCGGGGCATTGAAGGTCAACCGAAAGACGGCGCCCAATCTCCTACTCCTCAAGCGAAACATCAAGTACATGTATAAAGCGGAAGACCGCGTGCAGGAAACTGCGGAGTAGGCCCAACGGCGCCAGGTTCGAATTCCTTACTCTTCCCAGGTATTTAGCCCACGTCTAACTAATGAGGCAGTTTGCACAAAACTCATCTCATTCGGGCGCCAATCATCGCCGATCTTTGCCGAGAATCGCTATCACCATGGGCGATCCGGCGGGCATTGGGCCGGAGGTAGTACTAAAGGCTGTAGCCGAAGAAGAGATCCAACGTATCTGCCTCCCAATAATTGTTGGCGACGCCCAGTTGATAGCTCACACCGCGCGCACTCTCGATCTGCAATCTGGTTACGACATCATTCGCCTCGGAGAACCACTGCCGCAGCAAGCGACGGGCCCGCTCATCTTCCATCTCGATAACATTAATGGCGTGATCGAGCCGGGGGTCGAATCCGGAGCGGCCGGAAAAGCAGCCGGCGCGTACATCGAGGCCGCCGTGGAGTTGTGTGCGGCTGGCAGCGTAGACGCGATTGCGACGGCGCCAATCAACAAGCGTTCGCTTTTTTTAGGTGGGTACAGCTTTCCCGGACATACTGAATTTCTTGCACATCTAACAGGCACTGAAGAGTATGCGATGGCTTTCGTGGCCGCGAACCTGCGTATTGTTCTAATCTCGACGCACGTCCCGCTGGCGGAGGCAATAACGCTCGTAAAAAAGGATCGTATTGTTCGTACGATCAACTTAACAAATCGTGAGCTAAAGCGTTGGGGAATCGAGTGGCCACGCCTGGCGGTAGCGGCGCTCAACCCGCACGGCGCTGAAGGCGGTTTGTTTGGCATGGAGGAAACTGCAGAAATTGGGCCGGCCGTGGCCGAATGCCGCGACACGGAAGAGATCAATGTTGAAGGTCCTTACTCGGCAGACACTGTTTTCCTGCGCGCCTCGCGCGGCGAGTTTGATGCAGTGATCGCTTGTTATCATGACCAGGCGATGATTCCAGTAAAATGTCTTTCGTTTGGCGAGGCGGTGAATGTTACTCTGGGTTTGCCGTTCATACGGACTTCCGTAGATCACGGGACCGCATTTGATATCGCCGGCAAGGGCGTCGCGGAACACTCAAGCATGGTCGCGGCAATAAAGCTTGCTTCAGAACTGGCTGGCCGAGACGAAAGCTGCAACGCAATAGAAGTTTAGTAAATGGATTGAGGCCCTGAATGTCTTCAGCTTCGGACACCAAAGAGAAACGACAGATCCTGGTTGCGGACGACGATCCGGCAATACTGCGTTTAGTTTCGGCCATCCTTGAAAAAGAAAACTACGGTGTGGTCGCAGCACGCGACGGCCGAGAGGCTTACAAGATACTGCAGAACGATGCGAACTTTACAGCGGCGATTTTTGACGTGGTAATGCCACACATCTCGGGACCTGAGCTGGTTCGTTATATGAAGACGGAAAAGCGACTGATGAAAATTCCGGTGATGATGATGACTGCCGAACAGGATCCCAAGCTTTCGTCTGACAGTTTTTCCGCTGGTGCAGTTGTCTTCCTGCCCAAGCCTTTCACCACTGCCCAACTCCACATCATGCTGCAGATGCTAATCGGCAGAGCCGGTAGCTAACTCGAAAACTTTCATGAGAGTCGGCTCAATAAGAAATGTCTTACTGCTGCCCGCTCTCGGTTGCTGCTTTGTTGCGGCGACGAGCGCTAGCGTGGGCGTCGACAAGAACGCGGCTGCGCGCGCGCCTTTAACTGCCAGCCAGGCGCGTAAAGTGTTGACGCGCATTCCCGGTATCGAACTCAAAAGCGGCGCCGTACGTGTGAAGTCAGTTGCGGTAAACAATGATGCGGCCGTCGACGTGTCAGCCGATATCCGCTTGGTCTTTAAGTTTGAAAAAGACAAAGACGGAAGATGGTGGGTTGGGGAAATCAGAACTGGCCAGGATCGTTGGGAGAGTATTGATTCGATTGCGCGTGCACTTAACGCGCCGACCAGGGTGAGCGATTGCAACGCGCCCGATCCACCGTTCAGAGGTAAGCTCGCTATCGATCCGAGCATCAGACGCGCCCGGTGCTTGCTCGGCGATCTTTTAGGACTTGAAGTGCCGTCAGACGCCTTGCGAATCCAAACCGTGGCCCCAATGCCGATTCCGATGGCGACGCAGCCGTCAGCCACCGTGGTCGCCTGGTTACGCATTGACGCGCGACTGATGAAGGCCCAGAGCGGTTGGCAGCTAGCGGAGTTACGAACGGGAAACAGAGAGTGGGTCAAATTTGAACCGCTGGTCGCGGCACTCAACCAGGAGAAACAAAAGCGCGCCCGCGCAGAGTTAGACATGATTGCTGCTGCGCTCGAGAAATTTCGCAGCGAGCGCGGCTTCTATGTAGTTTCAGACAAACATGCGACAGCGATTGATTATCTCAGTCCCCGCTATTTGGCGCGGGTAATCCGCCTCGATCCCTGGCAGCATCCTTACCTCTATTTGGGCGAGCGCGAACACTTCACCCTTCGTTCGTCCGGCCCTGACGGCAAGCCTGATACGCCTGATGATATCTCGCTGCGGTCACGGTAAAGCCAGCTGGTTCCCTATTCCCAGGTTACGATTAAACTCTTGACGCGCCGTCAGCGCGAATGGTAGTTTCAAAACAGGGCCTTTGTAGTTGAAGGGCTGATTGACAAGCCGAAATCTAGCCTCGCGCTGACTGACTTTTCTGACCCCTCCAGTAGCGCTCATTTCAGCTAAGGTACCCAAGCTTTGCTAGCTGGACGAAAACTCTTACTCGCCGACGATTCAATCACGATTCAGAAAGTTGTCGATCTTACTTTTACTGACGAAGGCGCGATTGTGC
>DASZDU010000421.1:0-5048 GCA_035941655.1 Pyrinomonadaceae bacterium | reverse complement strand
CCGGGCGTGGGCCAGCTTTACAACGGCCGCATCCTCGCCGGCATTCTCTGGTTAATCATTACGCCGGGATTCTGGATTGGCTCGGGCGGCACACTCGGCTGGATCTGCCACATCATCGCTGCCTACACCGCCTACTCATACGCGAAAGATCATCCTGTGCGCGTTTGACGGTCGTGCTATCCTCTCCACATCGCTGCTAAAGATAAAGAAGAATTCTCGTCACAGACGACGTCCAGTGATAACCCGCTGCGCGCCGGCATGCGCCTGGAGCCCACGGCGCCACCGTGTTGCATCGTCATCTTCGGCGCCACTGGTGATCTAACTCGCCGCAAACTCCTGCCGGCACTGTTTCGTCTGGCCCAACAGCGTCTTGTTCCCAGTGAGTTCGCGATTCTCGGCGCCGCCCGCCAACCGCACAGCGATGATGAATTTCGCGAGACGATGCAGGCCGCGGTCGCGGAGTTTGGTTCTGAAGAGGACCTCGATGAAACGGCCTGGCAGAGTTTTGCCAAACGAATTTTTTACATCGCCGGCGACTTCAACGACGCCGCCTTGTACCAGCAACTGAAGACAAAGCTCGTCGACATCGAAAAGGAATACGACACGGGAGGAAACCGAATTTTCTACCTGGCAACGGCGCCCGACTTTTTCGCGGTAGTTGCTAAACAGCTGGGGGAGGCCGGAATTGGGCGAGCCCCGAAGACCACAAGAACGACGAAAAGCGGTGCGGGCAAAGCCTGGACGCGAATCATAGTTGAGAAGCCCTTTGGCCGGGATCTGGACAGCGCGCGCGCCCTGAACAAGACGCTGGCATCAGTCTTTGATGAAAGTCAGATCTATCGTATCGATCACTATCTCGGAAAAGAGACGGTACAGAATCTGCTGGTCTTTCGTTTTGCCAACAGCATCTTCGAGCCGCTTTGGAACCGCCAATACATCGACCACATTCAGATAACGAATGCAGAGACGGTGGGCGTTGGCAGTCGCGGAGGTTATTACGAAACGGCGGGTGCGCTGCGCGACATGATTCAGAACCACGTGTTCCAGGTGACGTCGTTGATTGCAATGGAGCCGCCGGCGTCTCTGTCGGCGAATGGTGTCCGCGACGAAAAGATTAAGGCGATGCAGTCTGTGCGTCCGTTACCCGCCGGCGCGATCGATGAGTTTGCAGTGCGCGGACAGTATGGGCCAGGCACGGTGCTCGGCGACACTGTGCCCGGCTATCGTGAAGAGCCGGGCGTGGCTCCCGATTCCTCAACCGAGACGTTCGCGGCGCTCAAGCTATATTTCGACAATTGGCGTTGGGCCGGCGTGCCGTTCTATCTGCGTTCGGGCAAGCGCCTGCAAAAACAGATTACGGAGATTGCCATACAATTTAAGGAGGTTCCGCATCGGCTGTTCAACGAATCGGACGCACCGCTGCAGTCAAACGTGCTGGTGATTCGCATTCAGCCAAACGAGGGCATCAGTCTGCGGTTTGGTGCTAAGCTCCCGGGCCAGGCGTTGCGCATCCGTTCGGTCAACATGGACTTTCGCTATGGCTCATCGTTTGGCGTCAAAGCGCCGGAGGCTTATGAGCGCTTGTTGCTCGATTGCATGTTGGGTGACTCAACGCTTTACGCGCGCAGGGATATGGTGGAACGGGGTTGGGAGATAGTGACCCCGATTCTCGGAGCGTGGAAAGCGCCGGCGACGGATTTCCCAAACTACGAGGCGGGTTCCTGGGGACCAAAGCCGGCGTTTGAGCTTATCGAACGCGATGGCAGAGAATGGCGGAAGCTGTGAAACAGTGACCAGTGGCCAGTGGCCAGTGGTCAGCCACAACCAAATACTGGCCACTGGCCACTGATCACTGGCCACTGAAGAAGATGCAAATCCAACTCGAGAAAACTTTGGATGTCGAGGTTGTCGAGCGAGAGCTCGCACAACTATGGACAGAGTCTGCTCGTGACCCGAACGCCGACACAGAGGCCGCTGTGTTGCGAGCGCGCGTCGCGAACCTACTGGTCTTCATTTCGTCGGAGGTCGCGCTTGACGACGTGCACCAGATGCTACGAGAACTGACGGCTATTCATCCGAGTAGGGTGCTGCTGATGCTCGGCGCGCGAGAAGCAACTGATCAAGACATCGACATGTTTGTGGAATCGATCTGCCAGACAGATAAGCGCGGCGGGATACGATTAAGTTGCGAAGAAATCACTTTGAAGGCCACTGGAAAGTTTGTCGCAGAACTTCCCAGTGCGGCTTTGCCTTTGCTCGTGCCGGATTTAGCGACGTTTCTTTGGTGGCAACACCATCTGCGCGTATCCGACAAAGTCCTCGACACGCTGCTACGCGCAACGGATCGTTTGATCGTTGACTCTGCCGATTTTGCAGATCCACTGAATGAACTTCTCGAGATGAACAATCTCTACGCGCAGGATGAATTTGATCACGTAGGCATCAGCGACCTCAACTGGGCGCGGCTAACATTTTGGCGCGGTTTGCTTGCAGACTATTACGACGTGCCGGCCTACCAACCATTTCTCAACAGCATTTACCATGTCCGCGTTGACTATGTTGGCCCTGAACGGGCTCCGAACACGCTGGCGCCCCAAGTGCTTTTGATCGCCGGCTGGCTCGCTAGCCGTTTGCAGTGGCAGCTCTCAGAGGAGCAGCCAGTAGATGCGAACGACCAAACCACGTATTTCACTTTCAAGAGCCACGATGGTCGCGCAATCAAGCTGGAACTCAACCGCGTTAAGCGAGGCGAGCATAAGCCTGGCAGACTAGTCCGAGTGGAGCTGGGAGCCGGTAGCGACGAGAGTGGCGCTCGACCGGCATCGTTCGTCGTCTCGCGCAGCGAGGACAATCTTCATCTGGTAACCGAAGCCAGACTAGGGCCAACCAGTCATCGCGGTCGCGTTTTGCCGGTGAGAAACCGCAGCTCTGCGCAACTACTCAGCCGCGAGATGGAGATTCTTTGCAACGATCAGATCTATCAGGAAGCGGTCGCGATCGCGGCCAGAATGATCGATCTACTACCAACTTAGTTTCAAAAATAAAGACAGGCAGGAGTGCCGTCCTACTAATTAGGGCGGTCGGGTTTCTTGTTTGGCGGAATAGCGCGCGGGATGTCGCCGTCGTCAGTTGGATTTTGTGCATTCTGTTGCAGCTTTGGCGGACTGCCCCGTAAGCCTGGGGGAAGTTTGGGAGTGGGAATACTAACTGTCGCGATGGGATCGGTGCGACGCAGTATCGCGCCACCGCGTCCCGCTACCCAGATGTTATAGCCGCCGCGATAGGCGACGGAAAAGAGCGGTGAACTGGTGATCGTGGGTTGAACCTCCCAGGTGACACCGCCGTCGTTTGTGTGAATAACCCTGCCCTGCTCGCCGGTAACGATGACGTTGTCGCGTCCACCAACGGCAACTGCAAAGAAGTTAGTGTTCATGCCGCTTTCCAGATCTTTCCAGGTGGCGCCGCCGTCATCCGTGCGAAGAATAATCCCGCGACCGCCAACCGCATAACCACGCTGACTATCGGCAAACGCCAGCGCATAGAGCCATTCGCGCAAATTCTTATCGACTCGTTTCCAGTTTTCGCCGGCATCTTCAGTGCGCAGAATTGTGCCGTTTGAGCCGACCGCTACGCCGTGTTGCAAATCGGTAAAAGCCACGTCTTCAAGCCAGCTGAACGTATTCGTCTTTTGAAACTGCCACGTTTGCCCGCCGTCTGCAGTGTGTAGCAGAACCCCGCGCGCACCCACTACCCAACCCAACAGCGGGGAAACAAAGTCAACGCTGAACAAGTCTTCTTTCGCATCTGCCATCAGCCGTTCCCAGGTAACGCCGCTGTTCCCGGACCGAAGGATTGTGCCACCATCGCCAACCGCGAACCCAATCTTTTGATTCACGAAAGTTACTGAGTTTAGCCGGTTGTTAGTTCCTGAGGGTCGAACGGTCCAGTTCTTTCCGCCGGAATTAGTGAACAGTATTTTTCCGCGCGACCCGACAGCCCATCCGTGGGAGTTATCCAAAAAGAAAATATGTGAAAGGTCTTCGCGTCCCCCTTCCGTCAAACGCCGCCAGGAGAGTCCGCCATCGTCTGTGCGCACGACTAGTCCATCAGCGCCGGCAGCCCAACCCAACGACTCGTCAACAAAAAAGAGCGTGGTGAGTTTAGGATTTGTGCGCACGTTCACCGGCAACCAAATCGTGCCACCGTCGCCGGTCGTCAACACTACGCCGCCGTCTCCAGCGGCCCACCCATGTAGTTCGTCTGTGAAGAAAACGGAAAGCAGGTCGGTCGTTACCAGCGCATTCAGATTTTGCCAGGTCGCGCCGCCGTCGTCTGTTTGCAGGATAGTGCCCTTATAACCGACGACGATCGCTCGTTTCGCTGATGCAAAGGAGACGCCGGTTAACATGACGTTACCGAGGCCGCTATGAGATTTCCATTCAGCGCCGCCGTTGCTGGTGGTGAGTAAGGTGCCACGCGATCCCACCGCAATGCCAATCTTCGCGTCGAAGAAAGCAACCGAAAACAGATGCGCCGTAGTATGCGTCGTTTGAGTTTTCCAGGTTGCGCCGCCGTCAGTCGTGGCGATCAGGGCGCCGAACGTGCCGGCGGCCCAGCCCAGCATTGGATCCGCCTTCGCGAAGGTGACGGTAAACAAATGATCTCGCGTGCCCGTTGGACGGGCCACCCATCTGTTTCCACCGTTCGCAGTAGTCATGATGACGCCGCGCGCGCCGGAGACTACTGCACGCGACTTGTCCTTCACGTACAGTCCATAAAGCGTTGTGGTAGTCGGCGAAAGTTGCGACTGCCACTCGAAGCCGCCATTGCTCGTGCGCAGAATTGCGCCGTCGCTACCGACTGCCCACCCGTGTCGCTTGTCGGCGGCAAACCTCACGGAGTTAATCGTGTTTCCCTGCGGTAGTGGATTCTGCCATTCCCAACCCGAAGGCGGCGGTTGTTGGGCCGCCGGTCCTGACGGAAATAGAAGCGCAAGCAAGATGCAGCTCAGCAAGTTCGCGGCCATGCGTGCGGCAGCAAAGGAGGAT
>DASZDU010000420.1:0-8764 GCA_035941655.1 Pyrinomonadaceae bacterium | reverse complement strand
TACATGAGCAGGTCTGAACAGGTTAGCGATGGCAATTGTAGTGGTTCTTTCTCTGGCAGGGCGTACTGCAGTACGTCTTCGAGCAGTTGGGAGCTCATGTCCAGAATATGAACTAATGGCTGGGAAGCTTCCGCAAAATCTTTGAGATCGCGTTTCGCTATATCCTGGGCCAATGCCAGGGCTATATAGGCCCGCGCCAACTTGCGAACATCTGCCGTCTCAAGAAACAATTCACTCATAGTGTGTTCTGCTGCCCTTAAAAAGTACCAATAACGCGTCTGCCCCGTGGTTAGCCACAGATGCAAAAGCTCAGACGCTAAACAGAGCGCCCATCAGCACTGCAACCCCGATTAGCGCTCCCGAGATCGTGAAAGACCATTCTACGAACGAGTTGCGGCGTCCAAGTGCTCGCCGGCAAATCACCATGCCGATTTTCCATCCGTCGTGTTGGTATAAAGGTAAAAGATTTCCAATTGCCAATGCCAAATTAACAGCTCCAAACATCGTGCCCCAGGTTATCGCGCTCAATGCAAGATTCACGGCAATACCAGCAAAGAGTATGAACAGCTGTTGGCTTAACCGGCGTCTCTGAAGGCCTGCCATATCCATTCGGATGTAGGCGCCGAGTGGTATGAGACGTAGAATATACTCAACGTCATGCACTGGACGACTGCATACTTTAGGACCCCAACCGAACCCGGCCTGTGTTATTGAAATGCGACATGCACGAGCTGCAAGAAAGTGTCCGATTTCGTGAAGCACGAGAGCAACAACGAAGCTCAGACAAATATTGAGGGCGTAAAAGTACATGCCAGCTAAACCGATCGGAGTCGAACTTTTGATTTGCTAGAAGATAAAAAGAGTAATTTGCTCCAGATTCCCGTTCTGCCGTGTGAAATGGAAGGTGTAGCGGCAACGGTTCCAGGTCGCCATGAGACGTGTGTGGGCACACTATCAGCGCAGCAAACAAAACGGGCGGCCAAGTGGCTGCCCGTAATTCATTGATTATGTTTGGCTGGGAGGCAGGGATTCGAACCCCGATAGGCGGATTCAGAGTCCGCAGTCCTACCGTTAGACGACCTCCCAGCAAGTGAATTTTCAATGTAAGTGCTTAGGCTTTTCTTTGTCAACCGCGAGGATGGTGAGTGGTAATAGTGAATGGTAAATAGAAATTGATGTGCACGAAGTGGCTGCCACACTGGGTCAATGAGCTTCAGTGAAACTCCGCACACGCTTGCCGGGCGCAATCAAGGCTTTCACAATTCGGGACTATCTGGCACTTTCAGGTTTCCCTGTTTACTATTCACTATTTACTATTCACCAGCATTCGAGGCACAATGATTCCGGTATCACCCTCCCGCGTTAAGCTGCAATTCAGCCTGATCGCTCCCACACATCTTGAGATTGAATTAGAAACCGGGAGTAATCATGACTGAAAACGACGCCCATGTCCTGGCTGTGAATTCGGAAAACCCCGCACCTTCTAACGCTACTTCCGCAAAACGCGACTCAACCGAAGGTTCAGAGGAACTGAACGCAGTCGTTGCGAACTATGAGGCAAGGTTAGATGAAGTGGCCGATCTGATCACGCGCGTCCGTCATGAAATCAATAATCCGCTCACTGGCGTGTTGGGCCAGGCACAGTTGCTCTTGCGCGAAGACTTGAGCGAAAGGGCGCGGAAGCGAGCAGAGACCATTGAGGAGTTGGCGATTCGTATACGCGACATCGTAGCGGAGCTGCGCCAGGTTCAGAAGCCGTCGAGAGGCTGAGTTGTTCGCTAAAACGTGAGCACCAGACTTTGAAATAAGCGTCCACCTAAATACAAATGAACGGCTTAAAAGAAAACTGGCAAAGAGTTTTTTATGGCTAATTTGTCAACGTGTGGCAGCGCCCACTTCTGGATGATAAACTTGCGACATGGCAGCTCGAAGACCTCTCGCCAGAAACAATCATCTCGAAGAAGCGATGGCACTGCTGATTCGTAACCAGGCCGCATTTGTGGAGCAGATCGCCCGAAACGATCAAGAGCGACTAGCGCTTCGCGACTGGCAGCACAAAACCGAAGTTTGGCAGCACAAAACCGAAGTGTGGCAGCACAAGACTGAGGAGTGGCAACGCAAAACTGAGGAATGGCAGCGTAAGACTGAGGCATGGCAGCGTAAAGCCGAAGAGCGTTTCGATAAGATTGAGGCGCGTCTTGCGATTATCGAAGCCACGCTCGCTGAAATGCCAAACATAATTCTGAAGATGCTTCTTGAGCAGCTGCCCAAAGCCGTTAAGAAAGAGATCGGATTCACGTCTCCGCCAGCCCGATGACACCTATCTTCCGCAGTCACCATTAATGCGCAGCCACTGTCGCAGCGACTTTAACGGTCGCATCTTTGCCAACCGCAACGACAAACCGCCGGCCTTCACGCAATATCGCATTCTCACCGCGCTTGAAGCCATTCATCAACGCCAACGGCGGGAAGAGCACTCCTGACACGATTGTCATCGCGGCGACTTCGCCGGTGTGGCTCGTACCTTTTACTTTTCCTTGTCCCATCGTAGTGTCGCTAGCCGTCCGTTTCTTTTCCAAACTCCATAGCTTGTCGTTGCGGGAGGCTGTCTCTGGGGCGAGCAGTATGCGACTGTTATCCACCGCTACTACGTCTTCCATGCTCCAGGCGAGCTTTCCGCCTTTGCCCCAGTGTCCGCCGCGCTTTGCCTGCGTAACGCGCGCCGTCACCAGCGCACCCTCTTCTATTACGGCGACGCCATCAATGACGATGGGCACAAGCACCCGAAAACTTATGTGCTCTCCCGGCTTGAGGTCGAGGGAATTGACTGTATAGGCGACCTCAACCTCAATAGGCGTACCGGCCGGCAGCGTAAGTTCGCGAGTCGACTGGCCTGCGGTTGAAGCGACCAGCGAAGATTGCGACGGTTGGATTATTTCTTTTGCGCCAGACTCGACGGCCACTGACTGCGCGCTTGCCGTAGAAACCAAGGAAAGAACAACAAAAATCAGGGTAATAACGGTTCGCATTTTGTGAAGCCTCCGTTCGGATCGATCTTGTGAACGGAAGGTTGGCAACTGCGATACCAGAACCTAAACGCAGAAATGCGCGTCAGGAAAACCACGCATTAGATACAGCTGTCTTTGATTTCAGCGGGCTGTCTTACATCGTCCTAAACAGCAACCGCTTCTTCGGTTGGTTCTTCAACCAGGTATGGCGAGACAACTACAGGCTTCTCATCGGAGTCTTCCGCCAGCACGGCCTGGACTATAGGCAGGCTAAGGTTGTGTTTCTTTGAAATTCCCGGTACCTCATGACCGGCGGCGTAAACCGCATGGCGTCCGTGCTCTTCATACCACTCCCCGAGGTTCGCGGTCTTGTGCATGTTCTCGATGATTTGCCGCCAACCCACACCGGTGTTGTAAGCGCAGAAAGAGATTTCGCCTTCCTGAGTGCCGTAAGGAATGACGCACATCTCTGTGCGGCGAAAATCGTAATTAAACAAATCCTGAAACCACATGCCTTCAACGCAGAGCACGCGCCAGATGTCATTAGGATCGTCCTGGGTATTGGCCTTCATCCGATCGTTGCGATCTGAACTCGAGTTTGTCGATGATGGTTTGAAGAGATTCAGGATCTGCGAAATGGGAAATCCCTCAGGCGCTTGTTCGGGGTTGAAGTTTCGCAGAATCGCCATGCCGAGCTGCGCGTATGAGAGCTTCTTGCCGCGCGCGCTGTCGGTGATGGTAGCCACGTCTTTCATGAATTGTTCGTAATTGAAGAATTCAAATAGCGACTTGAACTCGCCCGTGTGTCGGTTGACGACCATCAAGGTGAAGATGCCGCAGTTTGGATGACAATTGCACGATGACCAGCCCCAGGGAGCGTCTGCGCCCTGCAGCATGTCCATCACGCTGGTGAATGCCGAATAAGAAGAAAGCGGATACCAATCGCGTAACGGTTGCAGCTGACCGCGAAGTTGATCCTTCAAATCATGGGTCATGCCGGCGAGGGTGTAACGCTGCTTAATGCGCAACTGGTCAGAAATGTCCTCATCACGCCCGGTGAACGAAACTGGCTGGAACGCTATGGTTTGCACCTTATCGATATTCTTCGCGGCAAAGTCGACAATCGCACCGATGCCGTCGTTGTTGATGGTGTTGACGATAGTCGTAACCAGCGTGACTTTGATGCCGACACTGGCGAGATTTTCAATCGCCTGTTGCTTAACATCAAACAGATTGCCTACACCACGATGGCGATTCTTCTCTTCGCTGACACCGTCAAACTGAAGATAGACGCCATGTTGTCCGGCAGCCTTGGCGGCTTTGCAAAACTCAATATCTTCAGCGAAGCGTATGCCGTTGGTCGCAGCCAGAATCCTGTAGAAGCCAACCTTCTTTGCGTAAGCGACTGCTTCCAGATAGTAAGGTGAAAGCGTCGGCTCGCCACCCGAAAAGAGGATGATGATCTGGCGCTTCGGCTTAAACGAAACTGCGCGATCGAGAATCGCTCTTGTATCTTCAAACGTCGGCTCGTGAACATAGCCAACCTGATTCGCATCCATGAAGCAGGGATTGCACATCATGTTGCAGCGGTTGGTAAGGTCGACAGTCAGCACGGCGCCGCGACCAAACTTGATGTTCGAGGTGCCATGACGATGCACGTGTGAATCTTCGGCAGCGCGAAAATCGCGTCCGAAGAAGAGCGATTCAATACGCTCGAGAAACGCCGGGTCGGTGGCCATCACGTCGACAAACTCGCCGTGCTTCGGACAGGTCTTGCGCATCACAACCTGCCCGTTCTCTTCCACGATCTGAGCTTTGATCTCGCCCGGATGTTCATTCATCAAGGATTCGAGAGTTGTCTCGCCGCTGATGACTGCGTCGCGAACTTCCTTGACGCAACGCGGGCACAGGCTGTCGGTTTCGCGTGGAAAGCCTAGCGGAGGGGAAGTCCGCTCGTAGGATTTCAGTAATTTTCCCGGAGCCCACTTGGGCGAAATAGCCTCGCCTTCGGGCAGCCGTGTGTTGACCGCCTGGAACGCTTTCCAGGCTACATCCGAAACGTTGGAAAGAAGCTTTGAGCTTTTGACACCGGGGAGCTTTCCTTTATCTGACTCTCCGCGGCGGAATTGATCGCTAAACAATGAAACGTATCTCCTGTGGGGCGGCTGGATGCCAAACGCGCCCAAATAACCAATAAAATGAATATTGCTAAGAGTAAACCGCCGAACTCAACTGGCGAAAATACCGGCTTTTCTAACCGCGTCATGATAGTTGGTCTGCCATGGCATGGCAAGGCAAAAAGCCAGCTTGAAACGGCCGTGAGCGGGCCACCTGGCCCGCGAGCACGGACCGGGAGACTTTTGAAATCAGCAATTTACAACTGCATGCTCTCCCTGGTCGTGATGAAAAAGTGTAATATCACCGCTCTGTGTATGAATGAACGCCCGGGAGATCTTCTCTACATCCGAGGGCATCGTGAGAAGTAAACCATGTCTGTGACGAAACTTTGGACTGCCGCTGAACTAACCACCCACGTCGGCGGCCGACTGATTGGCGATGGCAGCATTCACATCCAGCGCGTCGCGGACATAACAACGGCCGGCCCCGGAGAGATCACATATGTGGAAGAGGAGAAGTTCTTCCCTGCCGCTCAGGCCACGGGCGCATCCTGCCTGATTGCCCCAAAGCCCTTCGTAGAGAGGTTGCGCGAGTCGATAATTGAACACGAGTTTGGCCCGACGCTGATTGAGGTTGCTAAACCCAAACTCGCTTTCGCGCAGATTGCCGACGTCTTACATCCACCAAAACACCGTGAGCCTTTCGTGCATGGCAGTGCAGTTATTGCGGAGACTGCCGATATTGACCTGACGGTTTACGTCGGCCCACATGTTTCAATTGGAGAAGACACCCGTATTGAGGCCGGAACACGCATTGAAGCGGGCGTGATCATTGGCGACCGGGTACATGTCGGAACCGATTGCGTGCTTCACCCCGGCGTCACACTTTACGACGATGTGACAATTGGCGATCGCGTGGTGTTGCACGCGGGCGTTTGCATTGGCGCCGACGGCTTTGGCTACGTGCGCGACGGCGACGACGCGGGCGCTTATCACAAGTTTCCGCAACGCGGCACGGTGGTGATCGAAGACGACGTGGAACTCGGAGCGCACACCTGTGTCGATCGCGCCGCGTTGGGACAAACTCGGATTGGACGCGGAACGAAGATCGACAACCTCGTCCACGTGGGACACAACTGCGACATCGGTGAGCGCGTGATCATCGCCGCGCAAACAGGCATCAGTGGCAGCGTGACGATTGAAGACGACGTGGTGATCGGCGGACAAGTCGGGTTCGGTGACCACATACGCGTGATGAGCGGCGCGGTGATTGGTTCAAAAGCCGGCGTGCTGCCCGGCAAAATTGTGCGTCCGGGCGTTTGGTGGGGAATTCCGATTCAACCGCTCGACGAATACAAGAGACTCAACGCTCACCTTGCTCGCGTTCCGGAGCTGCGCGAAGAGATCAAGGAAGTGAGCAAGCGGCTCGAAGAACTTGAGAAGAGCGAGCGCAATTCGTAGCTGGCCGACCTTGGAAAAATGAGAATGTAGGATAAGTTCCGTGCGCTTAGCGAGACAATGTGTATAGTCCACGATAATTCCTCGTAACTCTTCAGATGGTTCGTTACCGGTCTATTTACCAAGTTTTTTGCATAGAATCTCGAAACGAAACGCGCGGCTAATTCTTGACCTCGTTTTACCACAAGCCTATCGTGGTCTTGTTTAAAACATCTCCCTTGAAACGGACAAAGGGTTGAAGTCGGAGTCGATCCGCAAAAGGGGTGGCCTATGATTCGGCATTTGCCCATAGTTTGCGCCGTCGTAGTCCTTCTCGTTAGCCCGCCCGCGACTCGGGCTCAGCAAACCTGGCCCGCTTTCACGGTTGTCGAGCGCACAACTTACTACGACATAAGGGGCGAAGTTGTATCGGTTAGCACCTCAACTCGTTACAACTCGGCAAGCGGCAACTGGCGTTCAGTTGGAAACGTTGGCGGTTATGAGTTAGCCACAGTCAGTCTACGCGGCAAGGGTATCTATCACTCAAGCTCGCGGATTGGTCTACTACTAAAGGATTCCGATCACGCTCCGGGATGTGCTTTGACGACCGCAGAAGAGTTACTCGGCGATTCGAAGTTTAAGCGCGCTGAAATCGTTCTGGGTTTCAAGACGTACGTTCTCAGCGAACGATTCTCCTCCGTTGGCTACACCGTGGAGACATATTTCGTCCCCGAGTTAGGGCGCATACCGTTCAAGAGAACGTATATTTTCGATAACGGCCAAAAGTGGATAACAGAACCCATCAGCATCAAGTTTGGCGAACCCGCAGCAGCCGATCTATACGGGCCCGACTATTCGGTCATCGAACAAATACCAATCTTTAACAACCAACTTGCTAAACAGATACTCTCAAAGCCGAATCCGATTTATCCGCCTGCCGCTCAGGAGCGCAGTGTCTCCGGGACGGTCATTGTTAGTGTAGTAGTTGACGAGAGTGGACGCGTCGTTTCTGCGTTGGTGACGACACCGATCCCAATGCTGAACGAAGCTGCCATCGATGCTGCGTATCAAGCCTGGTTCTTGCCGACGATCAGGGAAGGTAAGCCAGTTGTCACTTCGGGGATCCTCGCCTACAACTTCGCGCTGCCGCGACCAGAAAAAGACTAGCCGAGCAGGAATATTACGGACTGATTCGGAGGGGTGGTCAGTTCCACTATCGGGGGGTGAGGGATATGGATGACTAGCAACTGGGCTGCTGGGCGTGGGATGTGTTTCTTGTCACGCCGCCTTGAAATAGCCAATCATCAGATCCACAAGTAATCCGCGGCTAACACACACCCGCTATCCCGACGTGTCGGTGATACTGACCTCATGACCCGCGGGAATATTTTTGTTCCTGCAAAGCCTCCAACACGACGCCGGCCGCTCTTTGCGAGGCGCCGCTGTCGCCAAGTGTATTCGCCACTTCACGCAAGCGTTGGCGTGCGTTTGCGTTTCGTTCCTTGTCGAGTAACAACAGCAGCTCATTCGCTAACCGCTCGCCGTTCAAATCATCCTGCATTAGTTCCGTCGCCACCCGCTCATCTGCTACCAGATTCACGAGGCCGTAGTGGTCCACGGTTATCAAGCGGCCCAGCGTATTCCAGTTGACCCAAGACTCTTTGTAGACCACAACCATGGGAGTACCGAGTAGCGCTGCTTCCAGGGTAGCGGTGCCGCTTGCGATCGCCGCCGCGTCGGAGGCTGCTAGCGCTTCGCGCGACTGATCCGAAACGATATGCAGACATGACGGCAGCGGCTCCGGTGTTGCTCGCTGCGCACGCACGATAGCCCTCACCTCCTCAGACGTACGGCTGGGGGCAACAACGACTACAAACTGAACCTCCGGGTGCCGTGCGGAAATCAAGGCGGCGGCTTCGAGCATCGGCGGCAGGATGCGTTGCACTTCCTTGCGGCGACTGCCGGGCAAAAGCGAAACGATTGGCAGTTTGGGATCGAGCTTCATTTGCCGGCAAAACTCCGTGCGATCAAAGCGGGCCTGAACTTCACCCGCCAGCGGATGACCCACATACTCAACCTGATCGATTCCGCGATCGGCGTACCATTCCTGTTCGAAGGGAAGAATCGAGATCAAGAGATCGACGTCGCGTTGAATAGTGCGCGCACGATACGAACGCCAGGCCCACAGTTGGGGACTGATGT
>DASZDU010000419.1:0-4249 GCA_035941655.1 Pyrinomonadaceae bacterium | reverse complement strand
GGTTGACCAGCGTAGCGCCCAGCGGTACACCCTGCGCGTTCGTCCTTTGGTTAATGTTGGTAAATGTCAACCGAGTGGAAAAGGGCCGAAAGTTAGTCATTGTGTTCCACTCGTTGCCGGAGATGCTGCCATAAAACAGGCCGAACGCACCCCGGATCGAGGTCTTTCCATCACCGGCCAGGTCCCACGCAAAGCCGATGCGGGGCGAAAAATGGCTGTAGCTGACCGGAATGCCGCCGCGTTCCACACCGGGATCACCGAAGAACAACGCTCCCACAGGCGCGAGTGGGTTGACGGTAGACTTCTGGCCAGGGACATAGTTGACTACACGGTTATAAGGATCAGTGGGAGGCGTCTGCACGTCCCAGCGCAGACCCAGATTGAGGGTCAGGCGCGGGCGAACGCGGAAATCATCCTGCGCGAAGAGCGCCGTGTACCAACTATTGGTATAACCCGTAACCGGCGCGTCCTGCGAGACGGCGCTGGGTATACCGATCAAGAAATCGGCATACGCGTTACCCGCCGCGGCTGTCACAGGTGGGGCAGCCACCCTCGCTGTTGCACCTGCATTGAAGGTGAAAACCCCGTAGTTGTTAAGCAGTGTCTGCTGGATGTCCTTGTTGAGCGAGATCTCTCCCCCCAACTTGAGCGAGTGATTGCCCTTGATCCAACTGAAAACGTCGCGTGCGGAGTAGAAGTTAGTGCCGGCCACCGGGCCGCCGATTTGTTGTCCCAGGGTAAAGTATCCCGTGACGGTAATCTGCGGCAAATTCGGCGTGCCCTGGATCGTGAACAATGAACCCAGATCGGTAAGCGAGGTCGCGGGGCTGTTTATACGGCCGCCAAAATTCCGAGAGAAAGTCAACCAGACCTGATTGACCTTATCTGCGCTTACGACCCAAACGTCGCTGGCGTTGACACTATGCTGCCGCCATGTGGAATTCTGGACGCTCCAGGGCACGTTGGGGCTGCCCCCCTTCGTGGTGCTGGTTCCTCCGGTATTAAAGTAACTTACGCTCAAACGGTGAGCCGCTGTGAGCTGGTAGTCCATCTTTCCCAGATACTCGTCTGAGTTAAATGGGGTGGGAATATTGCCCTGCCATCCGGCGTTGCCATTGCTGAGGGTAACGTTGGACGTGGGAATGTAGGTATCGATGATCTTCCTCGCGACCGGATCGATTCGGTTAGGGCAAATTACATGCGTCACTCCGTTGCAGACAAAGGGCGCGTTAGTGGCGGGATCGGTCGGTTTAGTTGCAGAGGCGGTAAAATTGCCCGCGCGTTCCAGGGCGGTGGGAACGCGAGCCCCGCTAAGAAACGAGCTCGTTATCTGTCGCAGTCCCGAGTAGGAAGCAAAGAAGAAGGCCTTGTCTTGCTTGATCGGGCCGCCGATAGTGGCGCCAAATTGGTTGCGATGAAATGGGGGCCTGGCCAGTACCGAGCCATAATCATTGGCATTAAACAGAGTGTTGCGAACGAACTCGAAGAGCGACCCGTGGAACTTGTTGGTGCCGGACTTGGTAAGTACGTTGATGATGCCGCTAGCGTATCGGCCATACTCCGCGTTGTAGCTGTTGGTCTGAACCCGGAATTCCTGGATGGCATCCGGGTTGGGCAAAATGTTACCGGTGTTGCGCAGGTTGGTCATATTTATGCCACCGTCCAGATAGTAGTTCACTGAGCCGGTGCCGCCGTCGGTGCCGCCGTTGATCAGTGTTCGCTGTTCCGGATAACCAAGGATAAACGTACTTGTGCCGGTGGACGCGGTGGCTACCCCGTTATTGTTAGACTGCACGCCGGGCGTCAGATCCAGCAGCGTGAAAACATTGCGCTCAACCAGCGGAAGACTCGCGATATCGGCTGCCTGAATGGTTTGCCCGATCTCGGCGGTACTGGTGTTGACTGTGGCCGGCGTCTCTGTGACGGTCACTGTCTCAGTGACCTGCCCAACGGTGAGAGGGACATCCACGCGGGCGGTGTCGTTGACCTGCAGAACGATGCCGCTCTGGAAAGCCTTCTTGAAGCCGCTAGCGCTGACCTCAACAACGTAGTTACCTACCGGGAGAAATTCAAGCCGGTAGTTACCGCCCTCGCCGGAAGTCACGGTCCGTGTGAGCCCGGTGTCGACATTGCGCGCAGTGACTTGGGCGCCCGGCATAGTGGCGCCGCCCGAGTCAGTGATGGTACCGACGATCGTGGCAGTTGTGACTTGCGCGACGACTGTCAGGGGCATTAGGAGCAGCAGTCCGAGGACAGCAAAGTGGATCTTCCGTAATCCAAAGTTTACGCTTAACATGTCAGCGACCTCCCATCAGATATTCAAAAGGAATTTCGAAACCCGCAAAGCAACGTGGCCTTTAGTCGTTGGCGATCCGGTTGCTCCTCAACGCTGTGCGCCCCTGGTACTGTTTAGCTTTTCTCAACTCTAGGCGACTCGTGGCGCCGCAAAGCTTGGCGCCGCGATCAGTGCCGCCGCACCCCTCAGTCGGGGTGACTCCTGCGTGATGCTCACGCGCAGTGGCGTGCGCCCGGCGCTCTCGGTCAACGCCCGTTCGGCAAGCGCGTGACGCACCGTGTCTTCGATCAGATCCCACGCCGTGGTGATCTCGCCGGCCATATAAATGCAGTCGGGATTAACGATGTTAACGATCGTCCCCAACCCGAGGCCGAGGAAGCGAGCCGTCGCCTGGATCGCGCCAATCGCTTTCGCATCGCCGCCACGCGCTCGCGCGACCAGATCCAGAACGGTGAAAGAACTGTGTTCGGCATCGCGCAGGCTATTTGGATTGAGTTTGGACAAATTCCACCCAAAATAACGCGAGAGGGTGGCCAGATTGGAAATATAGGCTTCCCAGCACCCCGAAGAACCGCACATGCATCGTGGTCCATCAAGGTTGAGCGGAATGTGCCCGAATTCCCCGGCGATGTGATCGTGGCCGCGCACCAACTCACCGTTGAGCACCATGCCGACGCCCACACCATCCGAAACGCTTATAAAGACGAAGCTATTCGGACCTGTCGCTTCGCCGCGAACCAACCACAATTGAGCGAGCGCGCACGCTCGCCCCGAGTTCTCTACCTGCACTGGGAGTCCCGTCGCGGCGGCCAACTTGTCCCGTATATCCACGCCGCGCCAACCGAGCGCCGGCGCATTCAGAATCAGGCCGGTGCGCTGGTCGACCATGCCGGGAACGACGACGCCGATACCTTCACAACCGGTCTTTGCGCTATGTGTTTTGAGCATTCGGCGAATTCGCAGGGAGAGATCCCTGATGAACTCCGATACATTAAAAATGGTATCGTGAGCTTCAATCGCAAGCTCTCGCCCCGAGAAATCACAAAGCATCAGATAGGTTTTACTGAATCGTACATCGACGGCGATCGCTAATCGGTCGCGAGTTCTGATATGGAGGAAAGTGGGTTTGCGGCCACGCGCGGCTTCGCCCGTGGCGCCTTCGTAGATCAGTCCCTGCGAAATCAACTCTTGCACCAGGACACTGATCACTCCCCGAGTCATGTTCAAGCGCCGCGCCAGGTCCGCGCGGGAAATAGGTTGATGCTCGCGAATGAGGTTAAGGGCAATACGGCGATTTATGTCGCGCGAGGTCGTACGAGTGGCGACATGAAAGTCTCGAGTGTTTATCTTGCGGATGACTTACACCTCTCTATTGTTCGAGGTGCGAACAATATCCCCGATTGGAAATGCTGTCAAGAAGTTTTTAAGTTTTTATTCTTCGGGAGTCGGTTAAGCGGTTGACTCGGATGCTGTGCAAGATCAGTAATCAGTGCTTTGTGCTTTGTACTCTATCTACCGCCGTTGTCCTTCTTCCGCCACGATCGAAAACTCGCCGGTCAAACGAATGTCTTCAGAGGATGATCCGATCATCACGCGAAACTTTCCCGGCTCAACCACGAAACGCATGTTCCTGTCCCACAAAGAGAGGTCATCAGGCTTCAATGTGAAACTGACGGTTTTGGTTTCGTCTGGTCTTAAGTGAATGCGCTCAAAGCCGCGCAGATTCTTTTCATAAGTGGTCACACTGCTAACGAGGTCGCGTGTGTAAAGCTGCGCGATCTCGTCACCTTCGCGCGCGCCAGCGTTCTTTACGCTGAAGCTGACGGTCACATTTCCGCCGGTGTTCTGCGTCGCCGGATTGATTTGTAAATCGCTGTAGAGAAACTTCGTATAGCTCAAGCCGTGCCCAAAATAGTAGAGAGCGCCGTTGACGCGGGTCTTCTCACCTTCCCA
>DASZDU010000418.1:0-4728 GCA_035941655.1 Pyrinomonadaceae bacterium | reverse complement strand
GGACTGCAACGGTTGCAACGAAGTCAGCCGGCGCAGTTGGTTAAGAACTCAGACGCGCCCACTGACAAGCCAAGTCCTGTGAACGAGTCGACTCCAAAACAGGACCAGAACGCTGTCGTGGCGCCGGCCAACAATCCAACTCCGCAACGAATTGTCGCACCACGGCGCCACGAAATTAACCAATCGCAGTTAGCTGCGAATACAAATCGGGTCCGGACTGATCGAGGAAGAAATCAGCAACTAACCGCTGCGAGGCGACAGGAAGCTGAGGCTGCAAAAAATCAATTGATGTTGGCGTTTCGCATGGTCAGCGCCAAATTGAACTTCGCACAAAAGAAAGCACAAGAGCTGAATCAGAAAGAGCCGGCTCACAATCAACACAAGATAGGATGAATGGAGCACTATGAGATTACTAACTAAAACACCACTCAAATTTGCACTGCTGGTTGTTTTCGTCACCGTCGCCGGGGCTGCAACAGCGAGCGCGCAAGATGCGAGAATTCAAACGAGCCAGCTCGATGCCCTGACAGCCAAGGCAAGTGAGACAGTCGACGTAAATATTGACGCGAGCCTTATGCAGATGACAGCGAAGTTTCTTTCGAGCAAAGATCCTGACGAAGCCAGGGTGAAAGATCTGGTGAACGGCTTAAAAGGCATCTACGTGAGAAGCTTTGAGTTTGAAACTGAAGGCCAGTATTCCGCCGCCGACCTCGAGAGCATTCGTTCGCAACTGCGGAACCCTGCCTGGGCTAAGATCGTGAACATCAACAGCAAGAAAGAGGGCAGCGTTGAAGTCTATCTGATGCACACCGCCGGCCAGATTAGTGGACTCGCAGTGCTGGCTACCGATCCGAAAGAGTTCACCATCGTCAACATTGTCGGACCGGTAGACCTCGAGAAGCTCTCCGACCTCGAAGGCAATTTTGGGGTGCCGGTGCTTGGGATTGAATACCCGAAGAAGCGCAAGAACTGAGTTGCTGTTTTGGATAAACGAAGGCGTGGTCGCGACAAGTCGCGACCGACCAAAGCGCTGACAGGTCAGCGCACTCCCAAAATTGGGGTGGAAATGAAGAAAGCAATCGCTACCGTTCATATGTTCATCGCGCTCGCGATCGTCGTTCCTGTAACGCAGGCAAAAGGGGATGATTTCAACGACGTGGTTAGACTGATTGAGCAGTTCTATCAAGTCAAACATCAGGGCATTCCGTTGCTGGCGCGCGCCGGAATAAAAACGGCAACGACCGTCGCACGCATTTCCGGTGGCCGCAGACGGCAAATAGCAGAAGCAGGCAGCGTCAAGGTTGCCTATTTTGAGGATCAGGATTTCAGAGGCAAAGGCGACTACGCGAGGTTCAAGTCTGCAATGGGTGCGGCGCTCGATGGGGATTGGAGTCCCTTGATTCAAGTTGCGTCGCCCAAAGCCCAGGAACAGACATATATCTATCTTCGCGATGCTGGAGAAAAGTTCAACGTTTTGGTCGTAACACTTGAGGCGCGTGAGGCGTGCGTGGTTCAGGTGAACGTGTCGCCAAGTACCCTGGCAAAGCTCATGCAAAACCCCGACGAGATGGGAAACACGATTACCGTCGACGCCACGTCTGAAGAGTAGTTTCAAGTTCCAAGTTTCAAGTTTCAAGTCAGGAATTAACAAACTCAGCTCTCTCCGGACCTTAAAAAGCGGGAGCAAAGGTTATGAACTCAGAGATTAACGTCAAGTTTGAGATCGACAGAACAACTATTCGCTTGCTGGTGATCCTGGCGGCTGTGATTGCGGTAATCGTAATCGGCTCACGCACTATCGGCGCGCAGGAAGTAGCCGACACAATCCGTATTAACACGCGTGTCGTGTTCATGGATGCGCTGGTTAAAGACAAGCGCACGGGAGTTCCCATTGCCGATCTGAAACCGGAAAACTTTGAGATTTACGACGACGGAGTTCTCCGGCCGGTTTCGTACTTTACACGCGAGGGCCAGGCGCGAAAGCCCCTCGCGCTCGTATTGATCCTGGACTTGCGGGACGACGGCGCGGGTCGCTTCCTGAAGCGTCCTGAGATCCTCAAGGCCATGGCCGACGAACTCGCGAAGCTTTCGCCAGAAGACGAGGTGGCGATACTGGCGATGGACATAAACGGCGAAGATGAGAAACGCGTCTGGCTCACCGGCTTCACCCGTGACAACGCGCAATTAGTCGCCGCTCTCGCGCGCGCGCCCCAATTCGTCGACGTTGATCCTGCAGTCGCTGACGCGCGCGCAGGAAAGGTCGGTAACAAGAGCGACGCGGATCACTCCAGCAGTTTGACGCTCGGCGCTGATTCTTCGAAGAAAGAAACCCCAGAGGACTCCTCGGGTCCGGGCCCGGGCACACCAAGGTCGGACGAAGAGGTGCAGGTGGAAGTCATTAAAGGCAAAAACGGCGCGGTAGTAACGCGCACGACGAGAGCCGACGGTTCGATTGACGTGAAGCGAGTTAACAAAAAAGGCGACGTCACGATGGAGCTCGGCGACATCTACGACATGGCGGCGGCTGTTAAAGACACGACGCGTAAAGCACAGAGCGAACGGCCAAACTCACAGACTGCGATCGTTTGGGTGTCCGATGGCATTACGCCGATGTTTTTCGAAGACCGCGATGCGACAGAGCAATTGGTCTTGCGCTCAAATGTCATCTTCAACTCGCTGACAACTGAGTTGCGAACGCTCTTCAAGTTGCTGATGCCAATCGGAAAACCGATAGCGGGAATGATGGGTTTGAGTGTTTATGGAAGCGCGAAACGCCTGGCAGAGCAGTCTGGTGGCGAAGCCGTCAAGGTGAAGCGCACAAAAGATTATGCCGCCGGCCTCAGCAAGATCATCGGCAATCTAACCGCTCGTTACAGCCTGGGTTTCACGTTGGCGGAAGACGAGAAAGATGACGGCCATCTTCATAACCTTGAGTTGCGCGTCAAAGCGCCGGATGCGAAAGGCAAGCTGCGCAAACTCGAAGTGAGCTCGCGACGTGGGTACTACATGTCAGAGACTGGCAACAAGTCCAAAGATGCGGCTGCTGCGAAAGCGCAGTAATAGCAAAACCAGAGCACGCCTCTCATTTGGAGTGCGCTGACCTGTCAGCGCTTTAAATCGGCTGCGGCCTGTCGCAGCCAAACGTGAGTGATCGACTTAGGCGAAAACGCGGCGTCAGGCCGCCCCGGAGCAAAGCGCTGACAGGTTAGCGCACTCCAAAATGGGGCTTGCCCCCGCTCTAGATTTATTGGAGAGTCTACCGCTCGTCCATCGGCACCCAGGGAAGGTCTCTTGGCCCAATGTATTCCGCGCGAGGTCGAATGAGTTTGTTGTCGGCGTATTGCTCGAGGATGTGGCCGGTCCAACCACTGATGCGGCTGACGGCGAAGATCGGTGTGTACAAATCCAACGGAATTCCCATCATGTAGTAAGTTGAGGCTGAGAAGAAATCCACGTTGGGATAAAGGCCCTTCTCTTTCATCATCACTTCTTCCACTTTGCGCGACATCTCATACCACTTCGAGTCGCCTGCAGTTTCGCCGATCTCTTTTGAAAACTGCCGCAGATGCGTAGCGCGCGGGTCTTCAGTTTTGTAAACCGCGTGGCCAAAGCCCATCATCTTTCGCTTCGCTGCCAAAGCCTGCTTCACATAAGGCTCAACGTTCTCAACCGACCCTATTTCCAGCAGCGTCTTCATCACATTCGTGTTAGCACCGCCGTGCAGTGGGCCCGACAATGCGCCGATTGCGGCTGTCACCGCCGCATACATGTCTGCAAGCGTGCCGGCGACGACACGCGCCGTGAAAGTTGAAGCATTCAGCTCGTGATCTGCGTGGAGAATCAAGCAGACGTCGAAAATGCGTGCGTCGCGTTCAGAAGGCTGTTCGCCTTTCAACATGTAAAGAAAGTTGGCGGCGATGTTAAGCCGGGAATCGGGTGATATTGGCTCCAGTCCGCGGCGAATGCGGTCCCCCGCGGCAACGATGGTCGGAAACTGCGCGGTGAGTCTAATGGCCGTCTTGAGGCTGGTCTCGCGAGAGATGTCTCGCGAATTAGAATCGTAAAACTCAAGCGCGGAAACGGCGGTCCTCAACAAATCGATTGGATCGGCTTCGCGCGGAAACTGCTTCATCAAGGCGATCAGCTCCGCCGGTATTGTGTGCGCAGCCCTTAACGATTGCTCCAATTCTGAGAGCTCAGCTTCTTTCGGAAGGCGCTTGTTCCAAAGCAAAAAGATTACTTCCTCAAACGTCGCTTCATTCGCGAGATCATGAATGTTGTAGCCCTGGTAAATGAGCTCGCCCTTTTCACCGTTGACGTCGGAGATCGATGAAGTGGCTGCTGCAACTCCTCTGAGTCCTGCGGAACTGCCGGCTGACGCGTTTACTTTGGTAGTCATGAGTTTTTTGTTGTTGGACCGAAGATAACAAACGTAACAAAGCGTGACAAGTTGGGCCGCTTCTGGACGACTCCTGGTTTGCTTTCTCTGTGCAGCCTCTGTGAACTCTGTGTCTCTGTGGTGGGTGTTTCTCGCTTAATAAACCACAGAGACAATCACCGCATCGCCGCGTTTCGCCTTCAGAAGTTTTGCGGCTGACGAATTGATCGCGGCAATTTCCAAAAACCCCGCGCTGCCCCAAATCGCAAACAACTTCTCTCGCGAGCCCGTTTCTTCTGCAAAGTAATTGCGAAAAGACTTCACCGAGTTTCCGTTTATCCGAAGTGTCA
>DASZDU010000417.1:0-17942 GCA_035941655.1 Pyrinomonadaceae bacterium | reverse complement strand
GGACAGTAACAATCAGGTCGGAAAGTGATTCGGATGACAAACCGCGGTCGGCGGTCAGCGGTCAGCGTTCGAGAATTATGGTTGCAGACACCGGCGAGGGTATTCCCGCGCAACATCTGGAGAGACTGTTTGAAAGATTCTATCGAGTGGACCGCGCCCGTTCACGCGAGCTGGGCGGGATTGGTCTTGGCCTGGCAATCGTAAAGCACCTGGCGCGGGCGCATGGCGGCGAAGTCACCGTTACGTCAGAACTTGGCAAGGGCAGCACCTTCACCATCGAGCTGCCGATTGAGGAACCTAACAATTAGCGCATCCTATTTCGGAGTGCGCTGACCTGTCAGCGCTTTGCTCGGCTGCGACCTGTCGCAGCCTGGCTGAGCGACACTCACTTACGGTCAAATGGTGTACTGCGCTGCTGGACCTCGGGGCACAAACTTGTCACCGCTTCTGTCTAAAGGGGACCTGGCGCGACTCTCGACAGCGATTGCCTACGAGAAACGCTGCGACAGGTCGCAGCGAACCAAAGCGCTGACAGGCCAGCGCACTCCAAAAGCGTGCTCGTTACTTCTGTTTCTCTTCGTCGAGTTGGCGTAGTGTGTCGAGGATTAGGTTGGTGTTGCTGAGCGCCTGAATGCGCGAGACAAAGCCCTCGGCGGATTTCTGAAATTCAAAACTCCCGGTCGTTATTTCGCAGAGCAAACGAAATCCCTGCTCGCCCGTCAAGCCGGCTGATTCCGCGTCCACGATTCTTCCTTCATTGAAGTAGACGGTTCCCGATTGCGTCTCGTTAGCAGCGTCCCTGGTTAGCAGGAGTGTGCCGGTAAGCTTCGCATTTTCGAGCACCTGGATCGCGTCGAAGATGTTGATAGCGGCGAGGTCACCGGCGAGAGTGACTAAAGGCCTGGCAGACTTTTGCAGCGGTGCTGCCTCTGGACGCAGATCCGGACGACGGGCTCGCCTGATTGCTTCCAAACCGCCCGCGATGTTAATGCGCGTGTCGAGTTGCTTCGCTTCCAACAAGCGATCGTACGCGCTGTCAAACTCTTCGCGCTCGATGTACAAGCGCGCCAAAGCCACGCACTGCCGCGCCGCCTCTTCAGGCTGTTTTTGTCCAATACATATTTCCCGCATTCGTTCGCGTAACGCGATTGAGCGCGGACTTCCCTCGAGCGCTGTGCGCAATCTTTTGATCGCGCGCTCCGGCGCCTGATACTTGAGGAACAACTCAACGTCCAGCAGCGCTGATTCGGCCTCGCTGATGTGCTCGGATTGTGATGAAAGGTCCGCCATTGCCGGCGAGTTTAGCATAGAGAATTCCAACGCGGCTTTGCCTTTCCATTCGCTTCTTTTGGAACAAGGCTATGCCTGAGGCTTAGCCTCCGACAACCTGTGGCTGATCGGAAAGCCGGAGGCTTTCCGCACGGAAGGCGGCAAAGCCGCACGTTGCCGATTATCGCCAGACTATCGCAATGGTCAGAAGTCGAAGCGCACGCCGAAGCGAACCTGGCGGGGTCGGAGTGTGCGCGTGGTTACGAGAAATGAATCGAGGAACGCCTGTCGCTGTTCCGGCGTTGCCGTCGGAGCAAAGGAATTGAAGTTTAAGAACTCGCTGCCGAAGCTGAATACGGTTTTGTTGAGCACGTTATCAAACTCAACAGTAGGACGCAGGCGCAGGTGCTCGCTAAGGCGAAACTCACGTGTGACATTTAGATCGAGGAAAAACTGGCCCGGCCCCTGACCAGCGTTGCGAGGCAGGTTTCCTGTTTGGCCGATGGTTGGCAGCGCAAACAAGTTTAGTATCGCAGGGTCGATTGGATCTCCGGGTTTGCGCCAGTGAAGCAGGCTGGTGTCGCCGGTAAAAATCGGGCGATCGTTTCCAACGTCGTCAAGATTGCGGTCCGCGCCGCCGATGGAAATGTTGAAGGGTGCGCCCGAGGTCAGACGCAGGACGGGCGAGAAGCGCAGCTTACCAAGATATTGCGGTGTATCAAACGTTCCCGAAAACACGAAGCGATGACGACGATCGAGCAGGCTGCGCGCGCGCTCGCTGAAAAAGTCGCCGGCGACCAACGCGTCGGAAGTGTTCACAATGCCGTCGTCAGTCAAATGTGAAAACGTGTAGGCGGAACGAAACGAGAAGCTGAAGTTCCGTGTTTGTTTGAAGCGCTTCCGCAGTTCGAAGGTTACGCCGTGATAGAAACTGTTTCCCGCGGAAATGAGTTGTTGGATGTCAGCGCGAGTCGGATCAGGTCGAAACCGATTTAAGGCGGCCAGCGCCACTTCCACCGAGGTCGAAGACGTAAAGCTGTTCAGATTGATGAGAGAAACCGGCACGCCGAATTCCATCACGCGTGTGATTGCATTTGGATTCGCGGGATCGTGAGGACTGAAAACAAACCTGACCAGATCGCCGGCCGTCGAAGCATCATAAAGCGGCCGAATCCCGAAGGGACTGCTGCGGAAGTTGACGAAATCGCGTGACCCCAGGTATTCCGTAAAACTCTTGAAACCGGCCGGCAGACGCGGAGCATTGGCGTTGAATTCACGCCACAAATGTAAGCTGCGATTAAATGTGTAGTTGGTTTCGAAAACGAATCCGTGACCCAAATCTCGTTCAAGACCTACATTCGCCTGGTAACTCTCGGGAATGCGAAGCTCCGGATCCAGACGTCGCGAAAACCCTGCATTCAGCACCCCAAAGTTTTTAACCAGCGGTGACTCGACGGTTAATGTTTGCGGAAACTTCAGATTAGCGGCAATGAACGCGCGTCGGAAATCGGCGCTGCCCAGTTGGCCCGTCGCAGGATCGATCAAGTCGTTCGTGTCAAAGAAACGCTGCTGGGCGCCGAGCGTAAAATCGTCAATGGTACGAAGCAGCGCACGGTTGTAAAAGATTCCCGCGCCCAACCTGACTACAGTTTTGCCGTCTTTGAAAGGATCGTAAGCAACCGACGCACGGGGTCCCCAGTTATTCGTGTCCCTGATGATGGTCTCGTTTTCATAGCGCAAGCCATAACTCAAAACTAGATTGGGGAGCAAGCGCCATTCGTCCTGAATGAAGAACCCCATGTAGGTGTTGTTCTGCGTCGACTCGGCTTGAAAATTTTGACGAAAGCGACTCGGTTTGTTCGCGATGAAGTCCGCGGCGTTGGCAAAGCTGAAGGTTCCGGAGATATCTGAAAGATCAATGAAGGTGGAGCTGATGTACTGCACATCGCCGCCGAATTTCAATGAATGGGCGCCGCGCACCCACGAAACAATCTCCTGAACCTGCGCACGTTGCTCGCGTCGATCTGTCGCCCCTGAAGTTGACGAGCCGGCTACGAGCGTGCCGGAACGCTGGTCCGGATCGCTGGAGGGCAATGGATCGTCAAGCGTAATCAGCACCACTGGTCTGCGGCCGCCGCTCGCTGCCACGCCGGGCGTTAAGCGGGAAAACTGCACGCGCGTTTGGTTGACGAGGGTTGGCGACAAAACATAATTGTCGGTATAGGAAATGGCGTCGGTGTTTCGCGTCTTGCCGAGCAACGCCTCTGCCAAACGATTACCACCGCCAAACTGCCGCAGATTCTTCTGCCGTCCCAGCTGATAAAGAATTGAACCATTGTGGAGGTCAGAAAACTTGTGATCGATGCGCGCGGTCAGCGTGTGGTTCTTGACGGGAGTCGCTACGGCGGCAATGAACGGCGCGATGCCGGCATTCAATCGCAGCGTTCCGATCAAGGCCGGATCGGTAACAGTGGGCGCTGGAATCGGGAACAGCGGGTTCTGCTGAATCGGTACGAGCGTGTCGATCGTTGCCGAGTCGAAAATCGTGTCGTACTCGTAAGCGGTAAAGAAAAAAGTTTTCTGACGACCGTCGTAGCGCGGCAGTCGCAGTGGACCGCTGAAGGTTAAGCCGGGGTTGTGCTCTTCAAGCGGGAGGCGCGAGATACCACGGGCCTTGTTGTTGGAAGTGTTCGCATTGAACCAGTCGTTGCGGAAAAAATAGAATGCGCGCCCGCGATACTTGTTCGAGCCGCCGCGCGTGCGGATGTTTATACGCCCACCTGACGCGCGACCGTATTCCGCCGAAAACTGATTGGTGATGATTTGAACTTCTTCAACCGCTTCGAGAGAAGGTTGAAAACGTTCACGCGCGGCTCGATCATCGTTATTGTCGAGACCATCGATGGTGATGTTGTTCGAATAAGCCGGACCGCCGGAAAGCGAAAATGTTCCGGTTTCTTCGGGCGTGTTGGCGACGGAGCTGTTGCGATCCTCCGCCAGGTCGCGCGTGGAAAGTGCCTCTTCCGATACGCCCGGTAAAGTAAAAATCAAATCCAGCGGCGAACGCGTGTTCACCGGCAACGATTCGACTTCATGTGTGGTAACTGTGCCACCCACAACTGTGCGCGTGGTATCAACTGCAGGTGTGTCATCGGCGGTGATAGTTACCGGATCCACGGTTACGCCTTCAGGAACAAGGGTTATGTCGAGCTGCACGTTCTTGCCCGCAATGAATGTCAGTTCCTTTTTTTCCTGAATCGCAAAGCCCGAAAATGAGGCGCGCAGATTGTAAATGCCGGGCTCCAACTGAATGATGCGGTAGCTGCCTTCGTCGCCAGTGACGCTCAAGCGTGTAGCACCGGTTTTCATTAGGATGAGTTCGATGGTCGCGCCGGGAATGATAGCGCCGTTCTGATCAAACACACGGCCGGTGATGGTTACGTTGTCGAGGTCCTGCGCGCGCACACGACAGACAAACGCAGTCGCAAGCAGCACCGCCGAAAGGATGATGGAGGTGATGACACGGATTGAAGCAAACGCTTTCATGGTCGTTTCGTCTAGCTGAAGCGGTGCTAAGAGATTGGGATTAAGCCGCGAGCCGGATTAGCGGTGAAAACGGCACAAGGGTGATCGTGCCTGGCAAGCTCGAGACAGCTCGAATTACGGGCGTCACAGTAGCTGAATTGGTCGATAGAGGAAATCGATCGCCGACACAGGAAGGTTTACTGGAGATGAAAGAATTCTGTTAACTACGGGAAGCGCTGCGGCGGCGAAGTGCGGCGGCGCGCGTGATGGGAACGAGCGCGTCGGTGGTGCCTTCCGCCGGAGGTTCGACGAAGTTGGTTAATTCATCTGCGTGAGTCTGCAAATACTGGAAGAAGCGTTCGAACTCAGCCTGCATGGCATCCATCTTCTCGCGCATGTTGAGAATGATCTCAACACCTGCGAGATTTACGCCGAGGTCGCGCGTGAGCGAAAGAATCAGCTCCAGCCGAGCGAGATCCGGATCGGTGTAGAGACGCGTGTTGCCTTCCGAGCGCGACGGCTTGAGCAGCCCCTCGCGTTCATACATGCGCAACGTCTGCGGATGCAGCTCATATTGCTCCGCCACCGCGCTGATCGTGTATGTCTTAGGTTTGCGCTTCATGACTAAAAGCAGTGAATAGTGAACGGTGAAAAGTGAAAAGTAAGAACCGACTCTTCACGACATTCTTGTTTCTGACTCTTCACTTTTCACTTTTCACTCTTCACTTTTCACTCCAGCCCCATCTCCACCCGCGGGTTCTCGTCGTTCAATTTCGAATACTGCCGCAGCAGTTCCTTTGTTTCTTCCGAGATCACTTTCGGAAGCGTCACCTGCACTTCAACAAATTGATCGCCTCGCGCGCCGGGGTTGCGCAGAGACGGAGCACCGCGTTGGCGCAGCCGAAACTTCTGACCTGATTGCGTGCCGGGCGGTATGCGCAACTGCGCTTTGCCTTCAACGGTCGGCACTTCAATCTTCGCGCCCAGCGCCCCTTCCGGCACTGTTACCGGAACTGTCACGTAGATATTGTCGCCCTTGCGTGTGAAATATTTGTGTGTGCCGACGTTGGTGATGATGTGCAGGTCGCCTGGAGGCGCGCCGAGGCGTCCGCCTTCACCCTTGCCGGGAATGCGCACGCGCGATCCTGTTTCCACACCCGCCGGAATGCGCACTTTCACACTCTCGGTCTTTGGCACTGTGCCCTTGCCTTTGCACAAAGAACACGGTGAGCGTCGGCGACCGGTGCCTCCGCAATCCGGACACTCCTGGGCGAAGCGCAAACGACCGCCGGCGCGCTGCACTTGTCCTGAACCTTTGCACGTTGCACAAACCATCACTGGCCCACCAATGTCGCCGGCGCCGTTGCAACGCGAACACTGCTCCGATCGGTTTACGGTAAGATTGGTAGTCATGCCCTTAATCGCTTCTTCAAATGACAGCGCCAAAGGCATCTCAATGTCTGCGCCACGTTTCGGCTGAGCTCGCGGCGGTTCTGCCTCTTTCGCCGAGCCACCGCCGAAGAGGTCCGCGAAGATGTCTCGAAAGCTGGAGCCGCCACTGCTGCCGCCCGGCGCCGAGGTTGTGCTCCAGTCAAAACCGCTGAAATCAAATCCGGGAGAAGTTTGTCCGCCCGCTGGTCGGCCGCCTCGAGCCGCGGCGTCGGCAAGATTGTCAGAATACTGCCCAAACTGATCGTAGACTTTTCGTTTCTTGGGATCGGAAAGGACGTCGTGAGCTTCAGTGGTTAATTTGAAACGCTCCTCTGACGCCTTGTCGCCCGGGTTCACGTCCGGATGATATTTGCGCGCGAGTCGCCGATAAGCCTTCTTGATCTCCTCAGGCTTAGCGTCGCGCTTGATACCCAGTACTTCGTAATAGTCTTGTTTGGCCATTGCGAATCAGTGAGCAGTTAGCAGTAAGCAGTGAGCAGTAGAGGCTTAAGTCCTAAACTGCTCACTGCTCACCGTTCACTGCTTACCTTATTTGTTGTCGTCGACGTCTACGTATTCCGCATCGATGACGTTGTCTTCGCCAGCGCCCCCCGCTGCCGAAGCACCTGCTGCTGAAGCTTGATCATCCGCAGCGGTTTCAGTTCCTGAAGCCGCGGTCTGCTGATAAAGCGCTTCAGCCAGTTTATGCGAGGCAGTCTGCAGCTGGTTAAAGGCTTCATTCAGTTTTTCAACGCCACCTTCAGCCAACGCCTTCTTGCCTTCGGCAATCGCCGCCTCGACGTCGGCTGCTACTGCACCAACTTTCTCGCGATTGTCGTTGAGCGTTTTTTCCATTTGATAGACCAGACCATCAAGCTTGTTGCGTGCTTCGATTTCTTCACGTTTCTTGACGTCGTCGGCAGCGTGAGACTCCGCATCGCGCATCATCTTGTCGATCTCTTCCTTCGACAGACCGGAAGATGAAGTGATAGTGATTTTCTGTTCGCGACCGGTACCCATGTCCTTCGCCGAAACGTTCACGATGCCATTGGCGTCGATGTCGAAGGCCACCTCAACCTGCGGCATTCCCCGCGGCGCGGGCGGTATGCCGATCAGGTGAAACTTGCCCAGGGTGCGATTGTCACCGGCCATTTGACGCTCGCCCTGGAGCACGTGGACTTCAACTGACGTTTGATTGTCAGATGCGGTCGAGAATATCTCAGACTTGCGCGTGGGGATTGTGGTATTGCGTTCGATTAGTTTAGTGAACACACCACCAAGCGTCTCAATGCCCAGGCTGAGTGGCGTAACGTCAAGCAGCAGAATGTCAGTCTTCTCGCCTGAAAGCACGCCCGCCTGCACGGCCGCGCCGATTGCTACCACTTCATCAGGGTTGACACTCTTGTTCGGCTCTTTGCCGGCAAACAATCCCTTCACAATTTCCTGCACCTTGGGAATTCGAGTCGATCCCCCAACCAAAACAACTTCGTCGATCTTGTTGGCTTGGAGCCCGGCGTCTTTGATCGCCTGTTCCACCGGCCCCTTCAAGCGACCAAGGATTGGTTCAGCCAACTGTTCAAACTTGGCGCGCGAAAGTTTCATTGCCAGGTGCTTCGGACCAGACTGATCTGCAGTCACGAACGGCAAATTGATTTCAGTCTCCATGGTACTGGAGAGTTCGATCTTCGCTTTCTCCGAAGCCTCCTTCAAACGCTGCAAGGCCATCTTGTCATTCGAGAGGTCGATACCCTGGTCCTTCTTGAACTCTTCGATGATCCATTCAGTCAGGCGTTCATCAATATCGTCGCCGCCCAGGTGGGTGTCGCCGTTGGTCGACTTCACTTCGACTACACCTTCGCCCACCTCGAGTATCGAGATGTCGAAAGTACCGCCACCAAAGTCGAACACCGCAATCGTCTCGTCCTTCTTTTTGTCGAGTCCATAGGCCAGCGCAGCTGCGGTCGGTTCATTAACGATGCGCATCACTTCCAGACCAGCAATCTTGCCGGCATCCTTAGTGGCTTGCCGTTGCGCATCATTGAAGTAGGCGGGGACGGTGATTACCGCTTTATCCACCTTCTGACCGAGATAGTCCTCAGCCGACTGTTTCATCTTTTGCAGAATAATTGCTGAAATCTCGGGTGGGCTCCATTCCTTGCCGCCCGCCTCGATGCGCACATCGCCGGAGCCGGCAGGTTTTACCTTATAAGGCACCTGCTTAATCTCCTCGGTGACTTCGTCAAAGCGCCGCCCCATAAATCTTTTGATTGAGTAAACGGTGTTCTCCGGATTAGTGACCGCCTGCCGTTTAGCCACCTGACCAACCAGACGGCTGCCGTCCTTTGTAAAGGCAACCACCGATGGGGTAGTTCTACCACCTTCGGAGTTCGTAATGACGGTGGGTTCGCCGCCCTCCATGACTGCCACCACGGAGTTGGTTGTTCCCAAGTCGATTCCTATGATCTTGCTCATTTGTTTTTGTTCTCCAAAACGTTTTTAGCCCCGTCAGGGCTGCACTATCGCTGATTACCAGGACTTCTGAACCCGTAGTTGAACGGAGTCGTAATATAATATGTGAGCCTTTCATTGTCAACTTTGATAACAGCGCCGCACCGAGGGTTGGCTAGTTAGTTTTGGCTGGAATCTTGAGGGGTTGGCGCGGGACGCCGGTCTTCATTCATTAGCTTGGAGGCGAAGAAGATGTAGTGCAGTCCTGAGAGTATTGCGAGGGCAAAAACGGCTGCATAAACGGTCGGGAGATAGTACCCGGTGTAATAAGGCACGCTGGCAGCAAACATTATCAGGACAATCCCGGAAATTTGAACGGTAGTGTTCAACTTCCCCAGCCAGGATGGTCGAAAGCCGCGGAAACCGGTGGTCATATTAATAGCCGCCGCACCAACAATAATGAAGACGTCGCGGCTGATGACCGCAACGGTCACCCAAAAAGGCACGGGCAGGTGACCGGGCAACGGCTGTGGGAAGACGCTCCGCATAGAGAGCACGATAAATGCGGTCACCAGCATTAGTTTGTCAGCAATCGGATCGAGGATAGTGCCAAGCTGAGACTGCTGAGCAAAACGGCGAGCCAGGAGTCCATCGAGCGTATCGGTGAGACCGGCGATGACGAATACCCCCAGCGCCCAAACAAATCGTTGATAAAAAAGAAGCGTAACAAAAACCGGGATAAGCACCATCCGAAAGACGGTGAGCATATTCGGAACGGTAACTATTCGCGAGGAGGACATTAGTGGTTGTAACGCAAACTGTTAGTTTGCGAAGTGGTGGAATACTCCGCGCGTTGTCAGGCGAACGAGCCGCAAACTAACAGTTTGCGTTACATTTTCAAGCAGTGCGTAATTCGAGTAACGAAACCTCCGGAGGGCAGCCGAATCGAACTGGCAAAACGACGGTCCCAAGCCCTCTGGTGACGTAGATTTGAGTCTCGCCCTGGCGCGCCAGGCCCTTTAGCAAGCGGCGACGCGGCCGGCCGGAGGCGCTACGATCGGAACGTAAACTGACTTGTCCGCCGTGCGTATGTCCGCTTAGTACCAGATCAACTCCGGCACGGGCAGCTTTGCGCAGGATGATCGGATTATGCGCTAGTAGCAGCTTGAATTCCTGTTCACTCGCACCGGCCAGCGCCAGCGGTAAGTCTTCAAGTCCCACCATCGTGTCATCCACGCCCGCGAGCCAGAAGGCGGCGCCGTTCTTCTCGAAGCGCATGCCCTGATTGATCAGTACGGTTATGCCTTCAGCGCGAAACAAGTCGGTAATCAAAGCTGCATCTGTCCAATGATCGTGATTCCCCAACACAGCAAAGATGCCGTGCCGCGCACGCAATTCTCCCAGAAGCTCTGCGCACGGCGCCGCGTATTCACGTTCCTTGGAAACATAATCACCGGTAAGCGCCACGATGTCGGGCTGCAGACTGTTGGCTGTTTCAATGGCGCGTTCGATTTGTTCACGACTGGTGAAGGGACTGTGGTGAAGGTCTGAAAGTTGAACAATACGAAAGCCGTCGAGTTCGCGCGGCAGTCGCCGCAGACGGATCTGATGGTGTTCAACTGTAAGCCGGAAGGGCTCGGTCAATGCAGCGCGCGCAGCCTCGCCCAGGTTGAAAGCCAATGCGCGCAACGGCGTCTGCGGCCTTCCTGAAACGCGAGACGCAACACGCCGACGCTCTTTCCATCTAATAGGGGTTGACATGTTGTAAGTTGGTTTGATTTCTTAAGCGTCTTGAAACTTCTGCGGTCCAACCCGCAACCGTGCAATCCTGGGCCGCTGAAATTTGGCGCATTATAGAAGGGCGGCATGAGGGACGCAAACGACAACAGGAGTAAAACGCCCATTGCATTCGATATGTAATAATCGCCCCACTTCCTGTCGGCTGATGAAAAATGTCCTGCGAACGCTGTTGCATGTATGCCTTTTCCTGGCATGCGTACCCTCGTTACACGCGGCTGAGAATGCGATGCCGGCGGCTGTTGGTGATTCTCAGGGGCTTCAACCGCTGATTCTCGCCGGCATCGCTGTCATGTTGCTGGTCGGAAAGCTTGGCGGTGAACTGTTTGAACGAATCAAACAGCCGGCAGTGTTGGGCGAACTAATTGGCGGCATCGTTATCGGCAACCTGGTGTTGCTTGGTTTTAGCGGGGCTGAACCGCTCAAAACTAACGAAGTCATTGCTGCTCTTGCCGAAGTCGGTGTAATCATCCTGCTCTTTGAGGTCGGCCTGCAATCGGATTTGAAAGAAATGGTGGAGGTCGGTTGGTCATCATTGCTGGTGGCCGTGCTTGGGGTAATTGCTCCATTCCTCCTGGGCTGGGGCGTAGCTGCCTACTTTATTCCCGATGAATCGCGGCTGGTTCATATCTTTATCGGTGCGACGCTTTGCGCTACCAGCGTCGGCATCACAGCTCGCGTGTTCAAAGATCTCGGAAAACTGCAAACGCGACCGGCGCGCATCATTCTTGGCGCGGCGGTGATCGACGACGTGCTCGGCCTGATGATTTTGGCGGTGGTAGTTGGGGCTATAAAGGCGACTGCAAACGGCAGCGTTCTTTCCGTGATGGCCGTGGCTCTGATTGCCGTCAAAGCCCTTGCGTTCCTGATCGGATCGATCGTGTTGGGACACTTCCTGGTACCACGTCTGCTTAGCGGCGCTGGACGATTGAAGTCGGAAGGCGTGCTACTTACGTTGGCCGTCTCCTTTTGCCTGCTGCTCTCCTGGGTGTCGGCGAAGGTGGGCCTGGCGCCGATCGTGGGCGCCTTTGCCGCGGGTCTGGTTCTGGATGAAGTGCACTACAAGCCGGCACACTCGCGCAAAGAGCGGGACCTTGAAGATCTATTGCAGCCTGTCAGTCTGGTGCTGGTCCCGATTTTCTTCGTGTTGATGGGTATGAGAGTCGACCTTCGCTATTTCGCGCGACTGGATTTGATGGGCTTTGCCGTCATACTTACCCTGGCAGCGATCATTGGCAAACAAATCTGTTCGCTGGGAGTACTGGAACGAGGCACGAATCGACTTGCGATTGGATTAGGAATGATTCCGCGTGGTGAAGTGGGACTGATTTTTGCCGGCATCGGCGCAACTTTGATGCTCCCGGACATTGTCGGGCTTCCTAAACCTGTGATCAATTCAGGCACCTTCGGCGCAGTGGTAATTATGGTGATAGTCACTACGCTGGTGACGCCGCCGCTGCTGAAATGGTCACTTGCGCGAGAGCCGAAGCAGGCAGATCCCAGCTGACGCTACGAACGCGGGCGTGCGTCGTGGGTCCGTTTGCCGTTAGTCTTATTCACACTGAGGCTTTAGCCCGGTATCGAAGCGGGCACTCTGGACCTGAAACCGTTTTTAACGGTTTCCTCAGTGGCAACTCGTGGCGCCTACTTCAAACTCCGGGCTAGAGCCGCGGTGAATGAGAGTATGCAAGCGAATGGCGTATGAATCACCGTTTTAAGAGCAGGGAGTAACTGGATGCCACAAAAAAAAGATCAGCATAAGATTGGCGCGAAGGCGAAGCCGCGCGGGCAACAGACCGGAATGGCCGGCGCGCCTGATCAGAATCGCCAACAGAAAAAAGACACGCCGGCGCTGAGCGGCCGCCGAAAGAATGCGAACAAAATGTTTGCCGACAAGTCTGCGCAGAACGTCGGCGGCGATGCGGTAACGCCGAAGACAGCATCGCCCTCGACCGTCGTTGCCAATTCTGCGGGACGTAAAGGCGAGACCGGAGGCGAGACCGCTTTCAAGGCTCGTTTGAATAAGAAGCGCGCTGCGACACGACGACGATGATGCCAAAAACTTCGAATAAAAACGGACCAGCGAGGTGGCATGCACTGCGGCGCTTGATTGTTGTTCTCACGCTTCTTTCCCTCTTCCCAGCTTCGCCAGAAGCGGAGCGGTCCGCTGTCTCAGCCTCAGTTCAAAAATCCGAGCCCGCCGGTTCCCTGGTCTGCGTAGTATCTCGCAGTGATGCGGAAGGCTCGCAAGGCAACATGGACGCAGTAGTGCTGCTTACGAACGGCAAGCTGAACCAGCCCTATTCCGAGTACAACGAGACAGCGCAACGCAAGTTTGCGGGTGAGTACTTTTCGACCGGGAAGAATTACCGCGTGACGTTCGGAGGTGGAGAAGTCGGCAGCGCCACTATCACCAGCTTCGACATGGGATGTAACAACATTCACGCTACGGCCAAGGTGCATGACAACGGAAAGATTCCGCCGCGCCTTTCGGCACTTGCTACCGATTCTGATTCACTGGGGCGCAAGGCAAGCGCTCGCCGGCCACCGACGCAGCCTGAACGCGAAGCGATGACGAAGCTTGTCAACCAGGTTTATGGTGCGCATAAAACAGCCAAACCACTGTTCCGTTTAATAACGACTACAAATCTCACGGCCACTGATCTTGACGGCGATGGCAAGTTTGAGATGATCGGCAGCTTTGTGATTCAGACAATTTCGAAAGCGCGCCGCGATCTGTTCCTGATTGCAGACCCTGCCGGCAAGAATTTCAAAGTCGCTTTTGAAAAGTTTCAGGCTTACCGTCTGCCGCCTGAGGGGTTTGACTCGGCTGTCGATTTCGTCGATCAACTGGATCTCGATGGCGACGGTATTGGCGAGGTGTTTGTTCAGCAACACGGGTTCGATGCTTACAGTTATTCCATCTACAGGAAAACAAACGGTCGCTGGATGCACGTATTCACGACCGCGGGCGACGCTTGTTAAGAATTAGCCGCGGATTAACTCGGATGGGTCGGATTCTGAATAACCAATAGATGCCGTTCGGAAGAGCGGGGCAAGCCCGCCTTCCTGACCAAGAGCTGCTGAGACTTGAGCGTCTCCTGTTACTTATCAATTGTTTATCTCCTGATCCGTGTTCATCTGCGTTCATCCGCGGCCCAGTATTCTCCGTTCACCCGCGGCCACTATTCCTTTTCGCAGGCTCTAGTGCAATAATTCGCTCGCTCCACTGAACTGCCCGGTGCTCGAGTTTCTTTCAAACAATCACACGTGAAAAACGCGACGCTCGACAACGATCATGCGCTCGCGCGGAGACGCATCATGTTGAAGCCTGCAAAACTATTTGTCGTAGTCCTCGCTATCGTTGTGGGTTTCCTGTCAGCCGTTCCGGCGCAGGAACCGAGTAAAGACATTCTCGGCGCCATGCGCTATCGCTACATCGGTCCGGTCGGCAACCGCGTGACCTCGGTAGTGAGCGTGCCGGGACAGTCGAATATTTATTACGTCGGCGCGGCGTCGGGCGGCATTTTCAAAACAACCGACGGCGGTATTCACTGGGAACCAATCTTCGATGGTCAACCAGTCTCCTCGGTGGGTTCTTTGGCTATTGCACCTTCCGACCCGAATATAGTTTGGGCCGGCACGGGCGAAGCGCATATTCGTAGTCACATCTCCGTCGGCGCCGGCATATATAAATCCACCGACGCCGGTAAGACCTGGAAGCTGATGGGACTCGAGAAAACCGGGCGCATTGGCCGCATCGTTATCGATCCAAAAAATCCCGACATCGTTCTGGCGGCCGCGATGGGCCACAGCTACGGCCCGCAACCTGAGCGCGGCGTGTTTCGCACAGCCGATGGCGGCAAGACCTGGGACCGCGTGTTGTTTGTCGACGAAAACACCGGCGCCTCGGAAGTGGTAATGGATCCAGTCAACCCGCGCAATATTTTTGCCGGCATGTGGCCGCTCGAGATTCACACCTGGGGACGGGAAAGCGGCGGCCCGGGCAGCGGCATTTACAAATCGACTGATGAAGGACTGACCTGGAAGAAACTCACCGGCCGGGGATTGCCGACGCGCACCACCGGCAAGGTGGCCATGGCGATTGCCTCGTCAAATCCCAGTCGCATCTACGCGCTAATCGAAACCGGCGATGGCGTGCCGGTTAACGGCAAGGAAACCGATCGCGGCAAGCTTTGGCGCTCAGACGATGGTGGCGACAACTGGCGGCTGGTGAGTTACGATCGCACACTCGGCGGACGCACGCATTACTACTTCCGCGTCGTGGCCGCGCCCGATAATGAAAACGAAACCTACTTTTTGACGGCCGCCTTCAGCACCTCTATCGACGGCGGCGAGACCTTGCGCACCGGCACAGGTTTCGGGAGCAGTCCCGGTGGCGACAATCATGACATGTGGATCGATCCAACGAACCCGAACCGCATGGCGGTCGCGAACGACGGCGGAGTCTCCATCTCGGTGACGCGCGGTAAGACCTGGCACCGAATTCAGCTGCCAATCGCGCAGATGTATCACGTAACAGTCGATAACAAAATTCCGTATTTCGTCTACGGCAACGAACAGGACGATCCCTCGTATCGTGGCCCAAGCAACACGCGCGGCGGCGGCTTCGGGGGCGGACAAATTCCGCGCAGCGCCTGGCAGGCGGTCGGCGGCGGCGAGAGCGGTTGGGCCACGCCCGACCCGATCGACAGCAACATCATCTGGTCGAGCGCCTCAGGTTCAGGCAGCGTCGGCGGCATCGTAGAGCGTTTCAACCTGGCCACCGGTCAGGGCCGCAATGTAGAAGTCTGGCCAGACCAGTCAAACGGATCCACGGCGGCCGAACTAAAATATAGATTTGTCTGGACCATGCCCTTAACAATCTCGCCGCACGATCGCCACAAGCTTTACGTCGGCAGTCAATACGTCCATCAAACTACCGACAACGGGCAAAGCTGGCAGTTGATCAGTCCGGATCTAACAACGAACGACAAGAGCAAACAGGGGTTTTCAGGTGGTTTGACCGGAGACAACATCGGCGTCGAGTATGCGCCGGTGGTGTTTGCAATCGCCGAGTCGCCAAAAGAAAAAGGGCTAATCTGGGCCGGCACCAACGATGGGCTGGTCCAGGTCACAAGGGACGGCGGCCAGAAGTGGACGAACGTTACGAAAAATATACCTAATCTGCCGCCGTGGGGCACAGTCAGCAATATCGAGCCGTCGCGTTACGACGCGGGCGCCGCTTACATCACAGTCGATTTCCATCAGGTCAACAATCGCGATCCATTTGTTTATAAGACCAGCAACTACGGTAAAACCTGGACAGCAATCACTAACGGCATTCCGCACACCATGCTCAGCTACGCTCACTGCGTCCGCGAAGATCCGGTGCGGCCGGGCTTGTTGTACCTCGGAACGGAAGGCGGCCTCTTTGTTTCCTTCGACGACGGCGCTAACTGGGAACCGCTGCAGTCAAATCTGCCGCGCGCACCCGTCTACTGGATGGTGGTCCAGGAACATTTTAACGACCTGGTAATCGCCACCTACGGTCGCGGCTTTTGGATACTCGACGACCTAGCGCCGTTGCAGCAGATGAGTTCGAACGTGCGCAACTCGAGCGCGTATCTGTTCGCGCCACGGCCCGCCTACCGTTTCCGCAATTCCGCCGTGCCGGTTTCGGTCGACTACGATCCAACCGCGGGACAGAACCCGGCTTACGGCGCCTCGATCAATTACTACCTGAAGACCGCGCAGGGTGGCGACGTGAAAATTCGGATTGAGGACGCTCAGGGAAAATTGGTGCGCACGATAAGCGGGACCAAGACCGCCGGCATCAATCGCGTCAATTGGGACCTGCGCGGCGAACAAACAAAAGAGGTGCGTCTGCGCACCAGCCCGGCATACGCACCTGAAATTCGCAATGGCGCTGAGGGCTGGCGCCTCGCTCCTGAGGGTGGTCGCATGTCTGTGTTGATGCCGCCCGGAACTTACACTGTCAAACTTTCCGCCGCCGGTGCTGAGTCGAGTCAGACGTTAGTCGTCAGAAAAGATCCAAACTCAGAAGGCACCGAAGCCGACATCAACACACAAATCGCAATGCTGTTTGAGTTGAGAAAGGATCTGGAAAGCGCGGCGGATATGGTCAACCAGATCGAACTGATACGCAGTCAACTGGGGACGTTAACCGCGCTATTGGATAGCGGAACCGCAGCTAGTGGGACGGCGGGCGTGACGCCTGCATCTTCTGGTGGCGACTATGCTGCCATTAAGCGCGCAGCCGATGATCTCGATAAGAAACTGATCGACGTTGAAGAAAACCTGATCCAACGCAAATTAACGGGCCAGGGTCAGGACGGTGTGCGTTATTCACCAAAGTTGATCAGTAAAATGACTTACCTGGCGAATGGAATCGGCGGCGGCGACTTCCCTCCCACTACACAGCATCGCGAAGTGAAGACGATGTTTGCAGAACAACTCGCCACGCACCGACGACGGCTTGACGAGATACTGAGCCGCGACCTTGATGCCTTCAACAAGCTCCTGCGCGATCGCGGCCTCGGAAATGTGATCCACCTGCAGTAAGCAGTAAGCAGTGAGCAGTGAGCAGTGAGCAGTGGGCAGTGGTGGGCAGTGGGCAGTGGTGGGCAGTGAGCAGTGGGAGTAAGCTGCGCGGTGAGCAGTGGCCATTCCGTGCTCCGGTCAAGCTGCTTACTGCTTACTGCTCACTGCCCACTGATTATGTCCACCCTTCAGTCAGACTTCGATCGTATCGCGCTGGTCTCCGCCGACGGCTCGCTTCACAACGATCACTATCACAAGTTCCTGCTGCGTCAACTTCCTTCGCCTTGTCACGCCGCGCTGGAAATTGGCTGCGGCAAAGGTGAGTTCTCGCGCCGGCTGGCCAAAAGATGCGAGCGCGTGTTGGCCCTCGATCTATCGCCCGAGATGATTCGCATTGCGCGCGAACATTCAGCACATCTGCCGGGTGTTGAATACGAGCTCGCGGATGTCATGCAGGTTGACCTGCCGGCCGAAAGTTTCGACTGCATCGCCAGCATCGCGACGTTGCATCACCTGCCGCTGCGAGAGGTCCTGTTGAAAATGAAAGCCGCCCTGAAACCAGGCGGCGTTTTGCTAATCCTCGATCTGTTCGAACCGAGCAGCGTGGTTGATACCTTCCTGAATCCCCCGGCGATGGCCCTGAGCGTGGCCCTGAGATTGATGCACCACGGCCGCCTGCTCCCATCTCGGGAAGCCAACGCTGCCTGGGCCATCCACGAGAGCCACGACATTTACCCGACGATGACTGTCGTCCGCGAACTCTGCGCCGCGATCCTCCCCGGCGCCAGGGTCAGAAAGCATTTGCTGTGGCGCTACTCTGTGGTTTGGCGGAAGGCCTGAAGCTATTGGCCGAAACTTGTGTCGCTGGCGGCGACCCCCAATGCAACTCCAAAATCCTAAGCGTAATC
>DASZDU010000416.1:0-5614 GCA_035941655.1 Pyrinomonadaceae bacterium | reverse complement strand
GGACTGCCCACTGCCCACTGCGCACTGTACACTGGTGCCACCAACGACACGTCCGGAAGGTGCGTGCCGCCGGCAAAAGGGTCGTTCAGAGCAACTACGTCTCCCGGTTGAAGATCTATTTCATTTAACGCGGAAGCGACGGCCATCGGCATTGAGCCTAAATGCACCGGCATATGATCGCCTTGCGCAATTACCCGACCTTCACGATCGAAGACGGCGCATGAGTAATCGCGGCGCTCTTTGATGTTTGGCGAAAAGGCCGTGCGCCGTAGTGAAATGCCCATCTCCTCCGCTACGGAAGTGTAGAGAGCACGATAGATTTCCAGAGTTATCGGGTCGAAATGATTCACAGTGGTTGGCGAGAGCGCCTGCGTGGCAGACTTTTTACTTCAACGATATCGCGACAGGTCGCGATGAACCAAAGCGCTGACAGGTCAGCGCACTCCAAAAAAGGCGCTCGCTCATGAAAGCGCGCGCGCAATACGATCGTGCTTTTGCGAAAACCCTCCGCCCGCGCGGAAGACTGACAACAAATACAAGCCGCCGCTGGCTAACAGCGTTAGCGCTATTATCCAGGCCGCCCCAAGTCCGTTCGCCCTCACTGCGTAAATGGCAATAGCTCCCGGCAGGCTACTGAACAAAATGCCCGCTATCACTTCCACCACCACGCCGCTTGAAGAAGAGAACTGGAAGAATTGCATCTTGAACGGATAGTTAACGGACATCCAGTTGCCCCACGCCAGGTACAACGCCGCTACGGCGAGCGCTTCAGCGAACCCAAGCAAGCCAATAAACAATCCCAGTCGCCAGAATGCCAGCAGGATAAGCGGTGTTAACTGCAGCGCCACAACCATCAGGAAGGCGACGTTCTTACCGAGCATGATTGTTGTGCCTGTTAACGGCATGAGTCTGAGTCGATCCATTGCCGCGCGGTTATCGAGCCCGAAAGCATTGAACGCCAGTGGCGCGTTGCCGGCGAACACGCTCAGAACAAAAACCTGAAACAAGGTGGCTGATGAAACCTCGGCTGTTATCAAATATAAACAACCGAGCGCGGCAGCCAATACGCCGAGGTATGGATCAAGCAGACGCCGAAAATAGCGAAAGTCTTTGGCCGCCAGGCCACCGATCGCGCCGGGTATTCTGAATCTACCAAAAACCCCTCGCCTTCGTGAGCGTGGTTTTGAGGTGACATCGAGGCTTCTCTTAAACGACCAGAACGCCGCGAAGAATGCGACTGTCGTCAGCGCTGCGAGTTCAGATACGGCTAGCCACGGGCGCGTTCCCACTGCCGCGTTGATTACTGGCGAAGCCGGTAGAGATGACGCGAATGATAAAACTCGTCCGACCCCGTAGTTGTATCCGAGATAAAAAATCAGCCAGCCGGCTAACACCAACGCAGCAAAGAACAGCTTTCTGAAAACGCTTAGACTTAACAACTGGGCAATCGTTACGCCCGTCAAGGCTGAGAAAGCGATGAACAAACAGGCCGCGATAACGCCGGCAACAGGATTTCGCGCGCGAGTGATCGGATAACAAATGGCCAGCGATCCGGCGACGATGAGCCAGGAGAATGGCGGGAATAGAAGTGTAAACAGTCGAATACAGAATAGCTCGATATGGCGCAAGGGCAGGTGCAGTAGTTTGCGAGTTGAGATGTTGGTGCGAGCATTGTTTACGAGGGGAAACATCCAAACGAGAAAGATGACCAGCAACAACGATGCAAAAATTCTTGTGTTATTCTGCGGAAGATCGCCGGCGGCTGCGTGTAGTGCTTTGAGGTAGCGGATGAGAACGAGGATGGAGCATATCAACAGGATTCCCTGATTGCCCGCGTTCAAATTCCCGGCGCGATTAAAGCGTCGCCAAAAAGCCCGCCACTGCCAGCGGCTAATTGTGATTATCCGATCCACTCCAGTTGCTCTACCTCGTCTCTGTTGACGTGTTTGAGAAACAAGTCCTCGATCGTTTTACCAGCTCGAGCGCTTTCTGCCACCGACTGACTACAGACGATTTCACCACCCACGATAATCGCGAAGCTCTGCACCAACCGTTCAACTACCTCCAAAATGTGTGACGTCAAAAAAATCGTGGCGCCTCTCTCGGCCAGTAGCAAAAGCAGATTTTTGATGTTTCGTGACGAGATCGGATCAATGCCTTCAAAAGGTTCGTCTAAAAACAGTACCGCCGGGTTATGCAACAGGGCCATCCCGAGCGCGCACTTCTTTCGCATTCCCGATGAAGCCTGATCTACGTAAACGTTTCGATGCTGGAAGAGGTCCAGATACCGCAAAAGTTGTTCGGCGCGCTTCTCGGTCTCACGACGATCGAGTCCATAGATCGGACCACACATCATCAGGTGCTCCCAGATGGTTAGTGAATCAAAGAGCGCAAGGTCTTCGGGCAGCACACCGATCTTCTTTTTTACTTCCAGCGGCGAACTCAGAATCGAGAGCCCGCCGATAATGGCTTCGCCGGCGCTTGGCTGTAACAAGCCGGTGAGCATTCTGACGGTCGTAGATTTGCCGGCGCCGTTGGGTCCCAGGAAACCAAAGATCGTGCCTTTGGCAATCTGCAGGTTGAGATTATTGACGGCCATCAATCCGCCAAAGTTCTTCGTTAGGTTTTTGGTTTCGATTTCAAACATTGAAATTACTTTAATACTCGCGGCTATGCCGCTTGCTTTCTACTTCAGCGCCTGATCAATCGCGGACGAATCGTCCAGCAAAATCCACTCAACAATAGAAAGCGGCAGGCTGCCATTCTTGATCAGGTCGTCGTGAAACTGGCCCAGGCGAAAGTTTGCGCCCTGCTTGTCGCGATACTTGCCCAGCAGCCTCATGATCTGCCATTTGCCAACCATGTAGGTGATCTTCTGTGTGGGACTCGCCGCCGCTCCGGCCGCTTCGCCCGTGGCTGATTCGCGATCCAGTCCGCCGGCTTCCATGAAATAGTTTACGGCCTGATCGAAGGTCCAACGGCCAGTGTGCAGGTTGACGTCTACGCCGATGCGCGCCGCACGATAGCGCGACAATCGGAGCACTTGTGCTTGCCCCGGTGAATTGTTGGGATAGAGACCGGTGCGCATCAGCATCTCTTCGCCATAAAGCGCCCAGCCTTCAACGAACACGCCGTCGCCGTGCTGGCGGCGGATTTCATTCGGCAGATGATTCGCGATGGAGAGTTGCAGGAAGTGTCCGGGGATTCCTTCGTGGCCGAGTATCGGTCTTGGATCTTCTATCGCGGCGCGGATATAAAAGTTTTTCGACTGCGCGTTGTAAGTAGGAATGAAATAGAAGCCGCTCGAATCTTTATCGTAAACACCGGGCGGGTTCATGAAGCCGCCGGGGCTGGTTGGCTTGAAAGCTTCCGGAAGTTGACGAATTTCAAAGCGGCCAAGGTAAGACGGCAGGGTAATCAGACGGTTCGTATTCAGGAAGTTAATCATCTCGGTCTGCCGGCTTTCGTAAGCCTTCAGAAATGCTTCCTGATCTTTCGGGATGTTCTGACTGCGCGCCGGATTAGGATCTGCCAGCGAAGGATCGGGTAACCACGACTCGAGCGCGCGGTAGCGCGCCAGCTCAGCCTGGCCCAACATATCAACTTGCTTCGCGTCCATTGGCAGCAGGTAAACGTTTTTCAAAAGATAGTTGTAGTTCTCCTCGCCCATGGCTTTGAAAGGCACCATCCCGGGCAGACGCTTCTCCAGCCAATCGGCAAAACCATGAATCGATACCAGCGCGGCATCGCGTGCCTTCACCAGTTCGTTACGCTCAGCGGGTGACAAATCTTTTGCCAGAGTCATCAGGCTGTCAGTGAAGAGACTGTCTATCGATCGGGCCGAATCGATCGCCAATTTCGCATACAGCTGCACCGGCTTACTCAAGTTGCCCTTTCCTTGTTCAATGAGAAAAGGCATCTGTTTGAGACGCGCGGTGGCGGCCAGGGCGCGGTTGCGCGGCGAGTCGTACTCTTTCTTAAGCAGTGAGAAAATGCCGTTGCTGCACTCGTTAACGTAAGTCTGTGGATCAGTCTCCTCGAAATCAATAACGCGATTGAAGAAGTCGATGCCATCGAGCTGCGAGCGAAACAGCAACCAGTCAATGCGATCTGCTTTGCTCCAGTTTGCAGTGGGCATCGCGCGCACTTTTGCCAGCACCTCTTTCACTTGCAGCCGGCGCATGAGCACAGCAGAGAGTGCGTAGTCTGTAAGCTTGTTGTCCCAGGTGTGCAGTCCGGCATCGCTCGAGGCGACAGGAAAGTTTTGATTGCGCCAGTTGTAATAGTCTGCGGCTAACTTGTGGAGATCGGCTGGCGTCTTTGGATCCTGCGCGGCAATTGAGCCGCAAGAGATAATTGTTAACAGACACGCCAGCAGGAAGAACTTGATCAGTTTCATTTAACGACCTCGTTGAAGTTGGTTGTTCGATTCTTGTCCGAAGATAAACGAAGTGTTGAGGCGTGACAACGCAAAACAAAAGAGCGGGGGCAAGCCCACCTTCCTGACCCCGAGACTACCGACTAGATTGTTGGCCTCCTGCTTGAAAGCCCTTCAGTCCAGCAGTGCGCGCGCGTTTCGTTGTAGTCCCGAAAGTTTTGCGCGCTTCATTGCACTGCCGCGAAAGCGTTCGGCGTATGTCTCGGCCGTTAACTCAAGCATGTTGTTAAGCGAAGCATTGACGTTCCCTTCGCGCGGCAGAAACCGAGGCTCGTCCGTTATCTGCTCGAAACGATTCCAGGGACAAACATCCTGGCAGATGTCGCAGCCATAGAGCCAACCTTCAAGATTTTCTGCAACTGCCGGCGGCAGATCTTGATCGCGCAGCTCGATCGTCGCGTAGGAAATACACCTGTTTGAATCGACCACGTAGGGTTCAGTGATGGCGCTCGTCGGACAAGAGTCGATGCAGAGAGTGCAGCTGCCGCAGTGGTCGGCGATGATTTCGCTGTCGTATTCCAGTTCGAGATCAAGCAGCAGTTCGCCAATGAAGACCCACGATCCGTATTCAGTTGTGATCAGGTTCGTATGTTTACCAATCCATCCCAGTCCCGCGCGCGCAGCCCAGGCCTTGTCCATCATCGGTTGAATGTCAACGCAAATCTTGCCGTCCGCCTGCGGAACTTCGGCTTTGATCCACGCCAGCAGTGAACGAAGCCGGGCGCCGACAACCTCGTGGTAATCGTCACCCCAGGCGTAGCGTGACACTTTGCCGGTCATTTGATCGTCAGTGTGTTTGGCGGGCGTGTAGTAATTCTTTGCTACCACCACCACTGAACGCGCCGAAGAGAAAAGCTTACGAGGATCGGTGCGCACTTCAGGGTCGCGCGCCATCCAGCTCATATTGCCCTGGTAACCGCGGTCGAGCCATTCCCGCAATTGTTTGCCTTCGTTATCGAGTGTGGTAGCGGGAACGATGCCCACCTTCTCGAAACCTTCGTTTAAAGCCTGCTGTTTTATTCGACGCGAAAATTCGTGCCGTTGGTCGGGAGTCTTGTCAGGTTGGAAGCTATTGCACGCATTTTCAGGCGAGGCTGATCGAATGCTGGCGGCCATGGAATGAGGATACGTCGGCGTTGCGTGATCGTCCAGCGGTTGGAAGAGAGCAAAACCCGC
>DASZDU010000415.1:0-8329 GCA_035941655.1 Pyrinomonadaceae bacterium | reverse complement strand
ACTTCGATCGGACCAATAGCCCCGGGGCGCTTACGATAGCAAGTCTCAATCCCCGTCGCTATGTAGTGCTGGATGATGGTCGCTCGATTCAAAACCCGGATCCAACTCCTTACTTTGGTCCAGACAATACACGCCGAGTCGGCGATTCGGTCACCGGACTGACCGGTGTCTTAACGTTCGACTTCAGCGAGTATCGTCTTCAGCCCACCGTGGCGCCCGTATTTGTTTCGGCCAATCCGCGCACCGCTTCGCCCGCGGCTGTAAACGGCACGGTGAAAGTGTCCAGCTTCAATGTTCTTAATTATTTCAACGGCGACGGCCTCGGCGGTGGTTTCCCAACTTCACGTGGCGCTACAACGCTAGCGGAGTTTAATCGCCAACGCGACAAGATCATCGCCGCCATCGTGGCTATCAACGCCGATGTTTACGGAGTGATCGAGATCGAGAACGACGGCAACGCAGCAACCAGCGCTATTCAAGATTTGGTAAACGGTCTTAACAACGCGACCGCACCGGGCACCTATGCATTTACGGAAGGCACTACGCCGGGGACCGACGAGATCAAAAACTCGATCATCTATAAACCGGCCACTGTAACTTCGGACGGTCCGGCGGTAAACGACACTGACGCCATCTGGACGGGCCAGGCGCGCAATCCCCTCGCGCAAACTTTTGTGCTCAATTCCAATGGCGCGAAGTTTGGCTTCATCGTGAACCACTTTACCTCGAAGGGCTGCTCCGCTAACGATACCGGTCTCGATGCCGATCAGGGAGATGGACAAGGGTGCGATAATCTTCAGCGCACACTCCAGGCCGAAGCGCTGTTGGACTTCATCGAGGAACGCCAAAACGCCTCGGGTGAAGCCCGAGTCCTGGTTATGGGAGACCTCAATTCTTACGGCGAGGAAGATCCGATCTTCAGACTTGAAGACGACGCCAGCGATCGATTGGCAGATGGGCCAGGCGGTTTGATTGATCTGGTGCAAAGATTGGTGCCGGTCGCTGCTCGATATTCTTACCAGTTTGGCAATCAATCCGGTTACCTGGATCATGCGCTCGCCACCAAGGAACTCGACAAGTACATATCCGGTACTACCATCTGGCACATTAACGCCGACGAGCCTACCGTTCTTGACTATAACCTCGAGTTCAAGTCAGGCGCGCAGCAGGCGATCAATGTCGGCACCCCTTACCGTTCTTCCGATCACGATCCGGTTATCGTAGGAATTAATTTATTGCTTCCTACCGCCGCGAACGGAGTAATCAACGGGCGAATCACCGATGCGAATGGACTGCCTGTGGCGGGCGCTGTCGTAAACCTGACCGGCACGCAAAACCGCAAGTTCATCACCGACGCCAACGGCAACTACCGCTTTGATAATGTGGAGAGCAATGGCTTCTACACGGTGCGACCTTCGCGAGTCGACTTCGCGTTCAGCCCAGCTGAGAGGTCGTTTAGCCAGATCGGGATCCAAACGGAAGCGGCGTTCACTGCTTCGCCGTTGGTAGGAGTTACAAGTCTGCTGGACACGCCTGAGTACTTCGTGCGCCAACAGTATCTTGATTTCCTCGGTCGCGAGCCTGACGAGAGCGGTTTCAACTTCTGGAGCGATCAGATGTTGGTTTGTGGAAAGGACCCGGGCTGTGTCGAACAAAGAAGAGTAAACGTCTCCGCTGCCTATTTCCTTTCGATAGAGTTTCAGGAGACGGGTGGCCTGGTGGATTCGCTTTACCGCGCCAGCTACGGTCGGGCGCCACGATACAGCGAGTTCGGCGCCGACGCCGCGGCCGTCGGCAATGGCGTGATCGTGGGGAAGGGTGATTGGAGCGATCGTCTGGCTGCAAACAAGCAGGCATTTCTCGATGCCTGGGTGCAGCGAGCGGCTTTCCGTGCGGCTTACGATGGACTGACTAACTATCAATACGTCGACAGTCTGGTAAACCACACGGGAGTGAGCTTCAGTGAAAACGAGCGCGCGGCCATGGTCAACAGTTTGACTAATGGATCATTAACGCGAGCGGGCGTGCTGAAGACGATCGCTGAAGACAGTCGTTTCATTAATGCAAAGCGCAACGAGATGTTTGTGATGATGGAATACTTCGGCTACCTGCGCCGCGATCCAGACCAAGCTGGTTATCAATACTGGCTCAATAAGCTGAACCAGTTTGGCGGCAACTTCGAACAGGCGGAAATGGTCAGGGCCTTCATCGTTTCCAGTGAATACCGCGACCGCTTCCCGAAGTAAGTTTGGAGTGCGCTTCCATTTTGGAGTGCGCTGACCTGTCAGCGCTTTCGTTCGGCTGCGACCTGTCGCAGCCTGTGGTGAGTTGGCTCTAGCTAAGCATTGCGGCGTCAAGCCGCCGCACTCCATATCAGCGGCGGCGAAATGTTTTGGAGGTAGAATCTCTCACGGTCAACTTACGCATGACTCGCCGAATAATTGTTGCTCTGAATAGCTTTGAGTGATAAATTTCGATCCCATCACGATGGAGAGTGATTTTCCATCCCATCACGATAGAGAGTTTTAGCCTCGCTGCCCCTGGTCCCAGTTCACACATTCACGCTGAGTTGCCTCTGAAGCTGAAGGAGGATCGATTAATCAATGATACCGAGACTTAATACAGTTGCGTTGTCGCTCGTTCCCTGTCTGCTCGCGCTGTTGCTTCTGCCATTGTTTTCATCCAGCTCGGCGAAGCTGCGCGGGCCGTTGAATAATGTGGCGAGCATGCAGGCTGTGGCAGCGGACGGGTATTGCATGCTCTCGCCGCTCTCGCTCCAGGAACGAACAGCAGCATCCGCGCTGATTGTGGAAGGGGAGGTGGTATCGCAAGAGTCTTTCTGGGACGCCCCGCATTACAACATTTACACGAGGAACCTTATCAACGTGTATAAAGTTTTTAAGGGTAATGTTTCCAGCACTCAAATAGAAATCGTCACCGAAGGCGGCACGGTCGGACTTCAAAAGCAGGTGACAACTCCCGCGTTGGCATTAGCTAACGGCGAAATGGGAGTTTTCTTCTGCGAGCCGTCGGCGATTATTGATCCGCTAAAGCAAACTTCTGCTCAGAGCTTCGTGGCTTATGGCAGTGTGCAGGGTTTCATTCACTACAATCTTGCTGAGGGCACGGCGTCAGAGCCATTTCGAATTTACTCCGGAATTGAAAGCGAACTTTACGACTCGATAATCGATCTAACGCGGTCCGCGCCAAGGGAAGTCGCCGCGAACCTAAAATTAGCCGGACGCGCCACCAGCGAGAGCAATCTAGCTCCAACTGTAGTTCCTACCCTCTCATCTTTTTCACCTACAACTATCACCGCCGGCACCGATCAGGTTCTAACCATCGTCGGTACCGGTTTCGGCGCTACTCAGGGTACTGGGTTTGTCGAGTTCAATAACGCTGACAATGGTGGCGCCACGCTCGTGAAGCCCCTGGCAACTGACTACGTATCCTGGACTGATATCGAAATAAAAGTACAGGTTCCCACCAGGACCATAGGCGCCGCCGGAACTGCGGGCACCGGCACCATCAAGGTAACCAATAGTGATCCCGCCTCAGTGACGAGCGCCGGAACGCTAACCATTGAGTATGCCTACAGCAACGTCGGGGACACCGGAACGAGCGGCGTTTCTCCGCAAGTTTCTCAAATGCCCGATCACGTCAACGCCAATGGCTCAGGCGGGTACACATTTACGATGGATACCGGTGAGTTCACTCCCACTACGGCCGACGATGCCTTCCTTCGCGCCATGAACACGTGGACCTGCGCCAGCGGTATTAATTGGACGACCACCACCGGGGCCATTGATACCATTGCCAAGGACGGAACCAATGCAGTGCGGTTTGACGACGGCGCTGAACTTCCGGCAGGAGTTCTTGGAAGAGCTACCAGCTGGTATGACGGCTGCGCTATTACCGCGGGGTATTTCACCTGGCAAGTCAGCGAGATCGACGTAGCCTTTAACGATGCCACAACCTGGCAATTCGGTCCGGCAGCTCCCGGCGCCGGCCAGGTTGACTTTGAATCCGTAGCGCTGCACGAGCTTGGCCATGGTCACCAGTTGGGCCACGTTATTTCTGCCGGTGCAGTAATGCATTTCTCGATTGGCGCCGGTGACAATCGCAGGGTGTTAAGCGGCGCCGACCAAGCCGCCGGCCGCTACATCCAGAGTCGCAGCGTCGTTGCGAACATATGTGGTACTGGCCCGATGATTTCGGCAACCGGTACCGGGTGCGCCCCGACGGCAGCTCCGGCGATCCTGAGCGGTCAGATCACTACGGCAGATGGGCGGGGTGTCCCAGGTGTGACCGTGACTCTAAGCGGAGGCCGTTTCGCGAGGACCATCACGGATAGCAACGGTAACTACCGTTTCCTGAGTGTCGAGACTGACAACTTCTACACCGTGACCCCATCGCTCGTGAATTACCATTTCTTACCGGGCGACCGATCGTTCTCGCTGTTGGGCGCCAAGACTGATGCTGTTTTCACTGCTGAACCTGACGCGACGATTATCGGTAATGCTATCGACTCGCCTGACTTCTTCGTGCGTCAGCATTATGTCGACTTCCTTGGCCGCGAACCTGACGAAAGCGGCTTCAACTTCTGGAGTGAGCAAATCAATTCCTGCGGCCTGGATGTGGCGTGCGTGGCGGTGAAAAGAATCAACGTCTCTGCCGCCTACTTCCTGTCGATAGAGTTTCAAGCGACGGGAGGAGTCGTCGATGGGTTGTACCGGGCGAGCTATGGCCGCCGTCCCACTTACGCTGAGTTTATGCCTGATGTCGCATTAATTGGGCAGAACGTAATCGTGGGCGAAGGCGATTGGAATAGTCAGTTAGAGTCGAATCGCCAGGCATTCATAGCCGCGTGGGTCAACCGTACGGCCTTCAAGGCGGCGTACGACAATCTAAGCAACGGCGATTATGTCGACGCTCTGATTAGTCACACCACCATCGGCGTTAGTCAAAGCGAACGCAACGATCTGGTGACCGCTTTGTTAAGCGGCGCACTAACACGCGGTGAAGTCTTGACGCGGATAGTTGATGACCAGAGATTCATCGCTGCCAGACGCAATGAGACGTTTGTGATGATGGAATACTTCGGTTACCTGCGCCGAGATCCGGATGAAGCCGGCTACCAGTACTGGCTCAATAAGTTGAACCAGTTTGATGGCAACTTCGAACGGGCAGAAATGGTGAGAGCGTTCCTCGTCTCCAGTGAATACAGAGCACGTTTTCAGCGTTAGACTCGATTTAGGAAATCAGCATTCCCGATTCGTTCCTATCACGTGTTAAGCATGAATCCTCCGGGATTGCTGATAGGCCAAGGCGGCTTCTTTTTGGCTCATTTGTGGGGCAAAACAGCATTCGCTATTGACTAGTTAGCCCCGTCGGAGATATTGTCGTCAGCGCTCGTAAATGGCCAGCCGCGTTCTCGTCAGCGAACACCGGTTTTCTTGCGACAATAATTCTTGCATTTTCGGTGAGGGTATCAAGTGGGTTCCGGATGAAGTCAGTGATTCCGGTTGGCAATATTATCGCCGATACGAGCTTCCAACCGCTCGGTCAGAATTTCAACTGTAGATTTACAAGTTTGCACTAAGGAGCAGCATATGGAAAAGATGCCGCAGGCGCGACGAAGCGGACTGATAATTCAGGAAGTTGACAATGAAATTCTGATCTACGATCAGCATACAGACAAAGCACACTGTCTAAACCACACCGCCGCGAAAATTTGGAAGTACTGCGATGGCGAAACGACGCTATTAGAGGCTTGCAGCGCCTTGTCAGGCGACCTTGAAACTGCGGTTGATGAGAAACTTGTCTGGTACGCAGTTGATCAGTTTTCCAAAGATAATCTTCTTGAGGAACAGATTGCTCCCCCGGCATTCATAATTGCCGGTATGAACAGACGGCAGATGGTGCGCACGCTGGGGCTGGCCGCAATCGTTGCTGTCCCGCTCGTCACGTCCATAGTCGCTCCCACGCCTTCGCAGGCCGCAACTTGCCAACCGCCGGGCTCGTCGTGCGGCACCAGCGCTCAATGTTGTAGTGGCTTGTGCAGCGGTCCGGGTGGAACCTGCACCTAACTTTGTCTTTTTGCAAATTGCCGCGCATGAAGCTGTGGCAATTCTTTGTCCTGGTATCCCGCGATAACCTTTTGCAGATCAGCCCAAAGTTACTGATCTGTCCCACCAATAGCCGCGGATACGGGCGCTTTCACCGCTTGAACACTTAGCTGACAAAGCAATCGGAATTGCAGCCGGGGGGCGATTTGGAACAGCCCCCATTCGTCTCATTTCTTACCTGGTATAGGAGGCAACGTGTTTAGAAAATCGCCCATTCGTATTCACGCCGCAACCCGATTTAGTAGTTTTCTCCTGATTTGTGCGATCGCTGCTGCACTCGCGACAGTCGGAGCATTGGCGCAAAAAAGTAGAAGAGTGATCGGACCCACACGAAAAATCAGTGGCGGGTCTGATCGCCCTCGCGGTAATAAAGGTCGCCTCACCAATCAGACAAACAAAACGCAAAACAGAACTTACAGCGGCGCCAATCTGCAGGATCCGGTCACGGGCGTTACTGTCGGAGTACCAGTCGTTGGCGAAAAAGGAATTGAGCGTTCGACAGCTGAGATTATGCAGGCTCAGCTAGTCGCGCCGCCTTCGAGTAGACCGCTAAAGCCGGAGCGAGGGCTTGAGGGACGCGAAGATCGACCACAGGATCCAAATGCGCCGGAAGTTGCCAGCCTTCCTGACCCTGGAGCCGCGCAGCCCGCCTCCGTACAGAGAACCACCGACATTTCGGCGCCTTCCGCCCCGCAACCAGTCGGCCTTAACTTCAACGCGGTGACCGGTCCGGCTGAAACTGGCGCCTTCCCCCCCGACACACAGGGTGCGGTTGGTCCGACTCAGTTCTTCCTGTTCGTCAACGGCCGATTGCGGACTTTCAACAAGGCAACTGGTGTGGCAGACGGCGTAGTAAATGTTGACCCGGACGTCTTCTTCGCCTCCGTCATGTCGCCGTTTCCGGCGGGCGGCCTGAACTTTACCAGCGACCCGCAGGTTCGATACGACCGTCTGACCGCTCGCTGGATGCTGACAATCATAGACGTGCCGAGCACCTCGCCTATGTCCATTGGCGACATCCCGAACCGTCTGCTGCTCGCCGTCTCCGATGCTGCCAGCAATGGCGTCATCTCCGGCGCAACGGTCTGGACCTTCTACTTCGTCCAGCAGGACACGGTAGGCGGCCCTTCGACCGGCGAATTTCTCGACTACCCTTCGCTCGGCGTGGACAACAATGCGCTATACATCGGCGGCGATATGTTCGGCGCGGTGTCGGGTTCATTCACCGCCTGCTCAGTCTTTGTCATTCGCAAGAGTTCCATCCTGAGCGGCGGCCCGGTGGTCACGACAGCCTTTCGCGGGGTCCTCCCCAACGGGTCATCTGAGGGACCGTTCGCGCCGCGCGGCGTGGACAACTACGATCCGGCGGCCACCGAGGGTTACATCATTGGCGTTAGCAACCTTGCCTTCGGCAGATTGGACATGCGCCGCATTGCCACTCCGGGCGCCACCCCGACTATCTCCGCCAACATCCTGATTACCACGGCATCAACCTCCTTCCCCAGATCCGTTGACCACCTCGGAGACACCGGCGGCACAAACGGCAATGTCGACGCGCTCGACGATCGCCTATTCGCCGCGCACATCCGCAACGGCAGGCTTTGGACTTCGCACACCATCTCTGTGCTCGCCACCGGCGTCGCATCCGGCTCCAACGCCAATCGTCGCGACGGCGTCCGCTGGTACGAGCTGATTGTTCCGCCGACGACCGGAACTCCAACCATCAACCAGTCGGGCACAATCTTCGACACCGCGGCAACTATCGCTGCCGCGCGTCAATACTTTATTCCCACCGTGATGGTTTCCGGTCAGGGGCACGCCGCAATCGGCTACACCACCTCCGGAACGCCTTTCCGCCTTGACGCTGCCACCAACGGGCGGCTGGTCGGTGATGCCCTGGGCACTACCGGAGCAGTCAATATCTACACGGCCAGCAGCACGGCCTATAACCCACCGGGCGATCCGGGACCACCGCGCCGCTGGGGTGATTATTCAGCCACCAGTCTGGACCCGCTTGACGACATGACAATGTGGACCGTGCAGGAATACTGCAGCGCCACTAACAGTTACGGCGCACGCGTCGCCAAACTGTCTGCGCCGCCTCCGGCAACGCCCTCGAGCGTTGTTACGGGTGAGGCCGTTACAACGACAGTGCCTCAGGGACGAAGTAACTATATTGTTACTGTGAACGGAACAGCCGT
>DASZDU010000414.1:0-17898 GCA_035941655.1 Pyrinomonadaceae bacterium | reverse complement strand
GCACAGGTGCAGAGCGACGCCATCACCTTCATGAGAGTGTGCTGCAGAAGGCCGTCGGCGCCGCGATGAGGAAAACGTTGATTGAGAAGCGCGGCACTTGTCATTCCTTGCGGCATACCTTCGCCACTCACCTGCTCGAGGATGGCCAGGACATACGCACCATCCAGGAGTTGCTGGGGCACAGCGATGTGAGAACTACGATGATTTATACCCACGTCTTGAATCGCGGCGGACGGGGCGTGCGCAGTCCACTGGATTCATATTGAGAACGTTCGCGTGGATGCTGTAGACGAGCGCGCGAATATGAGGAAAGAAGATGTGCGCAGTAGCATCAATCGAAACAAAGAGAACCCCAAGCGAAATCAAAATATTAGCCAGGGTCTACAACATTTCGCCTCTCCGAGGCGAGGACAGAACACCTGGCGCTGCATCTCTGCTCTCTGTTCACTGCTCACTGCTCACTGCTCACTGTCTACTGTCTACAGTTCGTTCGCTTTCCGGTTCATCCGCTTCCGGCTTTATCTTTTCACCAAGCACTACCCGGACCTCATGAAGTTTGCTTTCATCTGCCAACGGAATTTCATCGTCAGCTTGTATCACGCCGTCTAATTCTACCGTGGCCACGCCGCGGCTGAGTCCGAGCGGGTTCTCAACCTTGATTCGATAGGTGGCCAGGCCGCGGCGGTAAGTTATCTCAAAGTCTCGCCACCAACGTGGCACGCACGGATCGATTTGCAAACGCTCACCGCGCAACTTGAAGCCAAGAATGGATTCGAGTCCAGCCCGATACATCCAACCTGCGGAACCTGTGTACCAGGTCCAACCACCGCGGCCCGTGTGTGGCGGAACAGCGTAGACATCTCCAACTGCGACGTACGGTTCAACTTTGTATTTGTGCAGGCCGGCGCGCGTCGACGAGTGGTTCACCGGATTCAATAGGGAGAAAAGCTCACCGGCGCGTTCGCCGTCGCCGAGCATGGCAAACGCGATCAAGGTCCAGAGCGCCGCGTGCGTATATTGTCCGCCATTTTCACGAACGCCCGGCACATAGCCCTTGATGTAACCGGGATCAAGCTTGCCGCGATCAAACGGCGGTGTAAAAAGAATCACCAGCCCATCGCCGCGGCGGATCAAGTACTCTTCGACTGCCGCCATGGCCCGTTGCTGGCGATAGCTTTCCGCCGCTCCTGAGATGACAGACCACGACTGCACGATCGAATCGATCCGGCATTCATCATTCTGCACCGAGCCAAGCGGAGTGCCGTCGTCGAAATAAGCTCGGCGGTACCAGTCGCCGTCCCAACCTTTTTCCGCCAGCCCCTGCTTTAATTTTTCCAGATGCTCTCGATATCGTGCGGCGATCAACTCCTGCTTCTTCAGATCGCAGAAAAACGAGAAGGCCTCGAGCGTGGTGTAGAGAAACCAACCAACCCAAACACTCTCACCTTTACCCAGGTGGCCCACACGATTCATGCCGTCGTTCCAGTCGCCGCCGCCCATCAGCGGTAACCCGTGTTCGCCGACTGCCAAACTGCGATCGAGTGCGCGCAGGCAGTGTTCAAAAACTGGCGCCGACTCTTTCGAGATCAACGGCTGCATGTAGGCTTCCTGTTGCCCGGGTTCCAATAACGGCTGTTCGAGAAAGGGAACGACGTCATCGAACACAGACACGTCGCCGGTAACCTTTGCATAAAACGCAGCCACAAAAGGCAGCCAGAGCAGATCGTCCGAAAAACGTGTGCGCACACCGCGACCAGTCGGCGGATGCCACCAATGCTGGACGTCGCCTTCTTTGAACTGATGGGCAGCGGCCAGAAGAATCTGTTGCCTCGCGATCAGCGGACTGCTGTAGACCAGCGCCATCACGTCCTGCAGTTGATCGCGAAAGCCAAATGCACCGCCGGATTGATAGAACGCCGAGCGCGCCCAGATGCGGCAGGACAACGTTTGATACAGCAGCCAACGGTTGAGCATTGTGTCCAGCGCCGGGTCGGGTGTTCTGACTTCGACCGTCCGCAACAACCTGTCCCAGTGGGTCAGCACGTCCTCAAAAACGGCGTTCACATGGGCGGGATGTTTGAATCTTTCAATCAACGCCTGCGCTGCTTCTTTTGAAGCCGCCTCGCCGAGCAGGAAAACAATCTCTCTTCCTTCGTGAGCCGCCAGCTCGATCGTGATTTGCAGCGCGGCGCAGGGATCGAGTCCGGCGCCGTCTCGTCCCGATAAGCCCACTCGACGCAGGGCCGCCGGGCCAGTCAGGCTGCCGTTACGTCCAATAAATTCTTTGCGATCGCAGGTGGCGCTGGAAACTGTTTCGCTGGTGGCTGCAAAAGCGACTCGTCCGGCAAACTCGTTGTTGAAAGGATTGTGGGCAAAGACCGACGAGGCCGGTTGATCGATCTCAGTAATAACGTAGGGCGCAGAAGTCGTGCGCTGTACGCCCAGCACCAGCTCGTTGTACATCGTCACCGTTATTTTTCGTTTTCGTCCGCTGCGATTGCGCAGGCGCAAGAGCGAAATTTTTACGGACGACTCCAGCGGCGCAAACAAAAGCAGTTCCTGCGAGATGCCGTGGCTGGTATGTTCAAAGACGGTGTAACCCTGGCCATGCCTGACGATGTAAGGTTCTGATTCGCGGATCGGAAGCGGGGTGGCCGACCAAACCGTGCCCGTATCTTCGTCGCGCAAATAAACAATCTCGCCCGGCGGATCGCTGACGGCGTCGTTGGACCACGGTGTCAAACGGTTTTCCCGGCTATTCACCGACCAGGTGTAACCCGCCCCGGTTTCGGTAACCTGAAAACCAAACTCACTTTTGTTCGCAATAATGTTTGACCATGGTGCCGGCGTCCACTGTTCCGCGCCAAGCAGAATCACATACTCGCGTCCGCCCTGATGAAAGCCGCCAAGCCCATTGAAGAAGTCGAGATCCGGACGCGCTACGGTTGGTTCGGGATAGGTTTGGGACGGCAGACGCGGAACAAAAGCCGGCGGCAATAGTTCAGTCACCTCCGGCCGCTCGAGTTGCTCTTCCAGCTCGCCACGCTCGCAAACGATCACCGCACGCGCCACTGAGTGCAGCAGAATGCGATCGGCTTCCGGCATTTGATCCGCGCGGCGCAAGAAGACGCCGCCAGGTTTGTCCTGCAACGTTCCCAAGCCGCTGGTGCGGACAATGGTCTCCAATTCTCTGTGCAGGTTCTGAAGATAGGTGGTGGGATTGTCGTTGAGCACAACCAGATCGATCTTCAGTCCTTTGTAATGCAAATATTCATGAGCGCGCACCAGCCGGCGCAGGGTATCAATATCGGCAGCCTTATCAATGCGCACCACGAGTATCGGCAGATCACCGCTGATGCCGTAAGCCCACAAGCTGGATTGCGCCCGCGTATTGAGGGCAAGCACGTGCGGTCGCGGCCGCAGCGTAGGATCGGAGTAGAGAATGCGCGATGCCAACCGCTGAAACAGGTGTGCTTCTTCGGAGTTAATATTGAGATGGCTCATCTCAACCTGCGCCTTGGTCCAGGCCAGACGCAGCTCACGCTCAAAGGTATTCGGATCGTGATACTTGTCCGCCAGCATCATCGCCTCTTCGCGAGAGTGGGCCACGATGGTGCTGAAAGAACAGCGTACCGTCTGACCCGGAGGGATTCTGACGCGTCGCCGTAAACTAAACACCGGATCCAACACTGCTCCGGTCGTATTCGACAAGGGACGGTCTTCCATGACCGCGATTGGATCAGCCGGAGTGTGGCCTCGGCCCAGGAAGCGGCCGCGATCAGTTTCGTATTGCACCGCGCCTACAAAATCACCTTCCACTACCACGACATGAACGCCCCAAATTGCTTCGTCCTCGCTGGAACGTTGCCGGCGATGCGCCAGGATCGCGTTTTCAGCGGCGAAGAATTCCGTCTCAATAAAGAGGTTACTAAAAGCCGGGTGAGCCACGTCGGTCTGCGGTGTGTTAAGCACAACCTCAGCGTAACTCGTTAATTCGATCTCGCGCATGCGCGTCGAATTGTTTGTCAACGAAATGCGACGCACCTCGGCATTGTCTTCTGCCGAGACCACAATCTCCATGTGTGTGGCTATGCCCGCATCGCTGCGCCAGAAGTCGGCCTTGTCTTCCGAAAATGCTACTTCATATGACTGCGGTCGCTTATTCACCGGTTGATAACTTGCCGACCAAACGGAACCGCTTCTCACGTCGCGCAGATAAAAGAACGTACCCCAATTGTCGCGGGTAACATCTTCACGCCAGCGCGTGACGGCGTTTCGGCCGCAGTTGGAATAGCCACCGCCGGCGACCGTGATCATCGCGTGATAGGTGCCGTTTGAGAGCAATTGCGTTCGCGGCGATTCGGTATCGGCGTTGTGGTAAACGCGCGTAATTAATCCTGGCGGCGTCTGCGCTACGCGACCAGTCAGAACTTCTTCGGCGCGTGGGTGAGCCGCTGGTACGCCGACGGGAATGCGCTCTTGCAAAAGCAACTCAGTAGCCTGGACCAACGGATCGGAATGGAAGCGATTCGGCATGCAGTCGTCGTGTAGCACGTTGTTGAGAGCTACGAGACTCATGCCCTGGTGATGCGTCATAAAGGCGCGAATCAAAATGCGAGTTTGACCTTGGGGAAGGCGTTCGCCGGTGTAGTCAATAGCTTCGTAGTATCCATACTCACCCAGCGCTCCCTCTTTTTCGAGCCGGCGCAGGTTCTTCAACGCCGCTTCCGGCTCGATCTCCGCTGCGAGCATGGTTGCATAAGGCGAGACCACCAGGTGCTCGATCAAACCCCGCTTCAAACCAAGACCCGGAACCCCAAACGGTCCGTATTGGTAGTTCAAATGCAGATCGCGAACGTTGAACCCGGATTCCGATACTCCCCAGGCAACGCCCCGTTCTGCGGCGTATTCGATTTGGCGTTCGACGATGACTCGATAAGTTTGATCCAGCAGCGTATTTGGATAATCACGCATGACGAGTAGCGGCATCAGATACTCGAACATGGTGCCGGTCCAGGAAATAAGCGCGCGGCCGCCGTTGACTGAAGTTAGCTGGCGACCCATGCGAAACCAATGCTCTTGTGGGACATCGCCTTTCGCGATCGCCACAAAGCTGGCCAGTCGCGCTTCCGACGCAAGCAGATCGTAGTAAGAATTGTCAGCACGTTGCGCCGAGACGTTGTAGCCGATGGTAAAAACCTTGCGCTCCGCATCAAGCAGGAACTTAAAGTCCATCGCTTCTATGATCTGATCACAGCGATGGGCCAGACGACTGAGACGCGACAAGAGATCTGCGGCTGCCACGGAGCCCTGCTCAAGAGCGGTTGTGAGTCTGTCGAACGTGACATCGAACTGGCCGCCAACCAGCGTGCCACGCAGCGCAGCCAGTTGAATCAACGCGCTATCGCAATCATGCGGCACCTCGGTCAACAACGGCACTTTGAAAATGCAAGCCGCAAACTCGGTGAATTGCCTTGCGCCTTCCTCGCCCCGATCTCCTTCGCCTCCTTCTCCTCCCCCTCCTCCATTGAACGCCTGAAGGTCCCCGAGCCAACGACCCCACGGCGCCAACGTCTCAGCATCGCGACGGCACGAGCTAACCTGATGTTGCAGCGCGCCCAACCACCAACGCAGCTCTTTGAAATTGTCTTCGCCATGCTCGTGCGCCAGTGCGTTAGTGATGTCTTCAATCTCAGAAGTTCGTTGCCGCAGCGACTCAAATAGCTGGAACCACGACAACAAGCTGTCGGTTTTCGCCGCCACCAGGAGACCCTGACAAGCATCAATCTCGTTGCGCAGTTGACTGACCGTTACCACTTCAGTGCGTTGCCGGAAACTCCCGAGTCTCTCTATTTCAATTGACACCGCGTTGATTGTGTCAGCGAGTCCTTTGATGGTGCGGGTATCAAAGAGTTTCGCGTCGGGCAATTCTATGAAGGCTTGTTTGAGGGCGATGGCATGTCCCGCCAGGTTGCCGCTGTCTACAGTCGAGATGTATTGAGGCTGTAGCGGTTCGAGAGTCTTTGTGTCGTACCAGTTAAAAAAGTGGCCGCGAAACTTGCCCAGTTTTGCCAGCGTGGCAAATGTCAGTTCTGTACGTTCGAGCAGCTCGAGCGAACCAACGTAGCCCAAATCATGCGCCGAGACAGTTGCCAGAAACAGCAGACCAATGTTTGTGGGCGAGGTGCGATGCGCAATCACCGGCGCCGGGTCTTCCTGAAAGTTGTCGGGTGGCAGCCAGTTGTCTTCGGGACCGACAAACGCCTCAAAGAAACGCCAGGTGCGACGGCAGACCAGGCGCGCAAAATTCGCGTCGCGCGCATCCAGGTGTTTTCGCTGTAGCGGCCGCAGCGTGCTAATCCGCTGCGCGATTAAAGGCGAAAGAATCCAGGCAGCCACAAAGACAGCCATGACGCCGTATGCGTCCGGCTTCAGAATAAGTGTGAGAACCAAAGACGTGAGCGCCAGTAATTCAGCCGGCAGCATGAACCTGAAGAACGCGCCCAGGTCGTCGCGCGCTTCGCGCTCGGCATCCGCGGCCGTAACCCATTGCAGCAACTTCTTCCGCGACCAAAGCTTTCGATAGATCGTGCGGACGATGGCGTCGGTCATCAGGTAGGCCTGATGCGGCAGGAAGATGAGCGACAAGGCTACCTGCGCAGTGTTCGTTGTAACGTCGCCCCAAACACTCCAGAAGTGGCTGGTCCAGGGAATGCCGCGCGGATGTATGAGCAGGCTGGTGGTGACGTGCAGGTAAACCGGGAACGCGATGGTGATGACAACGAACAGACTCCAGAGCAGCGGCGAGCCCGGCAAGATAGTCCAGGCCGCCACTAACCACAAAAACATTGTAGGGGCGACCAGGCTTCGTCGTAAGTTGTCGAGAATTTTCCAACGCGATATTAGCGGCAGGGGATTTCGCGTGGGATGTCGATCAGTATCCGGGACAGTCGGAAATAGCCAACGCAGAATTTGCCAGTCACCGCGCGTCCAACGATGCTGTCGTTTCGCGTAGGCGTCGTAAGAAGCGGGATAGTCGTCCAACAATTCGATGTCGGTGGCCAGCGCCGCACGCGCAAACAGCGATTCGAAGAGATCATGGCTCAGCAGCGACTGCTCGGGCACGCGATTGGACAACGCAGTCTGAAATGCGTCTACGTCGTACAGGCCCTTTCCGGTAAAGCTCCCCTCGCAAAAAAGATCCTGATAGACATCGGAAACGGCCGTAGTGTACGGGTCGACTCCTGTGTTACCGGAAAACGTTCGGGCAAATGTGGAACGCGCGGCGCTAACCAGAGAAATGCTCACGCGCGGCTGTAAGATGCCGTAGCCGCGCACCACCATGTTATTTGCCGGATCGATGGCCGGACGGTTGAGCGGATGGATGGCCGCCCCTACCAGTTTGCGCGCGACGTCTCGCGGGAGTTGTGTGTCGGTGTCCAGTGTTATTACGTAACGCACGCGACTGAGCAGCGATTCGTCTGAAGTCAGCGCGATAAAACTTGTGTCTGGCGCGCCGCGCAACAGGCGATTAAATTCCTCTAACTTGCCACGCTTACGTTCCCAACCTATCCACCTTCCTTCGCCGACATTCCATTGGCGGCCACGGTGGAACAAATGAAACCGAAACGGTTGTTCTTTGCTGTAGCGCTGATTCAGCTCGGCGATTCCCGCTTGTGCCAGGTTAAGCAGCGGCGCGTCCTCCGGCAGTTCTTCGGCGTCGGCGTCAGCAAAATCGCCGAGCAAGGCAAAATAAATATGACTATCCTGGTTCGCGAGAAAATGAATCTCGAGCCGTTCCACCAGCGCTTGAACCTGCGACTCACTCGAGAAAATTGTTGGCACTACCACCATCGTGCATGTTTCTTCGGGAATGCCGTGGGCCGTATCCATCCGCGGCACCAGTCGGGGCGGAAACATGTGCGTGACGTCCCAGTTCAGGATGCTTAACGCCAGATCGCTCGCGGGAATCAATGCCAGCAGCCCAGTCACAATGAGGAGCAGCCAGTTTGCACGTGTACCCGCGCCGCTGGCTGCGCTACTAGCAACATGCTCGGCGATTAACAACAGCATGATAAAGAGCAAAGTGAGGAAAGTTATGCTTCCCAGATAAACAGCGGTTGCATGTCGCAGCACGAAACGGCGAAACCGTTCGGTCAGTTTTGGCGGGTATGAAAACTTTCTTTCAAGCTCAGCGAGCCCTTCGTCAACCAGATAAAAGCCGACATGGGATTCGCGCGAATGGTGCAGGTAGCGCGCCGAATCATTCGCTGTTTTTACTTCTGGTTCACCGCCTTGAGTCTTCAGCGCAGCTTCGGCAATTTTTACTACCGTGCGTGCGACTTCAAGCTCATCTGCGCGGGTGCGTTTGCTGATTCGCTCAATCACGTGGCGGTAACGATCGCGCGTGGCAAATTCCATCAGCGGGTACGCGCCCGCCGGGTCCGCGCCCAGGATGGGTTCGATGAGGCTGACGCTTTCGAAAAAGTCGCGCCAGTCAAGCGTCGACAGCAGGCGCATGCTGGTGATGACATTGCCAACCGTGACCTGCATTGCAGCCTGGCGCTGATGCTCGGAATGAACCACCTGCTCGATGCTGGTGCCCTGCCGGACGAGCTTCTTTTCCAGCCACTCGGTGACGGGCATCACCGCCGGATCCTGTTCGCGCAGGCGTTGTGTAAGTTGAACCACAAAGGACCGTGGAATCTCATCGCGCTTTTCAAAACGCTCAGCCACCAACGCTACCAACGTATCGGGTCGCCGCGATGCGGCTTCAAGCAATTTGTCGGCAAGTTTGTCAGCCTGCTCGCGCTCCTCACGAGCGCGCACGATCAGCACCGCAAGCCGGCGCAGATTTTCTACCAGTGCGAGGCGTAGCGTGATTGCCACCGCCCAAAGCTCACCGATCGAGAGCGGAGCTTTGGTTTGATAAGCAGCAATAAAGCGACGCAGAGTGGTGGTATCGAGACGGCAATCGGTATGGGCGATGAGAGCGAGGGCCACCGCGTAGATTCTTGGATAATCTTTTAGTTCACCTTCAGCCAGCTTCGGCAACTCGTGGTAATAACTTTTGGGCAGGTCTTCGCGAATTTCACGTAGTTGTTCTTCGACAATATGAAAATTATCAATGAGCCACTCCGCCGCCGGTGAGATCGCACGGCCGTTCTGAATGGATTCGACAAGTGTCCGGTAGGCGGAGACCAGCTTTCGGCCGTTGTCTTCCAAACGCGGCAGTAGTTGTGCGCGGCCTTTTTTGGTTACCGTCTTATGCGTGGTGGCGAGATGCTGGGCATACTGCTCGAGCCGCTCAACGCTGAAAATCTCGGCCCTGACCGGCTGCTCATCGGCATAGCCTGATAATTTGCCCGGCGTCTCCGATAATGATCCAAAGAACTCACTCATAGCTTGCGATCACTCTAAAACATTACTGGCTGGTCGGGTCATTACAGTCCACCCGTTTCATCTCCCGTGAGTTTCAGGCGGATTGTTGCGGGTCAGTCAAATACTTAATGAAGGGGGAGGTTCAGAATACCATGATTTGGAATTCGTTTTTAGGAACGAGGATAGGGAGATCAGTCTGGCGCTCGCGGGGCGCTTACAGAACCGAGCGCGGTAGCGCCGGGTGCTGGAGTCCCCTGTCGTGACCAAGTGTATTCACATAAGATCGCTTATTACTGAAGTGCTGTTTGGATCCGGCGCTACCGCGCTCGGTTCTGTAACCGTTTGTTTCACCCGCGATCATAACTTTTTGGCGTGCCGCCGCTTTTGCTTTTCCTGTATTCTCCACGCGCATTCATGACCAACTCAGACTCCGAGTTAACAACACACACGCCAGCGTCAGGCCGCTGGCGGACGCTGGTGCTGTTGTCTCTAGCCGAACTGCTCGGCATGTCGCTGTGGTTCAGTGCGTCTGCGGTAGTGCCGGCATTGCGGATTGAATGGACTCTGAGCGAATCAGCCGCGGGCTGGCTGACGATTGCGGTCCAACTCGGTTTTGTCTGCGGCACCTTGATAAGCGCATTTCTAAATCTGCCCGACGTGATCAGTGTTCGTCATCTCTTTGCGTTCTCTGCGCTTGCCGGCGCGTTGGCTAATGCGGCATTCGGAGCTTACGCCCATGATGTAAACACCGGAATCGCACTGCGTTTCCTGACGGGAATGTTTTTGGCAGGAGTTTATCCACCCGGAATGAAAATTATGGCCACCTGGTTCCAAAGATCGCGTGGCATGGCCCTTGGCGTTTTGGTTGGCGCACTGACACTCGGCAAGGCGTCGCCGTACCTGGTTAACGGACTCGGCAGCGCAAACTGGCGCCAGAACATTTTCTTCATTTCGCTGCTTGCCATTGTCGGTGGGTTCATCGTGCTGCTGTTTGTCGACGATGGACCGTATGCAATGCCTTCGGCGAAGTTTGATTGGAGGCAGGCAGTTGCGGTGTTCAGCAATCGCGGCGTGCGCCTGGCAAGCTTCGGCTATTTCGGACACATGTGGGAACTCTATGCGATGTGGGTCTGGATTCCGGTAATGATTCGCGCGAGCCTGGCAGTCTCGAAGCAGTCGCCGGTGATGGCGGAGGTTGCCTCGTTCCTTGTGATTGGTTGCGGCGCAGCGGGTTGTGTCGCCGCCGGCCTGTTTGCCGATCGCATTGGACGTACAGTGGTCACTTCGTGGGCCATGGCGATCAGCGGCAGTTGTTGCCTGCTGATTGGTTTTTTGTTCGGCGGAAATCCGTTCTTACTTTTATGCGTCGCTGCTATTTGGGGCGCAACCGTCGTTGCCGACTCCGCACAGTTCTCAGCGTGTGTGACTGAGCTTGGCGATCCGCAATATATCGGCACAGCTCTGACTATGCAGACGTGCGTGGGATTCCTGCTGACAACGATTTCTATCGAGTTAATACCTTATTTCGTGAACGCGGTCGGGTGGCGCTACGCTTTTGCGATACTCGCTCCCGGACCGCTGCTGGGTGTCGTGGCAATGCTGCGGTTGCGTGGGCTGCCTGAGGCGGCGAAGATCGCGCATGGCAGGAGATGAATTTTTGGAGTGCGCTGACCTGTCAGCGCTTTGGTCCGCGGTGACCTGTCGCCGCAAGTTTCAGAGCACTCAACTCACCCTGGTCGCGACAGGTCGCGACCGACCTAAAGCGGTGCCAGGTCAGCGCACTCCAAACTAAGGCGCGATAACCGCGGCAAATTATGACGACAGAACTAAAACAACGCGTACGCAAGATCATTAGTCGTTTGAAGCGTGCCTATCCGGATGCGAAGTGCTCGCTGAATCACTCGAACGCTTTTGAGTTGTTAATTGCCACCATCCTCTCGGCACAGTGTACTGACGCGCGCGTGAACATCGTGACGCAGGATCTGTTTCGCAAATATCGCAAGCCTGAAGACTATCTCAAGGTGTCGCCCCGCGAACTGCAGCAGGACATTCGCACCACCGGCTTTTTTCGCAACAAGACTACGTCCATTCAGGGCGCCGCGAAAATGTTGACGGAACAATATGACGGTGAAGTACCACAAACAATGGATGAGCTGCTGCAGCTCCCGGGCGTGGCACGCAAGACTGCGAACGTTGTGCTTGGCAATGCTTTTGATATACATGCGGGCGTAGTAGTCGACACGCATGTCACCCGTCTTTCGCATCGACTTGATCTGTCGCAGCAAAAGACGGCCGAAAAGATTGAACAGGATCTAATCGCAATCGTGCCGAAAAAGGATTGGGTTATCTTTCCGCATCTCTTCATCGCTCATGGCCGCGCGATCTGCAAAGCTCGCAATCCACTTTGCGCGGAATGCGTGATCGAGAAATTTTGTCCCTCATCCTACTTAAAAACTGGCGTGATGCCGGGACTGTAAAGCAACCTCAGTGTTTTTACTCGAAACCAACCTGGAAGATTGTCACACCGCCATGCGCTGTGCCGCCGCATTTGCGGGCGGGACTCCCGCAACCTTGTCGCCCGCAGAAGGCTCGCTAGCGCATCCAATCGAACGCCGCTACAATGAGCCCGCTCCGCTTATCCTGATTGGAATCGTCATCCCGCAGCGCGCATGCCTGTCGCCATTTACGTCATTTTCCGCCGCAATTCCTACGTTTCTGAGTTAGCTCGCGGTCTTCCCTGCAGTAGCGAAAGCCTGGGAGATGCGGCGTGAGCTACCGCTTTCCCTGGCATCGTCTGACTGACGAGCACCTGCTCGACCAGCGCATCTGTGATCTGACTCTCAAAATCAAGGGCTCGTTTCTCGAACCACATATCAAACGTCTTTACAGTGAATTGAACGAGCGCGGCATACGATTCAAGCCGCACGTGTGGCTGTCTGAAGAGTGGTTCTCACCAGACGGCGTGCCCGGAATTGCTATTCCTTTTTATCTGGCCCATCCGCGTCTGATGCAGCTGGAACGCAAGCAAATGTTGGAGGTGGAAGGCGGTACTGATACGGAGTGTTTGCGGATTCTGCGTCATGAAGCGGGTCACGCACTTGATACCGCTTTTCGTCTCCATTTCAAACGACCATGGCGCGAGCATTTCGGATCTTTTGCGCAGCGCTATCCGGATTTCTACAAGCCGAAACCAAAGAGTCGTAAGTTTGTGTTGCACCTGCCCGCGTGGTATGCGCAGGCACATCCTGCAGAAGATTTTGCGGAAACGTTTGCTGTTTGGCTGACGCCACGCTCGCGCTGGCGGCGGCGTTACAAAGGTTGGCCGGCGCTGCAAAAACTCGAGTACATCAACAGCCTGATGAAAGACCTCGCGGGAGCAAAGCCACGGAACCGCACGCGCACGAAGGTTGAACCACTATCCGAACTGCGTACTACGCTGCGCGAACACTATCGGCGCAAACGAGAGAAATATAACTTTGACTGGCCCGCGGTTTACGATCGCGATCTGCTGCGCATTTTCTCCGACGATCCACGTCACAAATTAAAACCAAGCGCCGCCAGTTTCCTGCGTTCCGTGAGAAGAGAGGTACGCCAGATTGTCGCCGAAGGCACCGGAGTTCACCAATACACTATCGATCACGTGCTCGAGAACATGATCGACCGCTGCAAGGATTTGAAGTTGCGAGTGGCGACGCCGCATAGGGAAGCACGCCGCCGCGTAATGATTGTTTTGACTGTTCAGGTAATGAACGTGCTGCATTCGGGTTATCATCGCATCGCGCTTTAGTTGGTCCGCAAACGTCATATGACTTTCGAGCCGAAAAAAAAGCTGCGCATCATCGTTCTCGTACATCAGGACCTCGTACCGCCTGATTCACTGGACGGTCTGACCGACAAAGAAAAGGTCGAGATCAAAACTGAATACGACGTCACCTCCACGCTGAAGAAGATGGGCCACGACGTATATCCCATCGGGCTCTACAATCAGCTGAATGTAATTGGCGACGCCCTGATGGAACACAAGCCGCACATCGCCTTCAATCTGTTGGAGGAATTTCACGGCTATCCCCTTTACGATCAGCATGTGGTCAGTTACCTGGAGTTGATGAGACAGGCATACACCGGCTGCAATCCACGCGGCCTGACACTCGCTCACGACAAAGCGCTCACCAAGATGATCCTGTCCTATCATCGCATTCCGGTGCCGGGCTTCGCTGTGTTTCCCATGAATCGAAAAGTGAGACGGCCGAAGCGGTTGAAGTTTCCCTTGCTGGTGAAATCGATTAGCGAGGAGGGCTCGGTGGGAATCTCGCAGGCCTCGATAGTTCATGACGACGAGAAGCTGGCACAGCGGGTGGAGTTCATTCACCGGCAGAATAAAACGTCGGCCATCGCGGAGCAGTACATTAAAGGCCGCGAGATTTACGTCGGCGTCATCGGCAATCAGAACATTCAAACTTACGCGCCCTGGGAGCTGGTTATGGAGAAGTTGCCCGAAGGGTCGGAAAACATCGCCACCCTGAAAGTAAAGTGGGATCCGGCATACCAGGAGAAAGTTGGAGTGAAGACGCGCGCTGCCGAACTCACTCCGGAACAACACAAACAACTCGAACGGCTTTCGAAACGCATCTACCGGTACCTCTTTCTTAGCGGCTATGCGCGCTTGGACTATCGCCTTACAGAAGAGGGGCATTTCTATCTGCTGGAAGCGAACCCTAACCCTCAAATCGCCGTCGGCGAGGATTTCGCTGATTCCGCGGCGCATAGCGGGCTTCCTTACGATCAACTCCTGCAAAAAATCATCGCCGTGGGATTGAACTATCACGCCGCGTCACATGGTGACTGAGAAGGCGCCTTCCCAGCGCCAACGGCGCGAAATGTGAAAGCCTGGGCCATTCGGCCCAAGGGTCATAGGCGTGAAGTCTTCCGAAGCGCTGAAGGCGCGAAATGCCGGTGAGGCAATTTGCCGAGGCCGCGATGGCGTTTTGCGTTTATTATTCGCCCCTTCAGCGCTTCAAAAATCTGTTTTTCCTTCTACCTGGGCGTTGCCCCAGCCTTTTGCATTTCGCGCCGTTGGCGCTGGGGAACCGAATGGCTTTCTGACACTTCGCAGGAAATAGTTCCCGATTAAATCTTTCTCACGATCATAAGCAGAAGTTCCGAGGAGATTGCCCCAATGACGCTCGCCCTTACATTTCTTTTCGTCCTACATCTCTATCGAAATGTCACGAAACATAGCTGAATCGTCCTTCACATTGACTGAAATTATTTTTACATCACACCTTCACTCTGCAATTTGTCCTTACGTCTCTAACTACTCGTGACCTCTTTTAGTCCGCTCGATCAATTCCAAGTGTGATTCGTCACAAAACAGTCACATTGCGTCTTGTTCGCATGCACTCTAGTAACTAGAATGCTTCTGCCTTCAAGCAGTACCCCCCTCACAAGAAATTGCAAGGTTAGAAAAAATTTAAGGAGCGAGTTCCCCTTTGCCTTTGAAAAAACTGTTCCCTTATGCGCTAGCGGCCTGCTTTGCCCTCGTGCTTCCCTTCTCAGTCGCAGCGCAAAAAGGCGAGAGCCACGTGCGCCTCGTCGTCAAAACATATGAGGCTCCGCGTCCGGTCGCCAAGTCTGCCGATCCAGTCATCATTTCGCTGGCTTCCCCTGAAGAGATCAAGGCTTCAGAGCCGGCGACGGTTAAAGGCGTTGGCACTCTTCAATTCCGCGACTTGATGACGTCACTTATAGACCAACGGTTGGGTGCGCGTTATTCATGGGGCGCCACCGGCCCGTACGCATTCGATTGTTCAGGTTTTGTTTGGAGTACGTTTAAGTCGGCGGGAATAGATTTTGAACGCGGCAGTGCCAGGAACTTGTGGTCTCGCTTCGCCGCCCCCGCGCCCGAAGAACAATATAAGTTTGGAACACTGGTATTCTTCAGCAATCTTGCGCACGTCGGTATTGTTGTCGACGAACATGGCTTCTATCACGCTTCGCGACGTCACGGCGTCGTCTATTCACCTTTTAACGATTACTGGCTTTCGCGCGTTGACGGCTTCCGCAAAGTTCCCGTGCCCCTGGCGGCTACGACTACTGACTAGCGAGCAATACAGTTAATGCAAAAACGCCGGCGCCTTGATTGTGCGCCGGCGTTTATTTTTTGTACTGAAGGCGCTTACAGAACCGAGCGCGATAGCGCCTGATGCTGCAGTCTACTATCAAGATGATTTAGAAATACAGAGACTTATTAATTGAGTTGCTTTCAGGATCCGGCGCTACCGCGCTCGGTTCTGTAAGGATCGGGTCATCTCTCACTCGACTGCGCGGGCACGAATCCGGCGCGGTGCTCTTCATCTCGCGCTTCCCAAATCACCATGATTTTGTCGATGGCGACGTAGCATGTTTTGTCGTCATTGTCCCGCAGATAAAGCACGCCTTCTTCAACCTTCAAGACTTCACCGCGCAAACTGGATGCGCCGCCGCAGTAGATATCTACTTTCTTCCCCAGCAGGTTTGATAATAATGTTTGCATAATTGAAATGTTGTCCTACTTGAACGTGATCTTCACCAGCGGAATCACCTCGGGATCGTTTTGTTGCTCGCGTTCGAATTCCAGCAGATCGTAATATGCGCAACGCGGAGTCCTGGGAAACTCGCGACAGACGAGCGGCCGTGCGTCATAGATGGTGCACTTGCGCGTGTCCTGATTCAGAAACATGCAGGCCTGACCAAACAACCGATCTGCTTTGCGCCGGAGTATCCGCTCCTTAGCAAATACTTTGGTAAACCGTTGCGTAGCAATTTCCGGTGTCACGCGAAAATGCGCCGCCAGTCTCCGAATGTCACGCGGCGTCACCTGAACGCGGTCATAAATGGAACAACAATACGCGACGCATTTGTCGCAGTCATATTTCAGCGCTTTGTACGTCGTAGCCGGCGTTAGAGCCATGTTCACCTTTGGAGTGCGCTGACCCGGTCAGCGCTTTAAGTCGGTCGCGAGCTGTCGCGACCGAAGACAAATTCCGAACCGGGAGCTGTAGCGACCGGTCTGCTTTCAACCAACACAAACTAAGGGTTAACCGAGAACCGGTCGCTACAGCTCCCGGTTCGGAATTTGTTTTTTCACCGTCGCTTCGACTTCTTGTATTCAGCGCGAAGCAGTTTCATGAATTCGTCGCGTCGATCGTAGAGTCGCTTTGGCTCGCGCGGTTCATGCTTAGCCAAAGCATAAGCCGTAATAATCGGCAGCGCTACCGTGGAGTCGACATAACAAACGACTGCATCAGGCAAGCGTTCCGGATCTACTTTGCCCCACGAAACAGCCTCGCCGGGGGTCGCGCCAGACAAACCGCCAGTGTCAGGACGCGCGTCAGTGACTTGCAGAAAATAGTCATGCCCGCGTTCATCGATACCCAACACTTCCTGAATCTGCGGTTCGGTTTGCAACAGAAAGTTTTTCGGCGAACCACCGCCCAGGATAAAACACGCTGAGCGACCGGCTGGCTTCGCAGCGGCGTTCTTGCCCCGGCTCGCTTTTCCTGTCGCGGCGTTTCGTTTAGCTGCCAGCACGATGGCGGCAGTCTCATTCACATCCAAAGATGGATCAAAAGCGAGTTTGTTTCCCTGCAACGCCTTGGCGGCGACATTCATCCCGATAGAAGAATCGCCGGGCGACGAGGTGTAAATCGGCACCGCGTACTCGTAAGCAACCGCCAACAACGATTTGTCTTTCAGACCAAGCGCCCGCTCACGCTCATGCACATAGCGCCCAGCGAGGTAATGAAACTCAGCCGTGGACATCGTCTTCTGAAACTCTTTCCCGGCTATGATCGTGCGAAAAAAAGCGTCGGTGTCCAGGAGCACAGAGTAATCGAAGAAGATGTCATAGATGCGAACTACTTCTTCCTCGCGCAACACTATGTCCGAAATATCTGCGCGCCCCTCGCGCATTACCAGGCCAATGCCGAAGTGTGTGTCGTGATATAGATTGGCGCCCGTTGAAATAATCCAATCCACAAAGCCGGCTTTGATGAGCGGGATCAGCGCCGACATTCCCAGGCCAGCCGGCGTGAGCGCGCCGGTGATCGACATGCCAATCGTCACCTCGGGCTCGAGCATCTTCTGCGTGAACAGTTGGCAGGCCTCGCGCAACCGCGCGCCGTTGTAAGCGATAAACGCGCCATCGACCAACTCCGCCACGGTTGTAGTTGGAGTTATCGGGGCCGGATCAATTCTTCTTCCCTTTAAAAACTTGCTGGTTCGTTTTGCCATTGCGCTTTGTGTTTTTGTCTTTCTCCGTGCGACCTCTGGGTTCTCTGTGACTCAGTGGTGATCCCTGAGCGCATATCCGCCACAGAGATACAGAGAACACAAAGCTTGCACAGAGAAGGGCGGCAAAACAAGCCGCCTGAACCAGGTGTTTAGGTTGTTTCGCTTCCGTTATCGCTGGCCGCTCTTTTCACGCGTAATCTGCCGATGCGCCGTTCGTCTGCTTCCAGAACTTCGAGCTCAAGACCG
>DASZDU010000413.1:0-23354 GCA_035941655.1 Pyrinomonadaceae bacterium | reverse complement strand
GAATATCTGGCTCGTTACGGTTGTGACGAAATCGTTGTCAACCTTCATCATCGGCCAGAGTCGGTGATGCGCGCCCTGGGCGACGGCAAGGAATTTGGAGTGCACCTTCAATATGTCGAAGAGCCTACTATCCTGGGAACAAGCGGAGCAATAGACAATGCACGCGCGCTGCTTGAGGGTGAAACTTTCATCGTAATCAACGGCAAAATTATTACCGACATCGATCTGAATGCCGCACTGGAAACTCACCGGCGCACGAACGCAATTGCCACCCTGGTGCTGTTGCCGAACACCGCATGCGAGAAATTTTCAGAGGTCAAGACGGCAGACGGGTTCCTGCGCGGCTTCGGCGGTATGCCCGCGCGAGAGAATTTCGCTGACTGCGATCCTCCGCTGATGTTTACCGGCATTCAAATTCTCGAACCGGAAATCTTCAATTACATCCCGCGCGGAGTGTTTTCACATTCCACCACTGAGGTTTATCCCCAGGCTATGCTTAACGGTGAACGTGTGGCCGCTCATGTCGCCGCTGGCCGCTGGTTGGAGCTCTCGACCATTCAACGCTATCTCGACATCAGTCTTCTGCTTCTCTATGAGCGTGGCGAAACGCTCTCAGCCGGTGCTGAATGTGAAATATCACCGGATGCTGAGATCGCCGATTCGGTGCTCTGGGATCGTGTCGTTGTGGAAACTGGTGCGCGGGTTAAGCGTGCCATATTAGGCGACAATGTCCATATCGCCGCCGGGGAGGTGGTTGAGAATGCCGCAGTTGTTTGCGCAGATCTGGTACAAGGGAAGTCGCCGCCACCAAAAGCTCTCTCGGGATACATCAGCGGCAGCAATTTTGTCGTGCCTCTCGCCGAGTGATACAATCCAGCCTCACACAAAAGCCCGAATGGCGAATTTGATCCGGAGTTCCGCCCCTTTTAAGGACTTGAATACCCACTGTCTTCCCGAATGAGTTCAGCAAAACAGGTGACTAGCAGCGCTTTTGACCTCTCGGCACCGGAGCGGCTTTCAAAGTTTCTGGAAGGCCACGGAAAAAACGATAGCGCAGTTGTCCCACTGACTCCTGACGCGTCCACACGCAACTACTTTCGCGTCCCCTGGAAAAATGGAAGCGCAGTTGCGGCTGTTTATCCGGAGCCGTTCGATCCCGACTTCCATCCGTACCTCGATGTAACGCGCTTGTTTCTGGACAACGCGATCCCGGTACCCGAAATTTATGCGGTTGATGGTCCCAATGGATTGATCGTGCAGGAAGATCTCGGCGACCGGCAGTTATTCCGCGTTTACGATGCCTCGCCGAAGGACGAGTGTGATGAATATAAGGAGCGGGCAGTCAACCTCATCGCGCAAATTCAGAAAGCTACGGACGCAGCTTTTGAAAAACACTCCATCGCCAGTCGTCTGGCGTTCGATGAAGCAAAGCTGTCATGGGAACTGGATTTTTTTCTGGAGCATTATTTTGGAACTCTAAGACTTGAGACACTCCGTCACGCTGAGGCCGCCGAACTCAAAGCCGAGCTCAACGACGTAGCCGCCGAATTGGCAGCTCGTCCCCGGGTTTTGTGTCATCGCGATTTCCACGCGGCAAATCTAATGGTGGATGCGGAAGGGGACCTGCGCGTTGTGGATCATCAGGATGCGCGCATGGGCCCGGTCACCTACGATCTCGTCTCATTCCTGCTCGATCGACGTCTCGAGCCTCCTTCACTTGCTGAGCTCCGGGCCTACCGTCTGTTTCTGTTGGAAGAGCGGCGACTGCTCGGCCTGCCGGCCCTGGACCCCGATGAAGTTGCCAAGGAGTTTCGGCTCATGACCATACAGCGCGGCCTCAAGGCGACCGGAACTTTTTCGTATCAAACTGCCGTTTGCGGCCGCGGAAGTGCTTATGAACATTTCATTCATCCCACTTTGTGCATTGTGTTGCAGGCGGCAGAGTGGCTGGATCGATTTCCAGCATTGCGTCGCATGTTGCGAGAACGAATCAATGCCAATTAACTGCAGGCGTAAAGCAAACTGTCAGTTTGCATTACCGGTAGAACAATAAATGATTAGCGAATCACAATCCGTACAAACAACAAGTCCGCCGCTGGCGGCGATTAACAAACTCGCAGAACACGTCGGTCACGAAGTGACGATTAACGGCTGGCTCTACAACCTGCGCTCGAGCGGCAAGATTCTTTTTCCGCAGTTGCGCGACGGCACCGGCGTAGTGCAATGCGTGGCGCTGAAGAGTTCGTTAGCGCCCGAAGTCTGGGATGCGCTTAAGGGTCTGGGCCAGGAGTCGGCGCTCTCGATTCGAGGCACTGTGAGAGAAGACAGCCGCGCGCCCGGCGGTTATGAGATTGATCTGCTACACGCCGAGGTGTTTGACGAAGTTCACGATTATCCCATCACGCCCAAGGAGCATGGCACTGAGTTTCTGATGGATCATCGCCATCTTTGGCTTCGTTCGCGACGGCAGCATGCCATTCTTAAAGTTCGTCACACGGTGGTGAAGGCGGTTCGCGACTTCCTCGACAATGACGGCTTTACGCTGGCGGATGCGCCAATATTCACACCGGCAGCGTGTGAAGGAACCACCACACTTTTTGAAGTAGACTATTTTGATGGTGAGAAAGCTTATCTCACGCAGTCAGGACAACTTTACAACGAAGCCACGGCCGCCGCTTTTGGCAAAGCCTATTGTTTCGGTCCGACTTTTCGCGCAGAGAAATCGAAGACGCGCCGGCACCTGACTGAGTTTTGGATGGTTGAGCCGGAGATGGCCTTTGCAAAGCTCGATGACGTGATGACGTTGGCCGAGCGGATGCTTTCGTATATCGCCGCGCGTGTGCTGGAGAGTCGCGGCGATGAGTTGAAGATACTCGAAAGGGACAAAGGAAAACTGGAAGCGATCTTGCCGCCATTTCCACGTATGCATTACGACGATGCGGTGAAGTTGTTGCAGGAAGGCCATGCCAAGGGCGTGCTCGAGTCCCGGTTTGAATGGGGCGGAGATTTCGGCGCGCCAGATGAATCTTATCTTTCGGCAAACTACGACAAGCCGCTCATGGTTCATCATTATCCCGCGGAAGTGAAGGCTTTTTACATGGCGCGCGATCCGGAAAGAAACGAACTGGCGCTGGGCGTTGACGTGCTCGCACCTGAAGGCTATGGCGAGGTCATCGGTGGCGGAGAACGCGCTACTTCCCTGGAGTTTCTCCAGCAACAGATCGCCTTGCATGAACTGCCAAAGGAGGCGTTCGAGTGGTATCTGGACTTGCGCCGCTACGGTAGCGTCCCTCACGCTGGATTCGGCATGGGCATTGAACGTTGCACTGCGTGGATGTGTGGCATTGAGCACGTTCGCGAGACGATTCCATTCCCACGCATGCTTTACCGGCTACGCCCGTAGTTGTGGAGGACGCTGACCTGTCAGCGCCTTTCGTCTGCGGCGGCTTGACGCGCTAGCTCTTAAGTTGTCCCCGACCGAATCCGGCCGCGACAGGTCGCGACCGACCAAAGCGCTGACAGGTCAGCGCACTCCAAAACTATGGACGAGCGATTGCGATTAGAGTTTAACGACTGGGCCAGGGCCGGGCGTGGCGCGGGCATGGAGAAGGGGCATCGTCCAATTGGTGAACAAGCAATTGACCTGATGACAATTTCATCCACTTCACAAGTGCTTGACGTCGGCTGTGGATCCGGATGGGCAACGCGGCTCATGGCGGAAAAGGCGTGCAACGGTCGCGTTGTGGGCATCGACATATCCGATGAGATGATCAAGCTCGCCCAGGAAACATCGAACTCGTTTCCCAACGTCGAGTTTTATGTTGGCTCCGCTGAAAAGCTTCCCTTCAAGAACGAGGAGTTCACTCGCGCCTTTTCAATGGAATCGCTCTATTACTACGGCGATATCGTCGCTGCGTTGCGCGAGATCAAGCGTGTGCTTCAGACTGGCGGGCAGTTTGTTACTGTCGTTGACTTGTATCAGGAGAACCCGCCATCTCACCAGTGGATCGATCAGCTGAAAGTTCCCGTTCAGCTTTTGAGTAGCGCGCAGTACGTCTCGCTGTTTGAAAGCGCCGGCTTTGTTAACGTCTCTGATCGCAGGCTCTACGACTCCAAGCCCATACCTGCTGAGTACAATGGCGGTTCTTTCCAGACGCGCGAAGACTACGTGAAGTATAAAGAGTGCGGATCGCTGATGGTGAGCGGAGAAGCTTAATCAGTGACTGAGCGACAAGAAAAGGCCGGCGAGATTATGACTAGCGAAGTGCCCGAACGGATTGTCACAATTTTCGGCGGCGCCAAGTGTGGTGAACTTGATCCTGAATATCAACAGGCGCGGCGTGTTGGCCAACTGCTTGCCGACGGCGGCTTCACCATCTGCACCGGCGGCTACCTGGGTGTGATGGAAGCGGCAAGTCGCGGCGCGCATGAGCGCGGCGGTCGCGTGCTTGGCATCGTCATGAATCAGTTCAAGGCCGAGCCCAATCGCTATCTCACCGATAAAGTTGCCACGCCACATTTTTATGAACGACTGCAACGGCTGATCACACGGTCCGTGGGCTTTATTGCAGTTCGCGGCGGAATGGGCACGGTCACCGAGTTGTCGCTGGTGTGGAACAAGATTCAAACGCGTGTTATCGGACCTCGGCCGCTGGTTTTATTGGGCGACTGTTGGCCGCCGATCGTGCGCGAGTGGCAAAAGTATTTGGCCGTTACCGATGAGGACGTTGCGGCGCTGGACTTTGCGGAGACACCAGAACAAGCTGTCGCTATTATTAGTGATAAGTCTCAAGGAGTGACTGTATGAACTGTCCGAAGTGCGGTGCACAATTGCTTCAGGGAGCTTCGTTTTGTGGCGGATGTGGTTACAGTTTGCAACCGGCTAACACCGCGCCGGTGTCAGGCGGACAACCGGCCGGCTTTGCTCAGCCGGCCCCATCACGTGGCATTCACATCGACGAAGATTCGAGAGGGCAGGGTGGCGGCTACCAATATGAAGTGCTCCACCAGCCTGCATTCTCGCTTGCGGTGATCAAACTGCAGGCTGAACAGTCGATTCAGGCGGAAGCCGGCGCAATGGTTTCGATGTCCGCCAACGTCGAGTTGCAATCGCAGATGAAGGGTGGATTGTTTGGTGCCATCAAAAGAGCTGCCGGCGGTGAGTCCGCATTTGTTTCGACTTTCACCGCGCGCGGAGGCCCCGGCGAAGTCACCTTTGCACCAGGTGCTCCCGGAGATATCGCGGCGATCGAGCTGAACAACCAGACGTTCTTTGTGCAATCGAGTTCATATCTTGCTGGTGACGCGACTTTAACTGTGGATACAAAGTGGGGTGGTGCGAAATCATTTTTCGGCGGCGAGGGTTTGTTTGTGCTGATGGTCCAGGGTCGTGGCTTGTTGCTCGTTTCCTCTTTCGGCGCGATTCATCGGAAAACACTACAGCCCGGCGAGCGCTACGTAGTTGATACTGGTCACCTGGTGGCGTGGGAAGGCACAACGCAATATACCCTGCGCAAAGCAGCCGCAGGCTTTATCCGCAGCATGATGAGCGGCGAAGGAATCGTTGCGGAATTTAGCGGACCCGGCGAAATCTTGATTCAAACACGAAACCTGGCAGCGCTTGCTGGATTGCTGAAGCCTTTCTTCCCGACGCAGGGTGGGGGCGGCAGCGGCTTCAACATCAATCTTGGCGGCTAAAGAACTTTTATGTCGGACACTTTGGTTGCGGACAACATTCTGGATAAGAGTCTGTTGGACTCCAACGGCAAACAGGCGGTGGGTATCATTGGCGTGCCGCTGGCGTATGGCGCGAGCATGGCCGGAGTTGAACTAGGCCCGGCAGCACTTCGCGTCGCGCGTCTTAACCGGCGGATTGCGCAACTTGGATACAAGGTCCGCGATCTCGGCGACTTGCAGGTTGAGGAGGCGCAGAGCCAGCCAGACGCTGCGGATAAATTGAAATACCTGGAGCAGATCGGCGCCGCCTGCGAAGACCTTGCGGAAAAGGTTGAGGACGTTTTGAATGCAGGCGAGTTGCCTTTGGTCCTCGGCGGCGATCATTCAATCGCAATTGGATCGATTTCCGGTGTGGCGTCCTATTGTCGCAAGCATGATGAGAAGCCAGGGCTGATTTGGTTTGACGCACACGCAGACATGAACACTCCGGAGAGTTCGCCTTCGGGGAACATACATGGAATGCCGCTGGCGGTCTTGCTGGGCTATGGCGCGTCCAAACTTACGAATATTGCCGGTTTTACCCCCAAGCTTGAGCCTGCATTGTGCGTACACATGGGCGCACGTGATATCGACAGCGGCGAGCGCGAGCTCGTACGCAAACTTGGAATTCGTTTTATCACCATGCGAGAAATTGATGAACGTGGCATGAGCGTTTGCATGGACGAAGCCCTGGCGATCGCGTCGCGGGCCAGCGGCGGTTATGCTGTGACATTCGACGTGGATGCGCTTGATCCTGGCGACGCTCCTGGTTCCGGGACCCTCGTGCGCGGTGGTCTAACGTATCGCGAAGCGCATTTGGCTATGGAGAAAATTTCAGACGCCGGCGGTATGCGCTCGCTCGAAGTAGTCGAAATAAACACGGCGCTCGATGTGAATAACAAAACGGCCGAACTGGGTGTTGAGTTAATCTTATCGGCTCTGGGGAAGACAATCCTCTAAACGCAACAGGAGTATTTAGTTTGGCGAAAAAACTCCGGGTAGGAGTAATTTTTGGCGGGCGGTCGGGTGAACATGAAGTGTCGATACGCTCGGCGGCTTCGGTGATCGAATCGATTGATCGAACCAAGTATGACGTTGTTCCGGTCGCCATTTCTCGGGAAGGGAAGTGGCTCTCGCCTTCGGATGCGTTTCGTCTCCTGCCACCTACTGCGCAATCAGCACTCCCGGGAACGCTGGCTTCAGACGTTCGAGAGGCTGTGACCATTCTTGGCGATCCTTCTCATACAGGATTGCTATCGTTTGACCGCAATGGCGGACCCGTCTCTTCGCAAAAACTGGATGTCGTTTTTCCTGTGCTTCATGGTCCATTTGGCGAAGACGGAACGCTCCAGGGTCTGCTTGAGATGGCAAACATTCCCTACGTAGGCTGTGGTGTACTCGCTTCCGCCTGTGGGATGGATAAGGTGGCGATGAAGTTGTTGTTTCTTCAAGCCGGGCTGCCGATGTGCAAATATGTCTGGTTTTTGCGTTCGCAATGGCAGAAGGATCGCAACGGGATTGTTGGAACTATCAAACGCAAGATCGGCTTGCCGTGTTTTGTTAAGCCGGCAAATCTCGGCTCCTCGGTCGGTGTGTCGCGAGCCGATGATAAAGAATCACTGGAACGCGCGGTGAACCTCGCTGCTCAGTACGATCGCAAAATAGTGGTTGAAGAGGCAGTGGACGCGAGAGAAATCGAGTGTGCCGTTATCGGCAATGATGAACCGAGGGCAAGCCTTCCCGGTGAATATGTGATCCATGACAACTCCGCCGGGTTTCTCGACTATACCGAGAAGTACACCCAAACCGGGCACGTTGAGTTCGTGGTGCCTGCTCCAATTTCCAAATCGCTAGCCACAAAAATTCAAAAGCTGGCGCTTACCGCATTCCAGTCAATCGATGGAGCCGGGCTGGCCCGGGTAGACTTTTTTCTCAGACGACACTCGAATGAACTGCTGATAAATGAACTTAACACAATGCCAGGACTGACTGAGGTTTCCGGTTATCCCAAGATGTGGACGGCTTCAGGTTTGAGTTACACCGAAATGCTTAATGTGTTAATTGAACTGGCGTTGGAAAGACATCGAGAGAAGTCGTTGAACAAGATCAGCCGCAGCTAGGGCACTGTGTAATGTTTATAAAGCGGACTTGTCCGCCGGCGTTGGGGCACAAGTGCCCTGGCTAAACAGAACCGTGAATTCATCGCTTCGGTGCGCGATAAGCCTTTCGGGTCCTCACCAACAAATCAGGACGCGAAATCTTTACCTCCAACTTGTGCCACTTTCCGTCGCGCGTCTGATTGAGTGGGCGATAAGCCAGCGTATACTGATGTCCTAGTTCATCTGCAATATTTGCAAAAGCCTCGCGCAGCGCGGGGCCTCCCGGCGTAGCTACGAATCGGCCGCCACTCTTTTCAGCGAAGCCTTTTAGCGCAGCGGCGCTCTGGTTGTTGCGCATGGCGTTTCCTTCCGAAGCGGACATGTCGACAGCATAAATGCTCGCGTTGACCGCGAGCGCACTTTCAACTGCTTTGTCCGAGGATGCTTTACTAAAAGTATCCAACCCATCAGACAAGACGATTATTGCTTTTCGCTTTTCCTGGCGCGTGGCTAACGCTCGGGCCGCATCAACGATTGCGTCATTTAGTTTAGTCAACCCCTTGGCTGTGACTCCGTAGGCGAGCGGCGCAAGATCGCGTCCCGTAGAGAATTCCTGAATTTGTTCCACCTTTGAATCGAAGCGGTATACCGCGGCAACATCCTCTTCCCGCAGTCTGTCGAGGAACCGAATCGCCGCCGAGCGAGCGAGAGTGAGACGGCTCTCCATGCTTCCGGAGGTATCAAGCAGCACCACCGAAGCGAACGGCGATTCGTGTAGGCTGAAACCTGAAATCATTTCCGGAGAGACCTGTTTGCCGTCCTCGAACACTGTGAAGTCCGAACGTCGAAGACCGGGCACATATTCTCCCGCTTTGTTAGTGACTGTGACGTTCAACACGACCAGGTCCGTATTTACGCGAACCACGTCGTCATCTTGCGCGGATACCCGAGCGCACCCAGAGGGGAAGACGATGATTGCGAGACAAGACAGCGCTATTGCCGGCCGACATATTCGAGAGTAGATACGACGATTAGCCACGTTTGTCATGCTTTGGAGGGCAGGGCGGAAGGCAGAGTGCGCAGAATCCTAATGAGCTCAAGTAAAACATTAGCTTTGTCTATTACCGCTGCGGAGATCACATGTTTAGGCGTTTTCTCCACGTTCGCCTTTAACGACTGGCTTAGCGTCTCTAACATCTCCATGGCGGATGCGATATCGCGCGGAGGGTTCTCCATCTCAACCTCATCCTCGGAACCGCCGGCAGCACGTCGAATGCCTTTCGCCAGCTTCTCCACCTTTTCAAGTTTTTTCAAGTCGCCTTCATCCAGCCAGTTTTTCTTCTTAAACGAACTGACTATGGTCGTCCCCAGGGCACAGAGGTCACGAGCTCGTTCGAGATTTTCCCGGTATTGCTTTTCCTCCTCCTTGATAGCTCGCTTTGCCAGCATCTCTGCTTCCATCGTTTCGAGTGGGTCATCTCTCTCTCGTCTTTGATTGTCGACCGAAGGGGCGTGTATTTGGGAGTTCTGCGCGGCAATCGAGATAGTGAAGGGAGCACCAAGTATCGCGAAAACTACGAGAGCTTTGGTAAAAGACTTAGTCAGCTGTAACACACCTTGAGTGATCATTCCCCGATCTACCTGCAACTGAAATCGACTTAACTTTGGACGAGACCGACTACCGGTGGGTTGCACTAACGGCTCGTTACTCATCAACAATCCTGATTTCTCGAGTTCGCCTGACGAAATACCTTAACTAAAGTCGCCATGCCGACGTCTAATCGATAACTTGAACCCGGTATCTCAATCGACCTAAGTTTGCCAAAACGAAACGTCCACATGAGAATTAGTAAAACCTGAACCTGGCCTCGCCCTGAAGTAACACCTCAAGGAACGCGAACAGGCTTGTCGGGTGAATTAAGAAATTCTCCTCCCTTGGACGCCGGCCTGCCAACTATTATTGTTTTTGGTTCAAGTCGTTCAGGCGGACGCTTCTGGCCCGGTGCGGTCGTATAGGGCAGAGCTGCGAGTGCCGGACCTGATTTCAAACCAGCGAGCCGAGCGGAGCTGTAATCCTGCGCCTTCAATTGCAACGAGTAGCGACCCTCTTGCTGCGGCTCGAGTAGAGCAGGAACCAGCGGAACTAGTTGCGTCTCCGTCATCGCGTCTTTACGGCGCTTCAACTCGAGTTCAACCGACAATCCTTCCAATCTCTCGGCTGAAATGTTTTTAACTACGCCTCCAATTGTCGTCTTACCCGCTTTGAGCAGCGCCTCGTCAACAATTATCAATGCCTTAGGAGGCTGTTTCCGCTCCACGGATTGCGCCGCGTTTGACGGTGACGTGAAACCGGCATCTTCAGCGTGTCGCTTACGCAGAAGCGTGTAGCCCGCAAGCAGCAACGCCGTAATCAAAAGCGCAGAGATGCCCGCGAGGACCATCGGCATTACGGAGCGCTTCGGCTCTACAAACAACTCGTCTTGTGGCGATTCAAGCATTCGTGAGTTAGTCGAACTGAAGTATTACCTTAACAAGCAGCTTATTCGACGCGGCCCGGCGGTGGCGTGCCAGTGATCTTGGTGATGAGCGCCGAAAGAAATTCTTCCTCAACCACGCCCGACGTCTGCAGCGTGGTCCACTCGGCGCCCGTTGCTCCATCAGTCCGGCCCTCGATTTTTGCGTTAACTGACACATTGGCGCTGTTACCATCAATAGGTTGGACCTCGACAGTTATGGTGTAACGTCCGCGTGTCCAGCCACGCGCCGCAGATGTGGCCACGTCTGCATAGCGCCCTAATTCTGCCTGAGTGACCACGGCACCTTTGATGAACGTGTACGGCTGGCTCACGACTATTCCCTCGCTGGGTTTTGATGCTGCTTCGTCCACGATCAATTTCCGATCCTGCATCACTTCGGCGACAGCATTGAGTATCGCGTCGCGGCGCGCGGAGAATCGATAGGGATTTGGTATCGGTGGTATCTCAGGAGTGCGGCCCTTGCCAAAATCGATGCCTCTGCCTGCGCCGGTATCAGTCTTCACACTGTTACTGCCGTTCGCCCCACTATCGCGAACGCTTGCGGCAGTCTTATCTACTCCTTTGCCCTGCGACAATGCTGAAGTAGTGCACAACAGAATCATGAAGAATAGGCTTGCGAACTTAGTCATAAAAACACCTTTTGTGAATCGAAACCCGATTGCCGGAACGTCAGGGGACTCGTAAAACGAGAATAGATTAACGACCCCTCAATTTCAAGGACGACCGCACTTTTCTTCTTGGCGAAACTCTAACGCAAACGATTAGTTTGCCCGGGCGCATGCTCGAAGCGCTGACTGTGGCATTCGGGAACGAACGCACCTTACAGTTTGCGCTACCTGCATTATTGATTGCGAAGCGCTGCATCCCTTTGCTGTTCCCACATTCGCAGCGCTCTTACTCCGCCCTCAAAATCGTTTGAGTTGGCGTAGAAATTATGTTTCCCATCGTCTCTCGCAGGCTCACGAACATAATAAAGGTAGTCCGTCTGCGCGGGATTGAGCGCGGCTTCGAGTGAACTTCTCCCAGGCGAGGCAACTGGCCCAGGCGGCAATCCCGCATGCAAACGAGTGTTATAGGGCGAGCGTCGTTCGACGTCGCTCTTGTAGACTTTGCCATCATTCCGCCACTTTCCGTCGAGCTTTGAGGCATAAATGATCGTCGAATCTACCGCCAGCGCCATGTCTCTACTTAGACGGTTGTAAATCACCGACGCGATCAGCGGGCGATCCTCGCTGAGCTTGGCTTCCGTTTCTATGAGGGATGCTACGGTCACAACTTCGCGCGGCGATAAATGGCGAAGGCGCGCGCGTTCAAACCATTCGGGTTTCCACTCCTTGCGAAAGCGCTTGACCATGATCGCAATTAGGGCCGCAGGCTTCGTGTCCGGAGGAAAGTCGTAGGTGTCAGGGAAAAGGTAGCCTTCAAGATTTTTGGCCTTTGGATCCAAATCGCTAATGAGGCTCACATTATCCATCAATTCAAGTGCGGAATTGGGTTCGCTTAATCGCAACTCGGGAATACGATACATTGCGTTTGAAATGTCCCAACGCGTCCAGCCTTCGACCACCGTCATTCGAAGCAGACGCTGCTCACCCTCGCGAAGTCTGGCAAACACTGCAAGCGGTGAAATGGGTGAAGGGAAGTCGTACTCGCCGGCCTTGATCTGAGAACCTCCTGTAGTAAATTTAAGGTAAAACGTTAACGGCCACTTATGCTTGATGATTCCTTCATCGGCCAGCTTGCTGATAACCATGGCAGGAGAAGAACCGCGAGGGATTTCCACGTACTGTCCGTGTTTTGTGTGCTGAATCGGTGTATGCAGATCGCGATAAACCCAAATTGCAGACGCGCTCGCCGTTACCAATACAAGCAGGGAAAGGGAGAGAAGGATTCGTTTCATACCGATTCGTTTAGAGGGCGATGAAGACTAAGAGGTTTGCTCTGGAGCCAGGACCTGAACTCTGTCCTGTCTGCTTCCGAGGAAGTCCCGAAGAATAACAGCAGCCGATTCGCTGTCCACCAAATCCGAAATGCTGCCCGGCTTGTGGCCGTCCGCGCGAAGATTCTGTTCCGCTTCAACCGAGCTTAATCGTTCGTCCTGCAGATAAACGGGAACACTTAACGAAAGCGCAAACTTCATAGCGATCGCGCGCGCTTCTAGTGCCGCATCTCCCGCGGAACCATTTAGACGGAGCGGGAAACCAATTACTACCGTTTGAGCGTCAAAGCGACGAACTAATTCGTCCACGCTCCGAAGCATTTGTTTCCAGCTTGTTCGACGAAGCGCCGTCAGCGGGGTTATTGAAATTGACAACGCGTCCGAAATTGCGACTCCGACGCGCTTCTTCCCCAGGTCAATTGCCAACACGGGAGCGCGGGGCGCACAGGTCGCAGTTTTTTTGTCCGCTCTTTCCATAGTTGGCCCGGTTCCATTAATGATCGTTCAGCCGGGGCTTTGAAATCACGAAAACCTTCAGCAAATGTCGAATAAAGTTGAGTTGCACGCTTCAGTAGCCGCCTGTATGATACGACTGGCGAAGTAAAAGCGCATGTTCGCAGGCGACTTTTAAGTCGAGTTCTAACGCACGCACGAGGTTAATAATGTCATTCCGCACCAAGTTCGCACTCATTCTTGGGTCAGCTACGCTGGCTCTTTATACCGTTGTTGGCGGCTGGATTTCGACGCGCGCACAGCAGCCCGCGAACGATCCCAATGCGCAGCTACGCATTTTTGAAAGCGTTCTGCAGCACATCCAGAACGATTATGTAGATGAACCGAACATGGAGAAGGTTCGAGCTGGAGCACTGCGAGGTTTGGCTTACGGGCTCGACCCCTACTCCACTTATCTGACACCGGATCAGGTTCGCGAATTTGGCCGCGCGACCAGGAATGATCAAGTCGGAATTGGCGCGGAACTTTCCCAGGTTGCGTCCTATTTATATGTGATAGCTCCGATGAAAGGCTCACCGGCAGACCAGGCTGGAGTCCGCGCCGGCGACATTATTGAATACATAGATGGCAAGGCCACTCGAGACATTTCGCTGTATGACGCGAAGCAACTCTTGAACGGTGCTGCTGGTTCCGAAGTGAAGTTGCGCATACTGCGTGCGAACACTCGCCCGCTGACGCTGGCGGTAAAGCGAGGTGCATTTCGCGCTCCCGCGGCTGAGGCAAGGATGGAACCCGGTCGCATCGGGGTCTTGCGAGTTAATAGCTTTGCCCAGGGAGAGGCAGCCGACGCCCGCGCGCGGCTTCAGGACTTGATAAAGCAAGGCGCACAAAAAATGGTGGTTGATTTGCGAGGTACTGCCGGTGGATCGATAGACGAAGCCGTGGCGGTGGCAAATCTATTCATTAAAGACGGAACTATCGCTCAAACCTCCGGTCGAGAAGGCAAGACACTGAAGACATTTACCGCTGAGCCGAAGGCTGCGATTTTCGCGGGCCAGGTTATAGCTCTGATCGATGCGGGTACTGCCGGCGCCGCTGAAGTGGTCGCTTCCGCACTTCTCGAGCGTAATCGAGGGCAGGTCGTTGGCGAAAAAAGCTTCGGGGCGGGTGCTGAGCAACAGCTCTTTACTTTGCGCGGTGGCGACGGCTTGCTGCTAACAACCATTAAGTGGGCGTCCGCCAGCGGCAAACCATTTCTGGGTGAAGATCGCAGTCACTCGGGTGTGACGCCGTCAGTCGAAGTAAAGCGGCCGGAAGTGGCTGACGCAATTGATCCGGACGATCTAACTGGAAATGATGACGATCCGGCCGTTAAGCAGACTCAGCCGGGCGAGAAACCGCAGCTAGCCCCGGAACCGACCACTCCGAGGGCTCCGACGGAGGATCTTCAGATGAAGAAAGCGCTGGAGCTACTTCGGGAAAGCAAACAACCGTTGCAGCGCGCGGCCTAGTGAATCCGTTTCCCGGATAAGAAACAGAGGCGAACGAAGAAAGGGCTTGGGTGTTTACCCAGGCCTTTTTTTATTACGGACACGCGTCTGATATCGAGTAGTTCAGCGTTCGATATCGGGTATTCCATTTGGCGTCGTGCTTGATCCTATGTTGGTTTTCCGTTGTTAACTTCTTGCATTCACGCCAATCAATCAATTAAATCAAGATCCTTGTTAAAATAAGCCCGACCGCAACACCACTGGACGACGAGGAACGCAGCTTGCTGAATCACGAGCAGAGCTAATGCTGCGAACACGTTCAGGTAAGGAGACTATAACAATGATATTAACGAATAAATTGCTACCGGTTGCTTTGGTTGCCGCTCTGATCGGCGGGTCAGTTGGTGCCTTGGTAATGCACTCGAAAAACCAAACCGCTGAGGCGCAGACCGCCACTTCCACTACGCCGGCGACTGATGCCCAATACGGGCAATACCAGGCAAACGCGGCCAACTCGGCAAATGGACAATATGTTCCAGCTGAGTTCAGCTCCGCGACAGAACAAACTGCATACAAGGCAGGATTTGCGGATGGCTTTAAGGCCTGCGAGTCTGGCGCGGCAGGCGTTAACAGCTTGGCTTACCAGTCGAGCCAGCCACGGGTCGTTTACCGAAACGCCGGCCGAAGTTACGCGCGCAATTCAACCAGTTCGCGACGCGTCTATTATGATTACCAACAGCCCAAGGGTCGTAGCTTTTGGCAGAAACATCGTGACAAACTTACGGTGGCCATGGGCACCGGCGGTGGTGCGATCATCGGTGGTCTGATTGGTGGCAAGAAGGGTGCTGCGATCGGCGCGTTGTCAGGCGCTGGCGGCTCTGCTCTGTACACTTACAAACTGCGTAACCGCAATCGCCGTTACTAACCAGCCGCTGGAGTGTCGAAGAGCATGAGAGCCAAGCTCTTCATCGCATTAGCCGCTTTGGTAGCAATGTCGTGGGCAGTTCCCAGCGAGGGGACTGCCCGTTTCATTTCAAGGTCTGCTCCTCAGCGATCCCCGGGCTCGATCACGCCGCCATTGCCCGCGCGCTTGCGCGTTGAGAAGGATCGGGGACTATTGTTGGCCACCTGGATTAACGGCAAAGGCCCATATCTCTTCGCCGTAGATACGGGCGCCGGCATGAACCTCATCACGCAGAAGGTCGCGAGTGAATCACAGCTGGCGATCAGGCAAGTTCGGCCTACGAAATTAGGAGGCTTATCCGGCGTCACCACCACGTCTAGCCGTGAGGCAGTTATCGACGAAATCGGCTTTGGCGAGCGTAACAACATTATTCGTTCGACCAGGACCGCGCTCGTGGTTCCTTTTCTGCCTTCCGGAGTTGATGGAATTCTCGATCCTACGGATGTCTACTCGCCGTTTGGTTACTCGATTGATATGCCAAACAGGCGCATCGAACCTTTGCTTTCCACCACCACCACGACCCAATCGTCGCGTTTATCCGGAGAAGGCGCAACGGTGCCATGGTTGCAGAACGGTGACCTCGACCGACCTTTTGTCAGGTTGGGGGACGGACGCTTAGCTCTGGTCGATACCGGTTCAAGTTTTGGTCTGGCGGTAAATGGGCGTGGCGCCGTGATTGTGGGCCCACGTGGCGAACGACAACAAAGCGAGGGAAACCGTGACATTGGCGGCGGCTCCATTTCTTCGAGACGAGTTGCTCCGACTACGATCAGCATCGGTGACCTCGTGCTGCGACACGTTCCTACCGATATTCTTTTTGGAGTCGACGACGATGCCCCTGTGATTCTCGGCCGCGACGTTCTCTACCCCTTCAAGATTACTTTCGATCCGCAAAGACGGCTAATACAGTTCAGCGCTTCTCAAAAGAGCTGAACCCGCCAGCAGCTGTTTTATAATAATCAAGCGATGTTGCGACCACTCAGAATTTCAAAAGCTGGAGTCATCTTTGTAATCGCTGCCCTGATGAATGTCTTCGGGCTTTCGCCGAATGCCTGGTCTCAACCACAATCAAGTCAAACCACTGTTCAATCGACACCGCGTCCGAATCCGACACCGCCGCCAGACACTTCAGCTGATCCTGAAGCCGAAGTAGTACGTGTGGAGACGAATTTGGTGAACACATTATTTACTGCGGTCGACAAGGAACGTCACTTCGTAACTTCGCTTCGCGCCTCAGATATCCAGATTTTTGAGAATGACTCCCCGCAAGCGACAAGTCTCTTTGAACGCGAAACGGAGCGGCCGCTTTCGTTGGCAATTCTAATTGACACAAGCGAATCGCAAAGGGGCGTGCTGGCTTCGGAGAAAACAGCGGCCACAGTGTTTGTTGATTCAGTGGTCCGCCCCGAGAAAGACCGAGCCGCAGTCGTGTCGTTTACCGGCGTGCCGAAAATAGAGCAGCCGCCAACGAATGATCTGCGGAAACTTCATCAGGGAATAGACCGGGTAAAAATTGAGTTGTCGGCTGAGAATGAACGTCGGCTTGCGAATGGTGATGATCCCCTCCCGAAAGATCAGGATCCGAGCGGCTACACCGGAATCTGGGATGCGATGTGGATGACGATCGAAGATCTGCTGGCGAAAACTCCAGAAGGCACCCGCCGCGCAATCGTTTTGCTTTCGGATGGCGACGATACGAGCAGCACGATCAAGAAGCAGGACGTTATTGATTTCGCAGTGAAGTCCGACGTGGTCATCTATTCCATCGGCATTCGCGATGCCGGTTTTCCCGATGGAAAACTGGATTCGGGCGCCTTAAGAAAAGTTTCTGATCGCACAGGCGGTCGGGCTTTCTTTCCCACGCAATTAAGCGAACTGCAGTCTGCGTTTTCGCAAATTGACCAGGAGTTGCGCTCCCAGTACCTGATTGCTTATTCACCCACAAACAAAACTCACGATGGTTCATACCGGCGCATCAGAATCGAAGTCATCAACCCCGAGCTTCGCAAGAACAAAACACAACTGCTCTATCGCCAGGGTTATTACGCGCGGAAGGACTAAACTTCGCAGGGTGCTTTAGACCGGAACCGGGAGCCGCAGCGATTGGGTCAATGATTTGAGAGACACTGGTTACATACCGTTTGTTCTGCTTGTAGGTTTCTCCGCATTCAGTGACGTGCCGTCAACGCGCTGGAAGGCGCGCAACGGCACCATTGTCCACTGCATCTAAACGTCGTGAAGAAATTACTTCTCGCCATCTCATTCAGTGTTTTGGCAATTGTCGTTCTGGCTAACTGGTCCGCCGTCTCCTTGGGTGGAAGAAAGATTGCTGACAAGCTCCTCCTGGTCGTTCATGTGGCGCGGCTCTATGCAGCGCCACCCGATCAAACACTCGCCATGCCGGTTCAGGGCGTCTCAAGAAACCAGGTAGCTGACACCTGGCATGCGGCACGTGATGGCTATCGCCGGCATGAAGGCCAGGATATTTTTGCTTCACGCGGTACTCCGGTTCTCTCAGCAACTGAAGGCTACATTTTGAACGTCGGTGAGAACAGATTAGGTGGGCAAACAGTCTCTGTAGTAGGGGCAGGTGGCAGGGTTTATTATTATGCTCACCTGGATTCTTACGCTCCGCGCATCGCGGCAGGCGATCACGTAACTACCCACACCATGCTTGGTTACGTCGGAACAACCGGCAATGCTGCGGGCACTCCTCCACACCTGCACTTCGGTGTATATGCGACCGGCCAAGCGTTGAATCCTCTGCCGCTGTTATCTGATCGAGCTACGGATAAAAGCGCTGCGAATAAGATGGAAACGATCAGTGGCAAGAAGAAGCGGCGCACCTGATTAAAACTGAGCCTGGCTGGGAGCGCAGACATCCTGTCTGCACTCAGCGTTCACGACCAAGTAGGCGGCAGTAAAGATGCCTGCGCGTCCAACAAGCGATCGTGCCGGATTCGTAACGCTTTTCTCACGTCTCCACTGACACCCTTTCCGAACCCACTTCAATATGTTCGAATGCTCCTCGCCTAATCTCTGTTTCATCGAGGAGTTTCACGTGCGGTTTTACGGATCAATTCTGCTTGCCTCGTCATGGGCGTACACTATTGTAAGTTTCTTCCGTCGCCTGGGCTGGATCGGTCTCTTTCTTTTAGGCGCGCTGGACTCATCATTCTTGTTCCTGCCGTTCAGTAACGACTTCCTGTTAATCGCTCTGGTGAGTTCCAGTCGCGGACCCGTTTGGATTTTTTACGTCGTGGTTTCGGCGCTGGGCTCTCTGGTCGGCGTGTTGATGGTCGACCTGCTGATGCGTAGAGCAGGCGACCAGGGACTGGAAAGGTTTGTAAAGCCTAAACGCGTAAAGCAGATGAAAGCGAAACTTGATAAGGGCGTCGGCTGGGTCGTGTTCACCTCAACCCTGCTGCCTCCGCCATTTCCATTTACGCCGGTGATAATGAGTGCGAGCGCGCTGCAGTGCTCGCGAACGAAACTTTATGGGGGCGTATTAGCGGGACGGCTAGTTAGGTTCACCATTGAAGCTTTGCTGGCGCTCTACTTCGGCAGACAGGTTCTTAAGTTGCTTAATTCGCCCGTGGTGGATTACTTCGTCTATGCATTAGTTGTAATTGCCATTGTCGGCAGTGTTTTGTCATTGATGAAGTGGCTTCGGAGCAACAAGAAGAAGAAGCGCGCTGCGAATCGCGCCAGACGAGCAAAGGCAAAGGAGGCATAACGTTTCCGATGCCGTGCATTGACGTCGCCATTGCTTCTATTCAATCTGCGCAACACATGTAAACTGCTGATTGATTTTTACGGCTACACGATTTATAGCCAGAGGACGGTGCCTGCATGAAGCTTGAATGTTTAATACCTATTCTCAATGTTTCAAACATTAATGAGAGTTTCGCCTGGTTTGAGAAACTTGGCTGGAAGAAAGGCTGGGATTGGGGCGATCCACCGACCTTCGGTGGCGTGAGCAATGGAAAGTGCGAAATATTCCTGTGCGAGAACGGACAGGGTTCTCGTGGCGGTCCGATGCCTCGCCACGTGCGTGACGATGATACCGGTGGGGTTTGGATGAGTTGGTTCCTGGCGTCGCCTGCGGAAGTCGATGCGGCGTATCAGCTCGCGCTGGAGCAGGGAATAATTGTGACGCGGCCGCCGACTGACGAATCCTGGGGAGTGCGTGAGTTTCACATTAGGCACCCTGACGGTCATACGTTTCGCGTCGGCGCAGGGACCGGAGAGGAGTAGTTGCAAATCAGCACGACTTCCGTTCGTCAACTAATACGCCGGGCCGACAAGTTTGCCCTCTAAACGTCCGCTTGATTCACAGCGGAATGTTGCCGTGTTTCTTCGGTGGGTTGCTGTCGCGTTTGTTTTCCAGCAGCGATAACGCACGGATCAGTTTCGGCCTCGTCTGCGCCGGCTCGATCACTTCATCGATGAAGCCGCGTTCGGCGGCAACGTAAGGATTGGCAAACTTGTCTTCCAGCTCAAGTATGCGAGCACGTCGCGCCGCCTCTTTGTCCTGAGCTTCGTTAATTTCACGGCGGTACAAAACACCCACCGCTCCTTCAGCGCCCATTACAGCAATCTCGGCACTCGGCCAGGCGAAGTTAATGTCCGTGCGTATATGCTTCGAAGCCATCACGCAGTAGGCGCCGCCGTACGCTTTCCGAGTTATCACCGTTAACTTCGGCACTGTCGCCTCGGCAAACGCGTATAGCAATTTGGCGCCGTGGCGAATGATGCCGCCGTGTTCCTGCGAAACGCCCGGCAGAAAGCCCGGCACATCTTCGAAGGTGATCAGTGGAATGTTGAAACAGTCGCAGAACCTGACGAAACGCGCGGCCTTTACTGACGCATCGATATCCAGAACGCCGGCCAAAAACGCTGGTTGATTCGCTACGATCCCGACTGACCGGCCGTCCAGCCGTGCGAATCCCACGCAGATGTTCTGCGCGTGCAGTTGCTGCACTTCGAAGAAGTAACCGTCGTCTACCACGGCGTTGATAACTTCGCGTATGTCATAAGGCTGATTGGAAGCCTCAGGCACCATAGTATTGAGTTTCACATCGGCGCGATCGGGAGTGTCGGTTGGATTAACGCGCGGCGCGTCTTCAAGGTTGTTCGACGGAATAAACGAGAGCAGCTCGCGCACCATCCGCAGGGCATGTTCATCGGAATCGGCCGCGAAGTGGGCTACACCTGAGGTGCGATTGTGAGTGAGGGCGCCTCCAAGTTCTTCCTTGGTAACATCCGCGTGAGTCACTGTCTTAATCACATCGGGACCAGTGATGAACATGTAAGACGTGTCTTTGACCATCACGTTGAAGTCGGTGATGGCCGGACTATACACAGCACCACCGGCGCATGGTCCCATGATGCAGCTGATTTGCGGAACCACTCCGCTGGCGAGCGTGTTGCGCAGAAAAATATCAGCGTACCCTCCCAAACTCACCACGCCTTCCTGAATACGGGCGCCGCCTGAATCATTCAACCCAATCACAGGAACGCCGACCTTCATGGCGAGGTCCAACACTTTGCAAATTTTTTCCGCGTGAGTCTCAGAGAGGGAACCGCCGAAGACTGTGAAGTCCTGAGCGAACACAACTACGCGGCGTCCATCGATCAATCCGTAGCCGGTTATCACGCCGTCGCCGGGAAAAAGCTGCTGGTCGAGACCGAAGTCCTGCGAACGATGAACGACAAGCTTGTCAAACTCTTCGAAGCTGTCGTCATCAAGCAGGAAATCGATCCGTTCGCGCGCCGTCATTTTGTGCGCCGCATGTTGCTTCTCGACTCGCTCGACCCCGCCGCCTGCTTCGGCCTTCTGGGAGCGTTCCTTCAGTATTTCCAGTTTCGATTTTGATTGCTTTGGTTGTTGCTTAGTCATGAATAATTTAATCCCGTCGCAAACTGACGATTACACATCAGTGAAAGGAAACGCACGCGTCTCAATCATCGCTACCAGCTGATCGATAGCGTGATGCGCATTCGTCTGTATCTCCTGACTGTAGCCATAGCTCGTCGCGTTCACTTCAAAATCTTCAGTATCAAGAATGCGATAAGAAAAGTCCGGCTCAACCAGTATGTCCAGATCCAGGTCCACGTAGCTCAACCGGGCGCCGTCAAACTCAGGCGGCTTGTTCACATTGCAGTAATAATTTCTCAGCTTACCGTCAGGCTGCGCGAAACGAAAGATGTTATACCAACGATCAAGCCAGTAATACTCGAGACTATGCGTACCGACCGCAATTGTTCCCAACAAATCGTGACTGATCTCGTCGGAAAATTTTGCATCAAGAACTATAAGCGGACCGTCGTGTCGAACCAGCTCTGCGGTCCAGGTTCGATGAAGCACGCCGTCGTACTTGTAAACGCAGACTTCAATTTCATTCGTTGCTTGTTCCAATCTCTGTGCTGCCTCTGTGCCTCTGTGTGCCTCTCTGGTGGACGCTGGGCCATAAAAACAACCACAGAGGCACAGAGAACACGGAGGACCCACAGCGTCAGAAAATGATCTTACTGCCGCCCGCTCTTGCGCCAGTCTGCCAGGAACTGTGCCTGCCCCTTATCGGTCAACGGATGATTGAACAACTGATCGATTACTTTAAACGGCATCGTCGCGATGTCAGCGCCCATTCGTGCCGCTTCAATCACATGAATCGGGTGGCGGATGCTCGCTGCCAGCACTTCGGTTGGCCAGTCGTAGTTCCTATAGACGTCGATTATGTCCTGCAACAACAGCAAGCCGTTTTCGCCAATGTCATCCAGGCGACCAAGAAAGGGACTGATGAACGATGCGCCAGCCTTGGCGGCCATGATTGCCTGAGCGGCCGAGAAACAAAGCGTGACGTTGACCTTAATCCCTTCGCTTGACAGCGCGCGCGTGGCCTTCAAGCCTGGTCTGGTAAGTGGACACTTGATGACAACGTTTGGCGCAATCTTCGAGTACTCGTGACCTTCTCGCAGCATTCCTTCAGTGTCTTCGCTGGTGCACTCAGCTGAGACGGGACCACTAACGATCTCGCAGATCGCCGCGATGTGTTGCTTGAAATCGACATTGCCCTCTTTGGCGATCAGAGACGGATTGGTCGTCACTCCGTCTGCGATCCCGAAAGCCGCTGCTTCGCGTATTTCGTCGAGGTTGGCAGTATCAAGAAAGAATTTCATAAGACCTCCAGGGGTTAGTAAAAGTGAAGCGTGAAAAGTGAAAAGTATTAAAGCCTTTGCGTGCAATTTGAACTGAATCTCATTCACACCGCCGCTTTAGCGCGGTGGTAGAATGGAGCCAAGAGCATTGGAAACCGTTTCAAACGGTTTCCCTTGTCTGTCACGCTGGAAATCACCGGGCTAACGCCGCGGTGTGAATGAGATTCAAACTGCAAATCCACTGTTACTCTTCACTTTTCACTCTTCACTTTTCACTTCTCAGGGCCGCAGACCCTGTTTCGCAACACTCCAATTCCTTCAATTTCGACTTCGACGATGTCTCCATCCTTCATGCGAGAGACTCCCGCCGGAGTGCCTGTCGCGATCAGATCGCCGGGATAAAGTGTCATGATGTTAGCAATGTATTTGATCAGGAAGGGAACTGAAAAAGCCATGTCAGCCGTGCGGCCATTCTGTTTGACGGTTCGGTTCACCCTGGTGATAACTCTAAGGTTCAGCGGATCCAATCCGTCAACCACGAACGGACCGACCGGGCAGAACGTATCGAAAGATTTTCCGCGAGTAAACTGAACATCCTTCCGTTGCAGGTCACGCGCGGTTACATCATTCACGCAGGTGTAACCTAAAACATGGCTGAGTGGGTCTTGATCGTCTCGAAGGCTCCGCGCCTGCCGGCCAATTACGACCCCCAGTTCGCCTTCATGTTCCACCTGCTGCGACTCCGCGGGCAACTCAATGCAATCGCCATTCGCGACTATTGCTGACGGCGCCTTGAGAAAAAGCAGCGGTTCGTCGGGCATCTTGTTTCCGAGCTCGGCCGCGTGTTCGCGATAGTTTCTTCCGACGCAAACAATTTTGGAGGGCGTCACGGGAGCCCGGAGTTGAACTTCGGAAAGGTTAATCGCTTTTTCGGTGCGAGCGTTTGGAAGCGATTCGATAGTTTCGCCTTCTGCGAACGGGGACACCGAATCATCC
>DASZDU010000412.1:0-2111 GCA_035941655.1 Pyrinomonadaceae bacterium | reverse complement strand
CGGAAGCGAACGTCGTCGGAAGCGATGACGATATCGCAGGCAAGCGCGAGCTCGATCGAAAGGGTGTATGCGACGCCGTGGACCGCCATGACGACGGGCTTGGGAACCGGCTCGCCCCAGATCCCCCACGGATCGAACTTTCCTTCACCTGAAATCGCAATCGGGCCCTTCTCTGCGACCACAGGAGCGACCGCCGCGAGATCCAGCCCGGAAGAAAAGTGATCGCCATGCGCGAACAAGACGCCAACCCTCACCTCGCCGTCCGTCCCAAGCTGCTCATATGCCGCCACTAGCGCATCGAGGCTTTCCAGATCAAACGCGTTGCGTTTCTCGGGCCGGTTGATACCGATCATCAGCACGTGCCCATCTCGCTCCACTGTAACTCGCGTCGACATCGCTAGCACTCCTTTTGGTTGACTGAGAAGACCTACTTAAGACCGCGCATGGTTTCCAAGTCTTTACGGTCACAGGTCTACAGGGAGGCTACTTTGAATTGTCGCCCCGGATCTCGCGTATCACCTGAGCAGTACATCGGATATTCTTTTCGCCCTGATGAGGCCATGACGATTGTCGCTAATGGACAACGCATTCTAACGACGTGGGGGAAGGCAGGTTCTGATCTCAAGATCTAGGGCCTTCGTCGTCCTTCTCTTCGGCGACGAAATTGACCTCAAACTTTCCGCCGCTGTCATTGGTTCCTTGACCCGTTAGGGAAGCGATGGATTTTCCATCTGCGCGCAGGAAAAGTTTTCCGGTACCTTTCGCATCCTTGAAAACGCCGCCCGTTATTTTCAGGTCAATGCCCTGGCTCGGATCAGCACCGGTGGACCACTGGCCTTGCGCATAAATTTGCAGGTCCGTGTATAGCGTAAACTCCGCTTCGCCATTCTCTTTCAAAACGACCAGAACACCGGTGAGATTGTATTTGTCTTTGCCCAGGACGAGCGTACCCTTGCCGTGCGCTAACGCTCGCAAGTGATCGACCGGTTGCGCACTCACGTAGGCAGGCAGCGCCATCCAAACCACCATTGCGAGCCAAAGATTGATTAGACTTGTTTTCCTCATAGTGATTGTCTCCCCTTCGACCGTGTCGTTGCCTCCGGTACCTGAAGCCTGAAACTTCATCGCACTCTTTGGTTCGGGTGAAGTGTAAAGCTCATAAACCTACCAAGTCAGTCCGCGACCCAACATTAGGCAAGAGCCTTGCCAGACTCGCGTTCAAATAAAAGGTCGAGTAAACCGCTGCAACAGATTCAGAACGAAGAGTTTGATATTGCGAAGTGTCGGACATTCCGCCGAGAAAGGACATTGCACTCTCGTACCGGATGCACGAATTGTTCTTGATTCGCCATTCCGCTAAACGATTCGATTGGAAATGGCAACGGAGATCACGAATCGTCTGCTCAGAAACTCGCCAAAGGCAACTTAGTCCTACCTCCTGGCCGCCGGCGGAATGTCGGATGCCACTTCCGGAGACAACATCACAGTTCCGGCAATTCCGACAGTAGCTTTTCGTAGAACCGCAAATACCGCGCCTATTCAATCAAAAGCCAAGCCCTCCCTTTGGTACATCCGTTGCCCTGAACACGGTCCGATGAACTACTCCGACGCAAAAAGAAAAACCAGAGAGGAAGGCACTCATGTCTTTTAATAAACCGATTCGTCGAATCGCAATTGTCGGTACGGGGGTAATTGGCGCGAGCTGGGCCGCACAGTATTTGGCTCGCGGGTTCGATGTTATTGCCACCGACCCGGCGCCAAACGCAGAAGCAAATTTACGCAAGTACGTCGACGAGGCGTGGTCGGCGCTCACTGATATCGGTCTCTCCCCAGGCGCATCACGCGACCGGCTGAGTTTTACCAGCAACATGAAAGAGGCGCTGGCGCAAGCCGACTTCGTCCAGGAAAACGGACCAGAGCGGCCTGACTTCAAAATTAAGTTATTCGCAGACATGGACGACGCCACGCCGCCAGACTCGATCATTGCCTCGAGCTCGTCTGGCATAACGCCGAGCGTCATGCAGACAAACTGCAAACATCCCGAGCGCGTACTCATTGGGCATCCCTTCAATCCACCACACATCATTCCCTTGGTTGAAGTTGTTGGTGGT
>DASZDU010000411.1:0-19383 GCA_035941655.1 Pyrinomonadaceae bacterium | reverse complement strand
GACCTTAGAGACTCCTGTGCTGAACGGCAAGTGCGCTCCTGAAAGCCATTCGATCTAATTTGTCGTTCAAGGTAATTCAGCTCAAGGTCGGGAAGGCGGGCTTGCCCCCGCTCTTTGGCGTTCGACTTCTCCACCCATCCTGCCAGTGAGCATCATCCAGATCATTTTGTAGTCGCCCATGAATGACCACAGCGGATATTGAAAAGTTGCCGGTCGATTCCGTTCGATGAAGAAGTGGCCAATCCATGCGGCGCCGTAACCGGGAATCAAAGCGAGTGGAAACAGCCACCACTTGCCGAGTGCTATGAATAAAACGACGCAGCCAAGCGCGATCGTCGTACCGATGAGGTGAAGCAAACGCGTGGCAGGCTTGCTGTGTTCGGTCACATAGTGTGGCCAGAATTCAGTGAAGGAGTTGTACTGTCGTTGGGCCATGTCTGGGGTTTCTCGAGCGCGACAGCTGACTTGCGATTTGGCTGCGACGGGTCGCAGCCAACCAAAGCGCTGACAGGTCGCACTCCAAATATTACTCTTCCGAAAACAACTGCATGAACTGTTCCGGCTTCAGCGGCTCGACCTTTGCCAGGTCCAAATTCTGTTCGACGTGTTCAAGTGTGCTCATACCAACCAACGCCGTACATATTCCCGGCGCTGAGCGAACGAATTGTATCGCCGCTTGCGCGTCGTTCGGCAATCCACCGAGCAATTGGCGCAAATCTTTCGACAACCCTCGCGCTACGCGACCCTGAAAAATCGAAGCGCTCGACATCACCGTCACTCCCAAACTTGCGGCCGCTTCCAGCGTGGAAACCTGCCGGCCATCCAGCACTTGATTAGCCAACGTCAAGGCCTCCGGCATCGCCAGATTGAATGGCAATTGAATGAAGCGAAAGCCGTGTGACTGTCCGCCAACTTCGCGCGCAATTGTAAACATCCGATCCAGCGAATGATAACCGTTAGCATCGAGCGGCAAGCGAAACCCATTCCAGGTGGCCACGCCATAAAACTTCAACTGCCCATCCGTGCGAGCTTTCTCCAGCCCTGCAAAAGCGGTTTGCAATCGCGCATAGAATTCTTTCTCTGAAACTGCGCCAAGCTGCGACTCGGGATTGTGAATGTAATACACTTCAACACAGTCGATCTGCATGTTCCTGAGAGACTCGCCCAACTGGTTCTGCAAGTACGCCGGCGTCATGCAATGACTGCCGCCGACTATGTCTTCGAAGCTGGCAATTCCCGGTTTTACAAATGTTTCTTCGACGTAGCGTCGAACGTCGCGCGGTGGAGCGCCGTCAAACGGGAGATAACCACCTTTGGTGCAGATGACCAGCTCGCCGCGCGAGAATCCCTGCTCGGTTAGTTGCTGCAACGCTTTCCCGATTGATCGTTCGCTTCGTTGAAAGCGATAGTTTGCGGCCGTGTCGATCACGTTTGCGCCAAGCTGAACGGCACGGGAAATCGCCGCCGTGTAGCGCGTATCCGTCTCATCGTCAGCATTGCCCAAATAGGTGCCGACACCGATCGACGACAGCCATAAGTTCTGTTGTTGGCGGAAGTGATTAGAGGCGAGAGTGTCTTTATATCGCTCGCGATATCGCGAAGTGGTTTCCAGGTTGGCGCAGTCTGTGTTCGTCATATGAATGTCGGCCTCGAAATATACGCGGCGGCACTGTGAGCGGCAAGACCGGTCGGCCTTATGTGGAGTGCGCTGACCTGCCAGCGCTTTGGTCCAGGGGCGGCTTGACGCCCTGAGCGTTCGTTCCCTTAGTTGCTTTTGGTCGCGACAGGTCGCGACCGAACAAAGCGCTGACAGGTCAGCGCACTCCAAGAGTAACTTCATGGTTAACCGCGCCTGTGTTAGTTTTTTACTTACCCAGCTAAGCAAACAAGGAAACGCCGATGAACTTCTTTCTTAAGTGGCAGGAGCATGTTGGATCACAAGCGGATAAGTTTTACAAAACCACGCTGTGGCAAGGCGAAAGCGTGATGGTCGGCATGAACTGTCTGGAACCAGGGCAAACTCAGAAAGTCCACGCGCATGACGGCGCTGATAAGTTCTATTTTGTGTTGGAGGGCCAGGGTCGATTTACGGTTGGAGACGAACAAACAGACGCGGTTGCCGGCACACTCGTAATGGCGCCCTCGGGAATTGCGCATGGCGTTGCCAACACAGCGAGCGAACGTCTATCGCTGCTCGTTACAATTGCACCACCATTAAATTGATAATTCTTTCTCTGTGCGTCCTCTGTGCACTTTGTGTCTTTGTGGTGTGTGTTTGTCTTCAGCAAAGCCACCACAGAGGCACAGAGTTCACAGGGATTGCATAGAGATTTGAAAGTTTTTCCGACAAGCTGGATTCTAGCGGACAGCTACGGACCGCCGTACCAGAGAGAGATGCTTTGATGACTCAGAGATTTATCAGACCTGAAGAAACTTCGCTCGACATTTCTCAAAACGAAATGCAGGAGTTATCTTCGCGCATCACTCAGCTCGTCACCGAATATTTTTCCGAAGTTTCAACTTTGCCGGTTTTTCCGCAAACCTCGGCCGGCGAAACAGTTCAGGAAATCTCAGCAACTTTGCGAGATGAGGGTGAACCGCTCGAACAATTACTCGACGATTGTCGTGCCATCATTCAAAAGAGCAGACACAATGGTCACCCGCGTTTCTTCGGCTATGTTGCTTCGCCGTCGAATCCTCCCGCAGCTTTCGCGGACTTGATCGCTTCGGCGCTGAATGCAAACGTCACCTCGTGGCGCTCAGGTCCCGCCGCCACTGAGATCGAGCATCAGGTAATTGAGTGGCTTGCTTCGTTGATTGGATACAGTGGCGGTAATCAGCCTGCCTTTGGCTTACTAACCAGCGGCGGTTCAATGGCAAATATGACTGCGTTGATGATCGCGCATCGTTCACGGTCAGCTACGGACGTCTCGTCAGCCGGTTTGTGGAATGCGCCGCCAATGACGATCTACGCCTCGGATCAGATTCACATGTCGATACCCAAAGCTGCCGATATTCTCGGCCTGGGTCGCGCGCAGGTTCGTCTGATTCCTTCCGATGATCGCTTTCGCATGAATGCGGAGTTGTTGCGAGAGACAATTGCCGGCGATTTGAAAACTGGCTTGAAGCCTTTTTGCGTAGTTGCCAGCGCTGGAACTGTAAACACCGGCGCTGTCGATCAACTGGACGACATTGCCGCAGTCGCAAATGAATTCAATCTTTGGTTCCATATTGATGGCGCTTACGGCGCGCTTGCGGCGCTGGATGAAACGAAGCGTCCGCTGTTCCGCGGTATTGAGCGCGCCGATTCGATTTCGCTCGATCCACATAAGTGGCTCTACGTGCCGATTGATTCCGGCTGCCTGCTATTTCGTGATGAAGCTCAGGCGCGAGCTGCCTTCAGTTTTGACTCCGCTGATTACATCAAAGTGCATGAACAGAACGCTGCCGAGGCGTTCGCGTTCTGGAATTACGGACCGGAGCTGTCGCGTCGATTCCGCGCTTTAAAGATATGGTTGACTCTTCGGTATTACGGAGTGCGACGCATCCGGAGCACCATCGCCGAGGACATGGCCATGGCTGCATACCTGGCAGAACAGATTGAGGCGGCCTCGGATTTTGAACTTCTGGCCGCGCCACAGTTGAGTATCTGCTGCTTTCGCTTTGTGCCGGAATCTCTGGCGAGACAATTGGAGTCACTCGCAGCATCAACTGAAATCAACACTCAACTCGATCAACTGAACACCAATATCATGAACGCGGTGCAGCGTGGCGGGCGCGCCTATTTGTCGAGCGCGAGTATCCGCGGCCAGTTCGCTTTGCGTGTCTGCATCACAAACTTTCGCACCACTCGCGCCGACATTGACGAGACGCTCGAGATTATTCGCGACGCGGCGCGACAGAATTTGGCCGCGGATTAACGCGGATGCGCGCGGATAAGAAAGCATGAAAAAATTAGCGTCATTATTGATTGTTCCAAACCTCTTTCTTGTTTTTCTGAATCCGCGTCCATCCGCGTTCATCCGCGGCTAAACTGTTGTGATTTACTGACGAGTAGCGAATGGAACAACAAACCTACGGCAATGAGATGTCGATCGCGCTTGAGCTCGCGCGCGAAGCCGGCGCGGCTGTTCTCGATTTTTACGACGGCCCGCTCGATATCCAACAGAAGGCCGGATCAGACGATCGCGAGCCGGTTACGCAAGCAGACACAATCGCAAACGAAATTATTGTTTCCCGATTACTAAAAGAATTTCCCGATGATGGCATTCTCGCGGAAGAGTCAATTGACACTGCCCACCGCCTCGACAAACCACGCGTCTGGATGATCGATCCACTCGACGGCACCACCGGCTTCATCGATGGCAACGGCGACTTCGCGGTGCAGATCGGTTTAACTGAACACGGCAGCTGCGTGCTCGGAGTTGTCTACCAGCCGCTGACCGGGGTTCTCTATCGCGCCGTGCGTGGTGGAGGCTGCTGGATTGAGCGCCCGGAGTTTGAACCAGCTCGCGCGCACGTGTCTGACGCGCGAGACATTTCAAAGATGCGTCTGGCCGCAAGCAGGTCACACCGTAGCCCCCGCATGGATAAAGTTGTTCAGGCGTTCGGCTTGAGGGAAGAAGTACTGCGCGGCTCTGTGGGAATCAAGGTGGGCTTGATTGTCGAACAACAATGCGATCTCTATATCCATCTATCGCCGCGCACCAAGCAGTGGGACACCTGCGCACCCGAAGTTATTTTGCAGGAGGCAGGGGGGCATCTAACTGACTTGTTCGGGCAGCCTCTCCGCTATAACGACGTCGAGGTGCAAAATCGCAACGGCGTGGTTGCAAGCAATGGCGTTTCTCATGAACGCATCGTCGAGTCGCTGAGACCACTGCTCGCTGAGTTTGGACGCCGACCGGTGGAATAGTAGGCAGTGGGCTGGCGCTCAAGCAGTTCAGAGTTCAAGCTTTAGCTTGCCCGTTGCGTGACAACTAAACCCACAGCCTAAAGGCTGAACTCTGAACTGCTTGAGCCCCGGCCACTGGCCACTGACCACTGGCATCGCCTAATATCTCACTACCAAATTTCTTGCCTGGAGATTGTTTTTGGTTACGCGCCCGAAATTGTTTCTCACACTATTTGGCCTCTCACTCATACCGCTGGTTTTCTTAGCGTTAGTTAACTATCGCAACGGCCTACAGCTCGCCGAAGCTGCGGTTCACCGAGAGCAGGAAATCAACGCCGCCGCAAGTAAAGATCCTATCCGACATCTGCTGAATGAGGGACCGGCTGAACTTCAGTCAACGGCGGATGCGGCCAAACCTGAACAGCTTCTCTCCCAGGCACGACGAAATGGCTGGGTTGGACTAATAGTCGCTCTCTTATTGGCCACGCTCTGGGCCTGGTTTCTGAGTCGCCAATGGGAACACCAGGCACGCGGACTTGAACGAGTCACTCAAGGCGTTGAAGCCATTGCCAAAGGCAAACTCGATCATCGTATCGAGTTGAAGTCCAGCGACGACCTTCGCCCGCTTGCAGATAATCTGGATTTGATGACCAAACAGCTTCGCGATCAGATCGCGCGCGAGTCTGAGAGCCGGCAGTTTCAGTCTTTCGTCCGCCTGTCCGCCGTGCTCACGCATGATCTGAAGAACGCGATCGAGGCATTGTCGCTCACCGTTTCAAACATGGAACGACACTTCGACAACAAAGAGTTTCGCGCGGACGCGATGAGATCTCTTACCGGCGCGACCGACAATTTAAGAGCACTGGTTGCGCGTTTGAGCAATCCCGTTAGTACCTTGAGCGGAGAACATAAACGGCCCGTGGCCGTGGATCTGGTGCCGATGCTGCGACGCGTAATCTCGATGATTGCTGAGCCGGCAGCCGCCAGACACGAAATCAAAGTGGATCTTCCGGAAAAGCTTTTCGCTCTGGTCGACCTCGAACGGATAGAGAAGGTGGTTGAGAACTTGATCATCAATGCACTCGAGGCTATGGACAAGCGGCCGGGCAGCTTGAGTATCGTCGCCGGTACGACCGATGACGGCAAACCGTTTTTCAGGGTCAGCGATACCGGTGAAGGAATGACGACGCGATTTATGGAAGAAAAGCTTTTTCATCCGTTTGCCACTACCAAGAAACGGGGCGTAGGTCTCGGACTGTACACTTGCCGCGAGGTTGTGATGGCCAACGGCGGATCCATCACTGTCGATTCAAGGGAAGGTGCTGGTACAACATTTAGGGTCGTGCTACCATCGGCCATCATCGACAAGCGCGGTGCCGAGACCGCATAAACAGTCTCACAATTAGATGTTAAGGCTGGGAGCGCAGGCATCCTGTCTGCAATGGGCGTGTAGCGCGAACAATTGATCGAAAGTGCCCACCAGCAGACCAGATGTCTGCGCTCCCAGCTTTGCGCAAAAGACTCAGTCGTTCCTAGCAATCGCAGTAGTTTGGAAAAACTCCGTATGAGTAAACCCAGCCAACGCGGAGAAACTCGACCCAAAGAAATAATATTGGTAGTAGACGACGATGAGTCAGTACGGAGTGGGCTCGTCTGGACCCTCAACTCTGACTACCGCGTGCTCGAAGCGAGCTCCCGCCTCGAGGCAGTCAAACTCCTGCAAACAGAAAACGTTGACATTGTCATCAGCGATCTGCACCTGCCGCCTCAGCTCGATGACATCAGCGAAGGCCTGGCGATTATTGAGGCTGCTCGTGAAGCTTCGCCGCCTGTGCAGGTAGTGGTGATTACCGGAACTCAGGATAAAACTGCGGCGCGTGAAGCGGTCAAGCGCGGGGCCTACGGATTTTTCGAGAAGCCGCTTGACGGTTCCGAAGTCCTTCACATTGTGAACCAGGCCGCTCGATTGCGCCGGTTGGAAGTTGAAAACGCGCGGTTGCGTGCGGCGCTTTTGGGGGCGCGCGGGTTTGGTCGGTTGATTGGATCAAGCCGGGCGCTGGAGAAAACGTTGAAGCAGGCGCGCGCCATCGCCGACACCAGTGCGACCGTTTTGATCATCGGCGAAAACGGCACGGGCAAGGAGATGCTGGCCTGTGCGATTCATGAAGAAAGCCAGCGCGCGAACGGTCCATTTATCGCCGTGAGTTGTGCCGCCTTGCCGGAAACTTTGATCGAATCGGAATTGTTCGGTCATGAGAAGGGGGCATTCACATCAGCCATGCATACGCGCATGGGACGCTTTGAATTGGCCGACGGCGGCACTCTTTTTCTCGATGAAATAGTCGAGTTGTCGCCCAGCGTGCAGGTGAAGCTACTGCGGGTTTTGCAGGAGCGCGCGTTTGAACGGGTCGGCGGTACGAAGACGTTGACAGTTAACATCCGGCTGATTGCCGCGAGCAATCGTGATCTGGAAGGTGAGGTGGAAGCCGGAAAGTTTCGCCGCGACTTATTCCACCGGCTAAACGTGATCCCATTGGTGTTGCCACCGCTGCGCGAACGTCGGGAAGACACTCCCGGTCTGGCAGCTCACTTTGCCGCTAAGGCGGCGGAGAAGCATGGACGCGCGACGCCGCAGTTGAGTCCGGAACTGATTGACTCAATTAACGAATACGACTGGCCCGGTAATGTTCGTGAACTGGAAAACCTGATGGAGCGACTGGTTTTACTGGATCGACAGCCGACCCTGGGACTTGAATTTCTTCCGGAAAAAATGTTGAAAGCTTTACCTACTGCGGACGTGCCTTGCGAAACAACTTTCGAAGGGGCCGTGATGGCGTTGAAGAAACGGCTGGTGATAAATGCACTCGAAGCGGAATCGGACAATAAAGTCGCTGCTGCCAGGCGCCTCTGCATCAGCCGTTCGTATCTTCACAAACTCATAACTGAATTCGGGCTAAACGCTCCGCATAATTAAGCGTTACTCATTCAGCTTGCGGAGCAGGCGATAGCATAAAGCCTGGGCTAGACGAAGCGGAACCCCAGCCTTTACGCGGTCACCCGCTCCGCGGGTTATTATCTAAATGAAGTCATGGCTAACATCCAACAGCGCTTGCCGGAAAACGTGCCCGGTGATTTCTTCGTTGACGCAACCTGCATTGACTGTGACACCTGTAGCCAACTCGCGCCCGCGGTTTTCCGCGATCACGGTGAACAATGCAGCGTCTATCATCAACCCGAAACCGAAGGCCAAACGCGCCTCGCTATGATGTCGCTGGTTGCTTGTCCCACTGGCTCGATCGGTATAACGGAAAAGCACGACGCACACATCGGCATTGACGCCTTTCCTTACCACGTTGACGAGAATGTCTACTTCTGTGGGTTTACTTCCGAATCGAGTTTTGGAGCCTGGAGTTATCTGATCGTCCGGCCGGAAAGCGAAGGCGGCAACGTGTTGATCGATTCGCCGCGCTTCGCCACGCAGTTAGTGAAGCGAATTGAAAAACTTGGCGGCGTCAGACAGATGCTGTTAACGCACCGCGACGACATTGCCGATCATGAATTATTCAGGAAGCGATTTGACTGCGAACGCGTGATGCATGAGCAGGACGGCGCCGCGCGCCTCGGTATTGAACGGATTATTGCCGGCCAGGAGGCAGTCCGGCTTGATGACGATTTGCTCGTCATACCGACGCCGGGCCACACTCGCGGCCACGTTGTTTTTCTTTATCGTGACAAGTTCCTCTTTACCGGAGATCATCTCGCCTGGTCGCCAAGTCGCGACACTTTGACAGCGTTTCCAAGCGTCGCCTGGTATTCGTGGGCCAGGCAGACCGAGTCAATGGCGAAACTGGCGCAGTACGACTTCGAGTGGGTTTTACCGGGCCACGGTTCGCTCCATCACGACACAGCCGAAAACATGCGGTATCATCTTCAGTCCTGCATCGCCTGGATGAAAAATCGCGGTTAATTCGAAGTAGAGCAAACTGTTAGTTTGCGAAACGCGGTGGATGCTGCTGGCTGGAGTAGTAAGCGCCGTACGCAAACTAACAGTTTGCGTTACAAACCTAATCCCAACTAATGAGGTGAATGATGACTAGAAACACAAAGATTGCGCTCGGCTGTGGTGGTGCGGGCTGTCTCGGCTTGATTCTGCTCGTGATTGTCGGCGCTGTGCTGGTGGTCACCGGCGTCGTACCAGCGCCAGGTCTTTACGACGCAAATAGAAATTCAAACTACAACTATAATTCAAACGTCAATTCGAATGGCAACTCAAATACAAATACGAGTGACAATCTAAACTCGAATTCCACCTCAGATTCTTCCGACTCCTCTTCAATGTCGGACGACGACAAGCACAAGCTGTTTCAGGCGGCGGGAATTACAAAAGACTCGGCTCTGATTCAGCGAGTTTTGCGCAAGTTAGGATTTCTTACGCCCAGCGGCGGGATATCAGATGACTATGAGCAGTTTGTGAAAGATCACGGACCCTGGGCGATGAGAAACATTGGATTCGTAAGGTCCGTTCTCTCCGAGGACGCCGCGCGCGCTTACGTCGACGCACATATTGACGATTGATACTTGCCGGTATAGCTCAATTTTTTTCTGCAAGAGGCGCGCGTGCGGTTTAGCGCGCCTTTTGTTATGTTAACTGCCAGTCCAATGTCCAACGTCCACAGTCCAACGTCGGGCTGAACGACTTTGGACATTGGACTTTGGACATTTGACTCTGGATTTGGACTGCTTTTAATGAACCCCGCTAAGATCCGCAACTTTTCCATCATCGCGCACATCGACCACGGCAAATCGACCCTGGCGGATCGTCTGCTCGAACTCACCGGCGCCGTAACCGGCCGCGACATGGAAGCGCAGGTGCTCGATGACATGGACCTCGAGCGCGAGCGCGGCATCACCATCAAGGCACACGCCGTTAGACTGGATTACAAAGCACCAGACGGGCAATCGTACGTACTGAACTTAATCGACACGCCCGGACACGTCGATTTTTCTTACGAAGTTTCGCGTTCTCTTTCAGCCTGTGAAGGCGCGCTGCTCATCGTCGATGCGTCGCAGGGCGTCGAGGCCCAGACGCTGGCTAACACTTACCTGGCAATCGAAAATAATCTCGAGCTCATTCCAGTGATCAATAAAATCGATTTGCCCGGAGCGGAGCCGGAAAAAGCAATCGAACAAATTGAACACTTTATCGGTCTCGAAACTCACAACGCTATTCTCACCAGCGCCAAGACAGGTCAGGGAGTCGCGGAGGTGTTGGAAGCGATCGTGCGCGAGGTGCCGCCGCCGCAGGGTGATCCAGATGCGCCCTTGAAGGCGCTTATTTTCGACTCCTGGTACGACTCGTATCGCGGCGTGATCGTTCTCTTTCGCGTCATCGACGGCACCATTCGTCCCGGTATGAAGATTCGCTTTTTTAACGCCGGTCGCGATTACCAGGTGGAAACGATCGGCGTAAACCGCCCGCGTCCGACGCCGATCGATCAACTAAGCGTTGGCGAAGTCGGATTCTTAACTGCGTCGATCAAGGCCGTCGCGGACGTCCAAATTGGCGACACCGTTACTGAAGCAGCTCGGCCCACGAAGGAACCATTTCCCGGTTATCAGGAAATCAAACCCATGGTCTTCGCCGGGCTTTATCCGATTGATACAAACCAATACGAAGAGCTGCGCGACGCTATGGACAAACTGCGTTTGAATGACGCCTCGTTTTTCTATGAGCCGGAATCGTCAACCGCTTTGGGCTTTGGATTTCGTTGCGGCTTTCTCGGGTTGTTGCACATGGAGATCGTGCAGGAGCGTTTGGAACGCGAGTTCAATCTCGATCTGATCACAACCGCACCCGGCGTTCGTTACATCGTGACGACGACGGACGGCAAGGTGACAGAGATCGATTCCCCCGCAAAAATGCCTGACCCGGGACGAATCGCGAAAATCGAAGAGCCCGCGATTCGCGCGACGATTCTGACTCCGGAAGAACACCTCGGCGGCATCCTCGCGTTGCTGGAGGAAAAGCGCGGCATGCAAAAAGGTTTTGAGTACATCACCTCCAATCGCGTGATGCTGACCTATGAATTGCCCTTGAATGAAATCGTGCTCGACTTTTACGATCGTTTGAAATCAACTTCGCGTGGTTATGCCTCGCTCGATTACCACCTCGCCGGTTACTGGGAAAGCGACCTTGTCAAACTCGACGTGCTGGTCGCTGGCGAACCAGTCGATGCACTTTCACTGGTCCTGCATCGCGATACAGCGGCGGCAAAAGGCCGCGCGCTGGCGACTAAGATGAAGGAGTTGATCCCGCGTCAGCTTTTTGAAGTGCCGATACAGGCGGCCATCGGCGCCAAGGTGATTGCGCGCGAAACGGTGAAAGCAATGGGCAAGAACGTCATCGCGAAATGCTACGGCGGCGACATCTCGCGCAAACGCAAACTGCTGGAGAAACAGAAGGAAGGCAAGAAGCGCATGAAGAAAGTCGGCCGTGTGGAGATTCCTCAGGATGCGTTTCTGGCGGTGTTGAAGGTGAATGATTAATGAACCGCGGTAGAGAAAGGAGTTCCCTTACGATGAACCGCAAGCCTGGTTTCTGCCTCAGTGTTGAATTTTACTGGACGAACACCCACCACAGAGGCACAGAGATTACGGAGGACGCACAGAGTTTTTTCCTGACAAGTTCATGATCTCAAACCCAAGAATGTCCCGGCTCGAAGACACGCTCCTCCTCCTCTGCGCGCGGACGCAGGTTGATGCGGAGACGCGTCAACGCATTCATGCGATCTCCGGCTCACCTGACAAACTTGATTGGGATTACATTTACCAGATGGCCCGACGCCATTCAGTACTACCATTAGTCTATACACAACTGAGCAGTGCGGCAGAAAACGTTCCCGCGGATCAATTGGCCCGGTTCAGGAAAAACTATCAGGACAATGCGGCACGCAATCTTTGGTTAACCGCTGAATTGTGCCGCATTCTTCGGAGTCTCGCAGCAGCTGGCATTGAAGCAGTTCCATACAAAGGTCCGGCCCTCGCGGTTTATGCCTATGGGAATCCGGCGTTGCGGCGATTTGTCGACCTCGACATCCTCGTGCGTAAGGCGGATGCCCTGCGGGCTATCGAACTGCTGACAGCCGAAGGATTTGTTTGCGGCGCCCCCTGGACCGATGCGCAAGCGGCGCTGTTGCTGCGTACGCAGCATAACTTGTCGCTGCATCGTCATGAAGGGCGCCTGATCGTTGAGCTGCATTGGGAGTTGGCGTCGAATTTGTTTGCATCGTCGTTGCAAACTGAAGATCTCTGGGAGCGCCTCCAAACAATGCATCTCGACAATGCCGCGGTGAAGTGTCTGTCCTCAGAGGACCTGTTGCTCTCGCTTTGCGTGCACGGCTCAAAACATCACTGGGAACGACTAGCCTGGATTTGCGATATCGCTGAATTAGTGAAGAGGCACGCAGACATTAATTGGAACCTTGTGCTCGAGCGTGCGTCGGCCGAGGGAAACGAAAGAATGTTATTCCTCGGGCTCTATCTGGCTGCTAGCCTGCTTGATGCTCCTCTGCCGGAGCAGGTAAAGGCGAAGTTAGAAGCAGCGAAGATCGTCGCCCACCTGGCGGATGATATTTCGCAAAGGCTCTTCGCGATTGATGGACAAACTCCGCTCACGATCCGCCAGAGTTTTAGATTCAACTGGCAGTTGCGCAACGGCTGGCGATCCCGCGCCATGTATTGTCGACACGTGCTGCAGCCAAGCGATGCTGACGTCAAAACCCTTCGTTTACCCAAACCTCTCAGTTTCGGTTACTACCTGATACGTCCGTTTGGTCTGCTGCGTAGAGATCGTGAACGTCGCGTCAGCAAAGTTGACGCACCTGATCGCCCATGCTAGTTTGGGCCCTTTCTCACCTGCAGTGGACACCGAGATTTACTGTCCATTTTAAAGCATTGCCAAAATCCGGGGCACGAAACGATGATCAAGCAAAATCCTTTTGCGGCCGTAGTTAATTCCGCCACCAAGCGAAAAGTATCGCCATATTTTCGAGCCCTTTTTTTCGCTGCTCTGCTGGTAACCTTCCAGAGCCAAATATTCAATGCCGAATCGTTGGGTCAGACGCAGTCGCCGAGTGCGGCCAAACGCGCACCAAAGAAGAAGCATAGGTTGCGCATAACAAAAGGCTACGTAACCGGGGTTTCTTTGAAGGCCGACAAAGCCAGCATGACTGAGGTCGCGGCAGATTTGGCAAAGCTTCTCGATGCGCCCGTAACCTTAGCGCCCTCGATACAGAAGCAAGTCATCACGGTGGAATTCGCCGACATACCACTCGAACCGGCGATGCGACTGTTAGCACCACGAGTCTTCATGGACTACGAAATTCGGGCTGACGCACAGCCGAAGCTGCTTGGAATTTTCCTGGTGGGCCAGGACGATCCCGACCCCGCCAAAGACGCAATCGTTCAAGGCTCTTCTCAGGCAATGTTGTTTGAAGGAAATACAGAAGAGACTGCCGAAGAAACGGTCGCGGATGAACCTTTGCAAGTCGATCTGGACGACGCCAACCTCACCATTAAATCAAAGAAACAGCCCTTGGTTGCCTTAGTAATCACTATTGCTGACGTACTGGGTGTACCTGCCGAAATCAAATATGAGTCGAATGAAATTGTCGACACGGTGATCAAGAACACTCCTTTTGAAGATGCCATTCCCAGGCTTTCGCCAAACATTCGCTTATATGTTCGAGCTGATGTGACCCGCTCGGAGCGAACAGCCTTGCGGCTGGTGTTAGTGCCACCCGTGGCGAATGCCGGTCAGTAGTAAATCGGCTCCGCTGATCTGAAAACCGATATGCAAGCGATTTACGAAGTAGCAGTGTCAACGCCGCGAATGGTCTATCGGCTCGCGGATCAAACTATCGTGGTTGAGGCGCGTGACACCTACGCAGCCAGAATTATTGAACGGTTATTCGCGGGCTGGTACCTGACGCCGGTCACTGTAACTGAAGACGCAGCGGTGGCTCCCGCGATAGTGATCGCAAGCGGAGTTAAACCTCCGGAGATACCGCGTGCGTGGCCTCAATTTGAGATCGCGGGTGGTGGTGTGTGTTACACAGACGGGAAAAGCTCCTTTATCGAAGTAGAGAATTCGATAGTTGCGATCGACCATCCGCGGCAGGCTGTTGAGGTTTGGATTAACGGAATGGTCGACTTGCAATCAACTTCCTTAACGCGAGTCGTAACCTATGCACTGGCCGCCGCGCTGCGACGGCGCGGTTTATTTGAATTGCACAGCGGCGCCGCGATCGATCCGCTAAGCGGACAGGGACTGCTGATTATTGGGCCATCGGGTAGTGGAAAATCGACTTTGACGGTTCAACTCGCAACGGCTGGTTGGTCCTTTTTAACCGACGACGTCCTGGTGTTAAGCAGCGACCGCGCAGGTGTCAGGGCCTGGCCACTGCGGCGCTGTTTCGCGATTACCGCCGAGACGTTTGCGGCCAGTGACTTTCTGCGAGCGCGGGCCTCGATTGACTACACGCAAGCGCAGCCTGAGAACAAAAAACAGTTTGCGCCCCACCATATCTTCAATTCGGAATTCAAGGAGCAGTGCGTCCCCAAGCATTTATTCTTTTCCCAGTTAAGCGGAGGCGAACGCAGCCGGGTTGTGCGGCTTTCATCCCCAGAAGTAATGACTCGGCTGATCCGTATGAACCCCTGGTCTGGTTATGACCGATGGACCGCTCCGAAACATCTGGCAGTCCTCTCCGCTTTAGTAACGCAATGCGCGGGTTATTCTCTGCTGGCCGGCAGGGACCTGCTTGATCCCAAGACTGCAGTGGAACTCATAGCGGACTACACGCGCGATTAGTGGAATGAATGGAATGAAGACAACGCGACCGGAAACATTTCCAGACTATGGGCCACGCCGGCTGACCGTAGAGCTGACCAACATCTGCAATCTTCACTGCAGCTATTGCCTGCGTGACGAAGACGCTCTTTACCATGATCCGGCAAACTTTCTGCCGGTGGAACTCTTCGCTCGCGCGGTCAGCGACGCGCGCGACTCGATGGGCATCGAGCAAGTCATGTTCACCGGCGGCGAGCCTACGCTTCACCCTGATTTCGGGCAACTGCTTGCCGCCGTCGCTGCCCTCGACTTGAAATGCAGCTTTGTAACTAACGGCTGGCATTTCGAGCGTGTTTGGCCGCTGCTGGAAGCGCACCGGGAAACCGTTACCCATGTCTCTTTCAGCCTTGATGGCGCCACGCGTGAGGCACATGATCGCTGGCGCGGCGAGGGTTCCTTTGAGCGAGTAGTACGCGCTCTTTCACGTTGTTGGGCCAACCACTTTCCTTTTAATGTGAAAATGGGAATTCGTCGTGATACCGTGCGTCAACTGGAAAGCGTTGCTCTCTTTGCCGCCCGCATGGGTGCAACCGCAGTCAGCTTCGCTCATATCATGCCCACTTCGAGTGAAGTCGCGGATGCTTCCGCCCTGACCCTTGAAGAACGCGCGGACGCGGAACGTGAAATCGCCTTACTGGCCCGAATCTTCAAAATGCGGATCGGCATCGACGTCGGTTATTACAACACTGAGCCGGTGTCGCCCTGCTCAGCATTGAGCGGTGTCAGCGCCAACATCAATTATCGCGGCCAGCTTTCTCTCTGCTGTAACCTCTCAGGGTTTCGTGGCGGCACGAGCGACACGGACATAATCGCGGATCTGAATCATGTTAGCTTCAGCGATGCTTTACCGCGTTTGCAGCACCTTGCCGCAGCGCAGAACGAAGCGCGAATAGAGGGACTGGCAGAGCTCGCGGCCGCCGGCAAGAAGCCGGATTTGATAACCGGATCGCCTTGTCTCTTCTGTCTGAACACGCTGGGCAAGACCCCTTGGACTTCTTTCTCTCCAACAATGAACGGTAGGACTCTACCAGTGCTAACGTGACTTCTATCTGAAAGGAACTTGAATGGTAAGCAACAATTCTGCAGCTCCCTCGCCTGGCGATCACGTAGTCTTCACCGATCTTGATGGCCACGAGGGAGTGCTGGTGGATTTGAACACCAAAAAATACTATCAACTCAATGAGACGGCGAGCCTGATTTGGCGCGGGCTTGAGCAGCGGTTCCCATTGGGCCGGATCGCAAACGAGATGACTGAGCGATACGACGTAACATTGGAACATGCAACGGCCAGTATCGAGAAAGCATTGCGCCATTTTGACGCTCAGAAATTATTAACGCCGGCTAATCGTGGGTAACAGCAGTGGCGTATTTCACCGATTGATTTCAGAAACGAGGAGCTGTCTCTGCAATAGAATTTGCAAAAAGGGCCGGAAGAAACTCGTTGACGGAGCATCGGACGATCAGTATCATGCTTGCCCGCTCACATTCGCCTCAATATTGCAGTCATCCGGACGCTCCGAGTTCTCAGAGCGCAACAAAACCTCTAGACACCGCTATCAAGCGGATGCGAAACACTGGCGGTAATAAAAGGAGAAGCTAAGATGGTTAGACCAGCTCGGATGTTGATCATAGGGTTGTCTGCGCTACTCGTGCTCTCGGCGATGCAGATTGATGTATCAGCCAAAAAGAAGAGCTCAAAACGAAAAATCCGCAGGACACCAAGGGTACAAGTGTTTGTGATGCCGATGGTGAGGCAAAGCGTACCCGTAACGGTCACGCCCGCGGCGAACCGAAGCGTGCCCGTAATCATCAGCTCTCCGGGTCTGTCCGCAATGAGAGAGGAAGGTTCAGTCAATAACGCTACTGCCGCGCAAGTGAGTTCCGGATCCACGGGCAGCGGCACGGGTGATGGAGACGAGAATACTAAGCGAAACTGGAAGACAGTGACGCCCAGGATTGCTGGCGTCGGCCCCTTAATCATCAGCGAGTTTCGCGTGCGCGGTCCTAACGGCGCCAACGACGAATTCATAGAGCTCTACAACAACAGCGGCGCAGACCATACCGTGGCCGGCGGCGGCATGGGCTACGCGGTCGCAGCCTCAAACGGCGTGGCTCGCTGCATCGTCCCCAACGGAACCGTCATCCCTAACCGCGGCCACTACCTCTGCGTTAACTCCGTCGGTTACTCGCTAGCTTCGTATCCCGCAGGCAATGGCACAACCGCCACCGGGGATGCTACTTACACAACCAACATCCCGGACAACGCGGGTATCGCAATCTTTAACACCTCAGTGGCCGCTAACTTTAACCTCGCCAACCGCCTTGATGCTGTCGGCTCGACCAGTGAGGTCAACACGCTCTACAAGGAAGGGACTGGTTACCCGGCGCTGACGCCGTTTTCGATTGACTACTCTTTCTACCGCGACACGTGCGGCAAGAGCGGATCAATCACAACCTTAGGCGTATGTACAATCTCGGTGCCGAAGGACACGAACAACAACGCCGCGGACTTTATCTTCGTTGACACGAACGGTACTTCGGCCGGCGCCGGCCAGCGCCTCGGTGCGCCCGGCCCCGAAAATCTTTCGAGCCCCATTCAACGCAACGCGTCATTCGTCGTCGATCTGCTTGACCCGTGTGTCAGCAAGAACAATCCACCTAATCGCACGCGCGACTTTACTTCGGACCCGGCGAACAACTCGACCTTCGGCACTCTCGATTTGCGGCGTACAGTTACAAACAACACGGGGGGAAATGTCACCCGCCTTCGTTGGCGCGTGATTGACCTGACGACATTCCCCGCGCCTTCCGGAATAGCAGACCTTCGACCGAGAACTTCGACAGCGGTGGTCGTGACGGTCGACCGCGCGCCATGCGGTTCCGGGACTTCGAACGTCACCGTGCAGGGCACGACTCTGGAGCAACCGCCGTCACAGCCAAACGGTGGCGGCTTCAACTCGTCGATGTCTTCGGGCACAGTGACGCTCGCCACGCCGCTCGCCAACGGCGCGTCCCTCGACCTGCGGTTCCTGCTTGGCATACAGCAGACCGGCACTTTCAAGTTTTACGTGAATGTCGAAGCTCTTCCGTAATGCCGGGACGCACGAATGAACAGCACTCGTAACCATTATCGTTAGTATTGCTAAGTGCAGGAGGAATCGCTTGAAAGATCAAGAACAAAATCCGCTAAGCGGATCTCCAGTGGCCAGTCAGGACACGGAAAACCAGACAACGGTAGCCTCAAGCAAAAGGAAGTTCGTCGAGCCGGAGATATCGCAACCAGTCGACGTGCTCGAGGCCACCACCTTTTTCCAGGCCGTCGATAGCGGCGTCACCAACTGAAATAAGGTACGCAGCATTATGGACCGGCTGGCTCGTTTGACGGGTCGCCGGTCTTCTGTCGAGGACGCCGCGGCGTCCTCGACGCTTTAAGAGAGTTATTGCGAGCGGCTGATGCCTTCGGCGTTACGCGATTCTCACTAGTCCTCCGGCCGTTCCTTTGCAACTCTCGCTTTGAACAGAGCGTTGTGGGCCTCCTCGATTTTTTAACCTCTGCTCAGCATTAAGCGCGTCCCCAAATCCGAGAGAAAGACTTAAATGATTGGGATGACCGAAGACAAGACGCCCTGCGATCATTACGCCGAAGAAGATCGGTGGGCGCTGGTGCGGCACGCCGCGCTCACCGCTGCGCTCTTCGTTCCACTTCTCTTTGCTTTCGCCGCGATCAGAAACCTTTATCCATTCGCTGCCTCCAACATGATGCTGGGGATTAGAGACCCGGAAACCGGAAGGGACTATTACGTGCTGCGCGGTGAAACCGTCAGTGGTGAAACGATTGACTTGCCAGCTATCCAGCTTACGAACGCGCTGACCGGCCGCAACTGGAGCCTGGTCAGCACCGCGGTCGAGAACAGGAGTTTCAACATCCGTTCACCCCATCCCGCAAACCTTCAACTCGCAGCAGCGTTTGGCGGTATGGACAAATTGCCAGGGGCAGTACGCCTTGAAGATCTGTTGCGCGCCTGGGGCACAATTTACAACTCGCGGTTGCCAACGTCGTCCAATCACAGGCTGACCTCGCTGCGACTCGACAAATACAGGTGGGAAGGAGGAGTTAACGGTCAATACGATCGCTTTGTTGAATCGTGGAGAACGGTGCTTTAAAGCGTCTTGTGCCGACGGACGCCGCCGCGCTTGGGATGGTCCGCGCCGGTGTTTGCGGGTTCATACTGTGCCAAATCCTGTTCACGTCTTTCTCCGACCTTGCTCGAATACCCGTAACGCTCCTGCGTCCCACCGGCGCAATGCAACTTCTCCCCTGGCGCTTTTACGAATTGCTTCTAACTCCCGCAGCGATGCTCACGCTCAAATGCCTGATGGTCCTTTCGCTGTTTGCCGCGACTGTCGGCTGCTTAACAAGTCTCGCAACGAAATCATCGGCGCTGCTCTTTGTCTTTTACGAAGGGCTATTGCGCAGCTTCAGCCACTTCAATCACGATGAGATGCCTGCGGTCTACATCCTGTTTGTGCTGGCTTTTAGTCCCAGCGGCGACGCTTTCTCCTGGGACAGTTGGCGTGG
>DASZDU010000410.1:0-13625 GCA_035941655.1 Pyrinomonadaceae bacterium | reverse complement strand
GGTTGCACACTCGGTTCGCCCGCCGCCGTCGCGGTCACGATAATCAGCGATGACTCAGTTGCTACGAACCCTGTCAAAGACCCGACTTTCGACAATGAGTTCTTCGTGCGTCAACACTATTTCGACTTTCTTAACCGAGCTCCGGACGCCTCCGGCCTGAACTTTTGGATTGGTCAAATTACTGAATGCGGCGCTAATGCCGGGTGCATTGAGGTCAGGCGCATCAACGTCTCGGCAGCTTTTTTCCAGTCGATTGAATTTCAGGAAACCGGCTATCTGGTTGAACGGCTCTACAAATCTGCCTACGGCGACGCTGACGGCCTCTCAACGCTGGGCACGTCGCCAAACGCGCATCAGATCAAGGTGCCGATTGTCAGGCTTAACGAATTCCTGACAGACTCGCAGCAGATTGCAAAGAATTTGGTGGTGGGCGTTCCCGGATGGCAGCAGGTACTGGAAAACAACAAGGTCGCGTTTACCCAGGATTTTGTTACGCGTTCGCGTTTCACCACGAAGTATCCAACCACCAAGTCGCCGGCTGAGTTTGTAAACGAACTCTACTTCAATGCCGGCATCACCCCTTCTGCAGATGAGCTTGCGTTAGTCATCAGCGAATTTGGTGGTGCGGGGAATACTACTAACACCGCAGCGCGCGCTCGGGCTGTGAGACGAGTGGCGGAAAACGCAGCCCTGGTAGAACAGGAAAAAAACAAAGCGTTTGTGTTGATGCAGTACTTCGGTTACCTGCGACGCAACCCGAACGACGTTGATCCGGACCATACCGGCTACGATTATTGGTTAACGAAACTCATCAGTTTCAACGGTAACTTTGTTAACGCCGAGATGGTCAAGGCGTTCCTGGATTCCATCGAATACCGGGAGCGCTTCGGACCGTGATGCTTGTCAGCCCGACATGAAAGCAATTCATAAAGCCCGCAGCCAAGCGGTTCATCCGACCGTGAGAAGCACAGGCTTTAGACCTTAGTTGTAGGCTGCCTTCTCTCGCAGGCTGACAAATAAAAAAGCTGCCACGCTCAAATGCGCCGCAGCCTCCACTTACGGGTTGAATGCGGGTTTTGACAACCCGTGGCAGTCTAAACTGCTACTTCGGTTTGCTCGATCACCGTTACCAACTCTCGCACGCGCTCCCGCAAAGCGCCTTCAAAACGCCTGGCCTCTTCGACCTCCGAGAATGAAAGAGCCCTCAACTCCTGTTCGATTCGCCGGCGATAATCAGAGACGAGTGAATCAGACACGCCCAATACGGCCGCTACTTCCAATTGCGTGGAATGCTGTGGGCTCAAATAGCAGTGCCACAAGACTCCCAGAATACGGTTGTACTGTTTCACCTTGCCTCGAACAGTTTCCTGTAGGTGGTTAAGAAAGTGTTCAACCGATCCCGCGGCTTCGTCCTCCGACTCGCGCCGCAGCAAACCCTGCTCGGGGTCATCACCTTTGTCCACTGGTTGAAAATGAATGCCTTCGCCCTCGTTGTCGTCGCTATCAAGTGGTACCAGGTAAATATCCATCACCGGGAGTCGCGACATGACAAGACTGCGAAGCGCTCGAACGTCAACTGGAGAGTCGACCGCGTCCAACACCGAAACGATGAGGTCTTCCAGATCTGAATTGCTTATGACGACTTGTGAGTCGCCGGTGCATCCCACCATTCTGGTATCGCGGGCGCGTACCGGTATCATTTGGACACGTTGCTCAACGTCGTGTGAGTCGCGACGACGTTTCCCGTCGGCCCATTCGCTTAGGCCGTAAACTCGATCAGCCAGCCGGCGATGAGGTTCATCGCCGCTGCCGCTCGAGTCGAAGCGACGGAAGTTTGAGCTTGACTGAATGAGAGTCGAAATACGACGGGCAAGGCGGTAACTTTCCGGGTGCCGCTTCCGTAGTTCAGCGGTTAGAAGGTTCGTGAGCTCGATCTGGCCAATCTCGCACTCGATTTCGTAGTCCGTCATTTCCGTTTCGAGATAGTGCTCAAAACGATTCTTGCTGAGGAGTTGAACAAAAAGTTCCTGCGTTAAGTCGGTGTAGGCAGTGGTGGCCCCTTCCTCCACCAACAAGCCGGCACTGCGCGAGGCTCTGACGAGCGGATGGTGGGAAACGATGCGGTGTAATTCCGACCACAGACGATTAACGTCCGAGGTCTGAAGGCTTTCGACCCACTTACCACTTTTCGCCATCCGTTCCGCGGTTCGTTTTGCGCGGGCGGTTTGAGGCTGCGGAGTCACAGGGGTCAACTCAACTTGTTTTTCGACTTCGTGACTTAGAGATTTCACAAGGTTTTCTTTGCGTTACGGGCGTTGATGGCACTTTCACCTGGCGGGACTTGTATGTGTAGTCTGGCCTTCAGGAGTCAGGCAATCCCGAGTTGGGCAACGAGACGAGAGCTTTGTAGGCGATGTTTTGAGGTCTTCGAGAACGTATGGAGCTATTGGCGACTAGTCATTTTTGGATTTTTACCCGAGTTTCCTGAGAAAACAGGTGGGCTGCCCTTAGAACGAGCGTCAAAGAGCAGGCGCTCCCTGACTTGACGGGGAGCATCTTAGCAACATTCACAGGAATGAGCAACATGTTTTTACATTTCCCGCAAGTTATTGATTCCAAAATACAAAGCGCTTGGGTCGCAGGGATAATCTTATGGAATCAGGGGGCTATTAGCGATATTAGGTTCTTGAACAAGTGAGATAATTATCAGGTTCCTTCTGGATTGAGGCTGCGCGGCAAATTTGCCCCTTTGCCGTACTGAATCTTTCAGCGGACTGTATTTCTAAACTGATCAATCGACAGGGTCTGTGTAGGGGGGCAAAACATGAAGGCCTCAAGAGTCAAGTCATTCACCAAGAAACGGGCTTGCCCATCTTCGAATCTTCTACTCTCGTTTCAGTCACAGGCGCTGGCTCCCGAGATCAATTTCCTGATAAAGCAACACCTCGCTGGTTGTGACTTCTGTTACTGCGAGATTCCGCTACTGGCGTTTTATACCCAGCCGCTCAAAGGCGAATGTCGTCCGCCCGATCTTCCGATCAACTTGAGAGTCTTAGCCGAGTCGGTATTCGGGCAATACAGGTAAGAGATTCTCAGCGACAACCCCACGCGACAGAAGAGTTTGTTTACCATCGACAAGATGCAGGATGTGAGTGCTGATCGGAAGCTGATCGTCTCGGTTATAAATCCAGCCTACCTATTTACGAATAAAGCTCTTCGATGAGGCTACCAAATTTTTGATCGATAACTCGTCGCTTCACCTTCAGTGTAGGCGTGAGCTCTCCTCGCTCGATCGTAAACTCGTCAGGTAACAAGGCGATGCGGCGGATACGCTCGTAGTCGGCAAGCTCTTTTGTTAGTTGCGTAACATCGCTTTGTACTAACTTGATCGCCGCCGCTAACTGAGCCAGCGCAGCTCTATCTGTGGGAAACTCTTCGCCGGCTGCAGAAAGCGCCTGTCTCACCGCTTCCCATTCCGGAACGATCAATGCAGCAGGTTGTTTTCGACCCGTTCCGACCACCACCACCTGACTAACAAATTCACTCTGCTTAAGGAGACTCTCAATTTGTTGCGGGGCGACATACTTGCCGTTTGAGAGCTTGAACAGATCCTTCTTGCGATCGGTGATGTAGAGATGCCCTTCTTTGTCCAAGTGACCAACGTCGCCCGTGGCGAACCAGTCGTCCTGCAAAACGGACGCCGTCTCTTCAGGGTGACCATAGTAGCCCCGCATAACGTTTGGTCCGCGCAACAGGATCTCTCCGTCGTCGGCGATGTTGACTTCGATTCCTTCAAACGGCAGGCCCACTGAGCCGACTCGGTTGTTATCAGGACGATTCGCCGAGACGATACAAGTTTCGGTGGCGCCGTAGCCCTGCAGAATCGGGATACCGGCGGCAAGAAAAGCGTACGACAAAGCCGGTGAGAGGGGAGCTCCGCCTGAGACGAAGTATCTCAAGCGCCCTCCAACACCTTCACGCCACTTCGAAAACACGAGATTGTTTGCCATCTTTTGTTGCAGAGATAGCGCCGGGCCCACAAACTTTCGCTTGTCCTTCGCTTCGGCGTAGCGCTGCCCGACATTCAATGAGCGTTCAAAAACCCGGCGCTTCCAGCCCTTTTGTGAAAAGCCTTTTTTGACGATGCGGTGATAAACCTTTTCGAACAAACGCGGCACTGCAGTCATGACCGTAGGTCTAACCTCGCGAAGATTTTCGGCAACCTGATCGAATGATGCGGTGTAGTAGACGGACACGCCGCTGTAACAGAAGATGTAGAAGCCGGTTCTTTCAAAGATGTGGGATAACGGCAGCACTGATAAAGCGATGTCGGACGATGAAATGGGCAAACCGCCGGCGATCGTCAGAACATTTGATACAAAGTTGGCGTGCGTCAGCATTACGCCCTTCGGTTCGCCGGTCGTCCCGGAGGTATAAATTATCGTTGCCAGGTCGTCGGGCCTGATCGCTTTCAAGTAAGCCCCAAAAGCTGCCGGCTTATTTATGGCTCGTTCTTGTCCGCTCCGCTCCAGCGAAGCGAGTGTTGTGGATCGCTCAATTGCTTCACCTTCGTATGCGTCGAAAAAAATAATCCTCTCGAGAAAATCCAGTCCAGCCAATGCTTCCTGGGCGTGCTTGAAAAGTTTTTTGTTGGAAACAAAGATCGCACGCGCGCCCGAATCTGTGAGGATAAAGCGAATTTGATCGACTGCCTGAGTCGTATAGATCGGCACGTTAATGGCGCCAAGACTGAGAATAGCAAGGTCAGCAATCGACCATTCAGGCCGGTTCTCCGACAGCAACGCAATTCTGTCGCCGGGTTTGATTCCGAGACCGGCGAGGCCCAGAGCTACGTTTCGCACGCGCTCCACAAAACTCTCAGCCGGGATGTTGATCCAATCATTCCCGATCTTGTGATTCAGTGCATCCTGCTTTGCATGCTTCAAAGCAGCAGTAAGACAGAGCGCCGGCACGGAAGAAGTTTTCGGATTCTCTTCCCCTTCGCTGGTTTGTGATTTTGCCGAAGCGGTTGAAGCCAAGTTAACGCCTCCTGAGCAAGCTAGAAGCAGTTTAGAGTTCAAGCTTTAGCTTGTGTTCCTTGCCAACGACAGCGAAACGCGCAACCTAAAAGGCGGTACTCTGGACTGCCAGCCTAAACTCCACCAGCGTTGTCGCTGGCCGCGACTCTATTCGTTTCTGTGGGTATCTCCAAAGACCTGCGCGGCCGTTTTTTCATCCGCGACTGCACATCTTCAACTCGGCCGTTCATAGTAGCCAGCGCCGCGAGCACAAGGAACAGCAACGCATTTGCGGGCGTATGCAGCGTAAAATCAAAGAAGCTGTGAACCAGTACTGCAAAACATCCAGCCATAGCCCCTGTAGCCACGCCGCGCCTGAAATCGTCACGCGAGTCTCGCCGGATAAAACCCATGCGAAACAAATTGACCACAAAGAACAGTCCTATAACGGCGCCGATGATTCCACCGTCTGATAGCACTTGCAGATAATCGTTATGCGCCTGTTCCAAGCGATAGATGCCATTACGCGAATCGAACCCGGTATAGACCACGCCGAAAGCGCCGAGGCCGGTACCCAACCAGGGATGAGTTTTTATTATTTCGACAGTAACGCTCCAGAAATGTGCACGCCCGGTGGTCGGATCGTCAGTGTTAACAGATCCCACCACGCGCGTCAGTGCATCTTCGCCACCCAACAAAACGACTCCGCCGAATAACGCTACCACCAGCGCCAGTGCGAGACCTGCTTTTATTGCTGCACTCTTGATACGAAGTCGACGTTTTTCAGATCGTTTCTTGTGCCGGCGTCGTCGCAAGCCCATGGTTGCAACTAGAAAGAGTATTTCCGCCAACAGGCTAATAATGCCGCCGCGAGAATTTGTCATCACCAGCGCCACGGCCATCAAACCAGCAGCAAAGAGATAGATGAATTTCTTTTCTTTCTCGATTGCGCCTGTGAAGACCAGTCCGAGCGGAAGTGCCAGCGCCAACTCCATGTAGCCCGCAAAATGGTGGCGGTTAATGAATGGTCCAAAAGCCTGGCTCTGCGGCAATTCGCGCATCCAGTAAACCTTGTCGGGACTGGTGAACGACTGTGTCAGTCCGAAGATGGCCAGAAAGAAACCAAAGACAGCAATCGTCCGGACGAGTAAACGCAGGCGCTTAGGGGTGTCGGTGAAAACTAAGACTGCTGCGAAGTAGATCAGCAATGCGACCAGTTGCACGAGAATGAATCGTGTCGAGTAGGGGTCAAACGACAGGCTGCTGATCAGGGGAATCGAGTTGGTGCCGGCGTCGTCCAGCTGGCGCAACGGCAGCAACTGAAACACCCCCAGCAGGAACATTCCCAACAATGACAACTGCAAAACATTCCGGCTGACACGAAATGAGCCGAGACTCCAGCTGTCAATCAGCCACAGTACAGCGATGGTCACAGCGCCGAGAAAGAAAAGCGCAAGCGCCCAATAGTGGACGGTACCGTATGCGAGCGCAGAAAGAATAATGGCCAAACATACAATTAGAAATGCGAAGCGGCTCGCAAGCGTGTGCTTAATGCGATAAGTAACGTAGCCTGCAGCCGGCCGTACGACGGGCGTCTGCGTCTCCTGTTCAGCCAGCGCGTTATTTTCTGGGCTTAAGATCGAAGTCGTCATACCAGATCGTTCCGAAGATGGGGCAGACCGGACTATCGGCGCAGGAATTCCGCACCATCTTCACCTTCACCGCTTCAGTTTTGTCTCCCGTTCTGAAGGACAGCGCCACACGTTGCCAATTACTATTGCCGGTCGGTGCTCCCGTTGAACCCGCCAGTCCGGCATCGTCCGCGGCATTAACAATCCAGATTACCGGGGTCTCAGCGCTCTCGACGCGTTCAGTCTTCAGGTAACATTCAAAATCATAGTCAGTGTTAGGTTTCACTGGCACCAACTGCGACACATTTATGGTGTCGATGTGTGAACGGACCTGGAAGTAGAGTCGCAAGCTGCGCGATCCGCTGTGACCTTGTCCGGCATCAATCCCGATTTGTACCTGCGAATTCGATTGCACCTGCCAACCAAAAACCGCACTTGGCCCGTGTGCCAGATTGTCCTCAAAACCGCCATCGAGAATGTGTCCTGGTGAAGCGTAGTAAGCGGGTCCGGGAGCAACCTCATTCCAAACTTTCATCGCCTGATAATAACGCTGAGCCCCGATAAGACCGCTGATTATTGGTTCCGCAGCCTGACGGTTTGCCCTTTTTTCAGTCTCCGTCAAGCTATCCCAAAGTCGCAGTCCCTCGTCGTAACGCCCACGGCCCACGAGGTGCTTCGAAAAAGCAGCACGTACAGAAGGCGTGTCACCGACCGCTGCCTTCAACTGTTCAAAGTCATCTTTATGCAACTGCCACGCGAGATTGAAAAGCTGCGGATAAAATTGGTCGTTTGCTTGACTGGCGCGCTGCAATTCCGCAAAGCCTTCTTCGTAACGATCAGTTCGCACCAGCAAATTTCCCAGATACCAATGCGGTTGCGCATACGATGGCGCCAACTTCACCGCCTCGCGCAGCGCCTTTTCTGCTTTGTCAAAATCCCCTGCCTGCTCCAGCGCGCGGCCGAATTCCATCCATAACCGGTAATCGTTTGGCGATAGACTAACCGCTTTTTCATACTCGGCTACCACCACTCCGATCTGATCTGGAGGAAGCTCCATCTGCGCGACGTTGCCCAATCTCCAGTGGGACAAAGGATCGTTCGGCGCCAGGCGGACCGCGAGTTCGGCTGTTTGCAAACGATATTCTTCAGGATGGAAATATTCCGCAATCGTATTCCCTAAATACCAACGAACTACAAACCACGACGCAAACAGCGTTAGCAGTACCATCAGCGTCATTAACGCTTTCAGTGGCGCGCTGGCCCTAAACTCCATTAATTGATCAGGCATATCGAATGCTAGCCCAGGTCCTCAATCGTAATTCGCATGCGCTTAACCAAAATATCCTGCGATCGACAAAACTCTAAAATCTCCTGCAACCGCGTTTCAGGCATTCGCGAGCTCGATATCAACACTTCGTCGACTTCATGTTGCCGGCAAAGCGAGGTCAAATCGCCGTTGCCCGCATAAACCTTCAAACCATGAATCAACTTCCCGCTCTTCGCTGGATCATCGTCAACAAAACCGACTGGTGAATACTTCAGGCCGCGATTATTCAAGAGTTCCCTAAGCAGCAACTCGCCGCCGTCACCGGCGCCATAAATCAGAACTCGTCTACCTTCGGTGCCCTTCGCTATCGGAATTACCTGCCGGAACAAACGAAAAGCCAGGCGGCTGCCCGCGAGAAACATGAACATCAACACGCCATCGATAATGAAGACAGTTCGCGAAAAACCTTCAAAACGGAAAGCGAAAAGTACAGCAATAACACTCAAGACTGTGCTGAGCACCACGGCTTTCGCAAAAACGATCAAATCGTCGAGCCCGGTGTACCGCCACAGGCCGCGGTAAACCCCCATCACCAGAAAAGCCGCCATCTTAACGAAAACCAATACCGGCAACGTGCGCAGGAAAAGCCGCCACGCCGTGTTGCCGGAAAGCGCGCCGAACTTGACGGCGTAGGCAGCCCAATAGGCCAAAAGAATAAGAACTACATCCAACAGAACTTCGAAGATACGTCGCTTGTAAGAAACATCGACCAGGAATGCGTAAAGTGAATTGTCGCGGGCCGCTAACGCCTCTTCGGTTTCGTCGTAGACCTTTACCCCCGCCAGGTAGACTCCCAGCAGCGTCAGTATGACTGTGAAACCGGCAATCGCCGCCAGGCTTACGTCAAGCTTTACCTGTTGCACCAACAGCGCGAGAAAACCTGAGAGCGCCGCTAGTCCATAAAGCAGCCAGACTGCATGTCGCTCGGATGTGCCCAAAGCGACCAGCCGATGCGAAGTGTGATCACGTCCGCCTTGAGACGCCGCCCGCCCGGAAAGTTTTCTTAGTATGGTGACGAGAGTGGTATCGAAGATCGGAATGAAGAGGACCAGGATCGGAACCGCCAGCACCGGCAACAGGCTTCTTGAACGTCCGCCGGATACGTTTACCAGGGCCGCGCTGGCCAGGAAGAAGCCGATGAACATCGACCCGCAATCACCCATGAATACCGATGCGGGATTGGAGTTGTAAACGAGAAAACCGAGCAGCGCTGCCGCAAACGCGAACATCAAGAGCGCTTCATTAACGTGGCCAGTGGTGAGAAAGCTAAGCGCCAGAAATCCCGAAGCAATTATGGCAATGCCTGAGGCCAGGCCATCCATGTTGTCCAGAAGGTTTACGGCATTGGTAATGCCGATCAGCCAAAAGATGGTTAGCGCTACGTTCAAAGCCGAGAAGCCGGTCCACGGCAGTGCCAGGCCATAGTAAATGACGAAGGCAGAACCCATCACTTGCCCAATCAGTTTCTGATAAGGCTTGGTGTGAATCAGATCGTCCACCAGCCCAACCAGAAACAGGAAAGTGCTGGCGCCAATTACAACGTCCAGGTAGGAGCCGGGAAAGTGCCCCCAACCCTGATTAGGAAGGCGAATGAATACCAGGTAACTCACAACTACGGAAAACCAGATAGCCGCGCCACCCAACATTGCCGTTGGCTTCTTGTGCCAACGATCAGTCTTGGGCGTGGCTACCATCCCATAGCGTCTCGCCAGCACACGCACCACTGGCGTCAGCCCCAGCGCCAGGGCTGCTGCCGCGGCTACAGCCAGAAAATTGGGCGAGCTAAAAGGCATGCGAAGATTAATCTGAAAGACTTTTGGACTGGTTAGGGTAAGAAGAAAACTAATCGATAGCAGTGAGCAAATCAAGTTGAGAGAGGCAGGCCCTGCACAAAAGTGGGGAAACCACGTGGAAAGGCGGTATCAGAATCGGGAGCGCCAGCGACCGGGCCAGATGTCCAACTGAAATTGAGCAAATTGATAGAGGTGAGGACAGGCCTTTTCAGGATCTCCTTGTCCCCGCTCCATCAGTGGAATCGGCGCTATCTGCGGATGTCTATTCATCGAGCGATGAGAGGCGGCCGCGGTGATAGCTGATTACCGTTTCAAGTATCCCCTCGAGTGACATTTCCGGTTTGAAGCCGACGAGCTTGTTTATCTTTGAGGTGTCCGGTACACGCCGCGGCATGTCTTCGAAACCCTCCTCATATGCGTCGTCGTAAGGCACGAACGCAATTTCCGAATCCGAGTGAGTCAACTCCTTAATCTTCTCGGCAAGGTCGACGATCGAGATTTCTTCAGTCGAGCCGATGTTGAAGACCTGGCCCACAGACTGGGAATTATCCATGAGCTTGATCAACGCGCCGACAACGTCGCCTACGTATCCAAAACAGCGTGTCTGCTTGCCGTCGCCGTACACCGTAATGGGTCGACCGGCGAGCGCCTGCTTAACGAATGTCGGAATCACCATCCCGTAGCGGCCGGTTTGTCGCGGCCCGACGGTGTTAAAGAGCCGGACTATGGTTGTCGGAAGTTTCTTTTCGCGCCAGTAAGCAAGTGCCAGAAACTCGTCGATAGCTTTCGAGCATGCATAGCTCCAACGACCTTTGGTTGTCGCGCCCATAACCAGATTGCCATCCTCGCGAAAAGGTACGGCGGTGCTCAAGCCGTACACTTCCGAGGTCGACGCAATCAGGACTGGCTTCTGTTTCTTGTTGGCCAGCGCCAGCACTACTTCCGTACCGCGTACGTTCGTCTCGATCGTGCGCACCGGGCTTTCCACGATTAACTTCACGCCGACCGCCGCGGCCAGGTGAAACACCACGTCGCACTGATCCACGAGTTCAGCCGTGACCGGCCGGTTGTGTACAGAATCGATGGTGTAATGAAAGCGCGGATTGTCTTTGAGGTGCCGGATGTTTTCGATCGTACCGGTCGACAAGTCGTCTATCACAAACACTTCATCGCCGCGCAGCAAGTAAGCATCGGCAAGGTGTGAGCCGATGAAACCGGCGCCGCCCGTTATGAGTACACGCAATATCTTCTGTTTCCTTTGTTGATAGATTTTTCCAGATTAATCAAAGAGAGCGGGGCAAACCCGCTTCTCCTCACCTTAGAGATTCACAATGAACCCAATCAATCCAACCTTGAAGGCCTTTCATTGTCATTTAATGTTCAACTTTGATCAGCTGGCGGTCGGAAAGGCGGGCTTGCCACTGCTCTTCTACTTCCCGGCACCCAACAACTCAGCGTAAAGTTCCCCGATATCCCTTAACAACCGTTCCTTCGAATAATGCGCGGTGACGAAGTGTAAACCACGCGCGCCGGTTTCCCGGCGTAATGTCGGGTCTTCAATAAGTCTACGCATCCCGGCAGCAAAAGCTTCAGCGTCATCCGACGATACACTAATCCCCCGCTCTCGAAGCTTAAGCGGCTGATTCGCCTCAGCTGAGATCGGTTCGCCCAACAGGTCCACTACACCGCCAACCGCGGTCGCGATTACCGCACGCGCGTTGGCCATTGCTTCAATCAAGGTCAAAGGCGTTCCTTCATTACGCGAAGTCAACGCGACTATGTCCAACGCTGGATAAACTTCTTCGAGATCCCGACGGCTGCCGGTAAATACCATATCACGGTCGAGCCCGAGCGAAGCCGACCGCCGCTCGAGTGTATTTCGCAAGCCGCCGTCTCCGACAATTACGAATCGGACTCTCACGCCGGGCTGAGAAAACTCGCTCTTGAACAGCGCCGCGGCGCGAAGAAAGAGCTCATGGTTTTTGATGTCAGTAAGCCTGCCGACAATGCCGACGGCAATATCGCCTGCTTTCAACCCAAGCTCGTCGCGAAAGGCTTGTCCGCGTTCCTTCCAGTTCGAAAACACATTTAGATCGAGACCAAGTGGAATCACTGAAAACTGCGCGGCGCGTCCCACGCCAAACCGTTTATTAATTTCGTGACGCTGTTGTTGACTCAAAACGACGATGCGATCCGTAACCAGCCGAGCCAAAATTTTTTCTACAGACAGGAATACTCGCGTCTTTAGCTCGCCGTAATAACTGTGAAAGATGTGACCGTGATAAGTATGCACAAAGCGGCACTCGCGTCGCCGGCCGAGAAAAATACTCGGCGTCAACCAGAGATAGAGCAATCCCGCCACTCTGCCGACCGTGCCTGCTTTAGCTGTGTGGGTGTGAACAATGTCCGGACGTTCGCGGACGAAGAGTCTAAAAAGCTTCCAGATCGTCACCGCGTCTTTCAGCGAAATCTCGCGGCTCATTTCAGAAACAAAGAGAGGAGCAACGCCCATCTCCGTGGCGAAGTAGCTCATATCTTCTTCGCCGGGAGGAACTATTCCGGCTACCAGCAGCGACTCATACCCCGCAGTTTGCAGTCCTCTGGTTAGCCAAACGACATGCTTCGCCGGCCCACCAACATTGAGGCGGGCTATTACGCGAACAATCTTCACTAGTTTTCCATTCGATACTTCGTATTTGGATCGTCCTCATGCCGTATTTCATCTACTTCCTCGGCCTTGGCCACGCCTCGGTAAAGGCGGTTGGGACAGTTGAAGACGATACCCGGAACCGCGCCGGTGTTCTGGTAGGCGTGCACGACGCCGAGCGGGATTAGGACGGCTTTGGGATTATCTTCGCCGACGTGGAGCCTGGCAACGTTATTGTAAGTGGCCGATTGCGGGCGGTTATCCCATAGGCGCAGTTTAAAATTGGATGGACCCATGAAATAAAACAGGTCGGCTTGATCTACATGCTCGTGTGGTCCGCGAGTGACGCCCGGATTAGTCGATGACACGTAGGCCATTACCGGATAAAACTCAGGCGCCAACTCGTCCTGACGGAAGAGCTCTGTGAGCCAACCGCGTGAGTCGTTAAACTTTTGCAAATCGCGGACAGAAACACCCTCGATGTCCCCAATCTTGAACGCTTCAGACATTCGCAGCGACCTCCGTTGCCTGCAACTCCATGTTGTTTGCTCCAGTTTTCGCTACGAGCTGCGATGCATGCAGAAGGCTTTCGAAAGTGCCTGCGTCAGTCCACCAGCCGTTGAGTTCTTCCCATGTCATCTCGTCGCGCTCGATATAGGCATTGTTGACGTCCGTAATTTCCAGCTCACCGCGTCCTGAAGGTTTGAGCGTACGGATGATGCTGTAAACTTCCGCGTCGTACATGTAAATACCGATTACCGCGTACTCCGATTTTGGCGACTGCGGTTTCTCTTCGATGCGCAACACGCGTGGGCCATCGAGTTCAGGAACGCCAAACCGTTCCGGATCCGCAACCTTTTTCAAAATAATTTTCGCGCCGCGACCCTGATGACGATAGGAGCGCACGGCCGCGGCAATGTTGCCCTCGATAATATTGTCGCCCAACACAACGCATACCGGCTCGCCGGCGGCGAAATGTTCGACCAGGGAAAGTGCCTGGGCGATGCCACCCTCGCCTTCCTGGTAAGTGTAGTTAATGTGTTTAAGGCCAAACGCCTTGCCGTTTCCCAACAGCTTCAAAAAATCACCCGCTGAGTTTCCGCCGGTGACGACCATGATGTCTTTGATGCCGGCGTTAACGAGTGTCTGAATCGGGTAATAGATCATCGGTTGATCGTAAACCGGAAGCAGATGCTTATTTGTAACGGC
>DASZDU010000409.1:0-2549 GCA_035941655.1 Pyrinomonadaceae bacterium | reverse complement strand
TTCGAGTCGGATAATTCTGCTGCCTTCGTCTCTGCGCTTCAGTCTGCGAATCACACGCTCAAACGCGCGCTCACTAGTCCCCGTTTATTAAGCGGCATCGGCAACGCATACTCGGACGAGATTCTATTTGCAGCCCAGCTTTCTCCAGTGAAGCTCACCCAAAAACTGACTGCCGAAGAGCTTGAGCGACTATATCTCGCGACGCGCGCTACCTTAACCGATTGGGTTGAACGGCTCCGCGATGACGCGGGAGAAAAGTTTCCTGAGGGCGTCACAGCATTCCGCGAAGGTATGGCTGTTCACGGGCGCTACAAACAACCGTGCCCTCGTTGCGGCGCGAAAATTCAGCGCATTCGCTACGCATCGAACGAGACTAACTATTGTCCAGCGTGCCAGACCGGTGGAAAGTTGCTCGCGGATCGCGCACTCTCGCGTATCCTGCGAGACGACTGGCCCAAAACTGCCGAAGAGCTCGGTTAAACTGGGCCTTTGAAGCGCGCAAGCGCCTAATTGTGCGACCGTTCTCTACCGTTGTATGTCCGGAGGATTTATTCATGCCTGCGCAATCAATAACTAGAATCGACGACGCAACTGCAAAAGACGTTGCCCTAATCCTGCAGTTTATTCGTGAGTTGGCCGAGTACGAACGCGGCGCTGACAGAGTCTCAGCGACTGAAGACGTGCTGCGCTCCACGTTATTCGGCGGCCGGCAAAACGCGCATGCCGTCATTGCTTACCGCGGTCAGGATCCTGTCGCTTTCGCGATCTACTTTTTCAGTTATTCCTCATTCTCCGGATTACCCAATCTTTATCTGGAAGACATATTCGTACGTCCAGCACATCGTGGCTTGGGCCTGGGTAAGGAGTTGTTCGCTTTTCTGGCCCGTCGCGCGGGCGAGAGCGGCTGCGGCCGTATGGAATGGTCAGTGCTTAATTGGAACGAACCGGCGATAGGGTTTTACCGAAAGCTGGGAGCTGAGCCGGTAACCGATTGGACCGTCTTTCACCTCGCTAAAGACCGACTTGAGCAACTAAGTGAGCCAGGATTCCAGCCAACCGCGTAGCCGCCCACTGGCATGATCTAATCCCGAACGGTTTCAAGTTCTGTTAAGCAGATTTACCAGGGAACCCGCCGAGCCGGGCTGTTTGCTGATAGATAAATTTGTCCGCTTCAGAATAATTTCGACTCACCGACACAGTATTGACAATTACAAACAACCGGAATAGTGTCCCTCGATGAAAGCTGTCCGTCTTCGCGCACTGAGAAATTCCCGGTCAAGCTTCCGGTTTTGAACGTGCTCTGCTCAACTCCACACTCTCAGGGAGTTTCTCCGGATTGGAGCCACTAATGTCTTCCACTCAGTCCTTCATAGATGATGTCTTTATCAGCTATCGCCACTTGGACAACGATCTGCTCGATGAACACGGCAAGGGCTGGATAGACAACTTCCACGAGCGATTCGAGAGTCTCCTGCGCGAGGCCCTCGGTTACAAGCCTATGATCTGGCGCGATCCCCGGCCGCTGAACTACACCTCCTTTACAGAAGAGTCGCGGGAGCGCCTTAAAAAAACGGCAGTCATGATCGCCATCCTCTCCCCTGGCTATGTTCAGTCAGATTGGTGTCTTGGTGAACTGAATGAGTTTTGTCGTCTGGCAGATCAAGCTGGTGGTCTACTCGTAGGCAACAAAATGCGCGTCTTTAAAGTTCTCAAAGCTCCCATCGAACATTATCTCCAACCGCCGGAGCTTGCGAGTTTACTGGGCTACGAGTTCTTTGGAATAGATATGACGCATAGGCCGGTCCCGTTCCGGCAAGAGTTGGGACGAAACCGCGACCAAAGATATTGGAACAAACTTGATGACCTCGCTTGGGATGTCAAACAAATTCTATGGGAAATTAAGACTCGGTTAGCAACGTCGCCGGCAGCTTCGGTCTCAATCACAGACCAAAAAGATCATCTATCTCGCCAAGACAACGAGGAACGCCAGCGGAGCGTGTTATCGAATCGAGGACAACTCGCGGCCCCATCACTGGCTGAACCGCCACCTCAACTCTCGCAGAAACATGAAGTATTTATTAGCCACGCGAGCGAAGATCTTAAGATAGCCTCACTTGTTCGCACTGCCCTCGAAGAAGCAGGCATCGGTTGCTGGATGGCTCATGATGACATTATACCCAGCGAAATTTATAGCCGCGCTATTATCAAAGCCATGAACTTGAGTCGCCTGGTGTTACTCGTGTTCACATCCAATGCAAATGTGTCCAGACATATCGAAACAGAGATTGACCGCGCTTACAACAAAGAGAAGCCAATCATACTTTTCCGTATTGAGGATATTCCTTTATCCGAATCCCTTGAATATTACGTGAGCACCCGAAGCTGGTTGATTGCAACAGAACCTCCTGTTGATAAGCATCTCCCAAAGCTCATCGTGAAAGTCAAACAACTTTGTCGCTAGACTTTGTCATAAATGGATCCATTCTGCTCATGTTTCACTAAGTTTCATTATCCTGTTAGTTGCTCTCACATTGGAGCCTCAAATGTCT
>DASZDU010000408.1:0-26619 GCA_035941655.1 Pyrinomonadaceae bacterium | reverse complement strand
GGTGGCAATCACTGACTACAACGCTGGTTCTTATTATCTTTGCAGATACATGCTCGCTGCCATCTTCGTCAGCTTCCAAACGCGTGACCACTCGATGTTGCCGTTTCCGTTTTCCTGGCGGCCGGTAATCTTATCGAAGATCAGTTGGCGAAACGCCTTGCCCTCGCGTCGCAACATAAACTCTTTCGCGTAGGGCTTCGCCGTTTCGAAGAAGCTGAATTCCGGATCGGTGACGATACCAATGCCCTCGAGGGTCATCAGCGCACGCATGATGTAAGTGAAGTTTGCCGGCAGGCGGAAGGGATATTCATAGATGACCTCGGCAAGGTCGTAGGTCAATTCTTTAAACTTCACCTCTCCCAGCTTGAGATTCAAATAGACTTTAAAAAGCCTCTCCACCACCGGCCGGACTGTTTCCGGATCTACGCCCGGTTTCAAGAAGTTGAGATTGATAATGTCGTGACCAAGTCCCCGCACGTCGCGCGCGACCACGTGGAAGAATGCACCAATCATCTGCGACTGCAGTTTTGGCGTAATGCGGCCAACCATGCCGAAGTCGAAAAATGCAAGATGTCCGGAATCCATAACCAGTAGATTGCCGGGATGCGGATCGGCATGGAAGAATCCGTCTTCTAGTAACTGCTTCAGATACGTGCGGACGAGCAGACGATTAACTTTGACGGCGGAAATGCGCCGCGCGCGCAACTGTTCAATGTCAGTTACCTTCGTGCCGCGGATAAATTGCAGCGTTAATACACGACGACTCGTGTGTGACCAGTAAATTTTGGGGACGCGAATGACTTGCCAGGTACGGAAGTTATAGCGGAAGCGATCGGCGTTCCGCCCTTCCTTGACGTAATCCATCTCCTCGAAGACCGTGGTGTGAAACTCGCGCAGCATACCTTCCCAGTCGGCATTCTCGTTTGCCTTTGGAAAGAACCGGTTAACCAGCTTTACGATCTTGTAAAGAACGGCAACGTCGAAGGAGATGATCTCTTCAAGATCCGGGCGCTGAACCTTAACAGCAACTTCCTCACCGGACGCCAGGCGCGCGCGGTAGACCTGGCCCAGCGAAGCGGAAGCAACTGGTTCGCTGTCGATTTCCGTGTAACATTCCCAAAGGCTGCGGCCAAGCTCGGATTCGATGCGAGCAAAAGCTTCGGCGGTTGAGAAGGCCGGCACTTGATCCTGCAGCGTCGACAACTCTTTCACGTATGCAAGCGGCAAGAGATCGGCTCTGGTGCCGAGCGCTTGACCAATCTTGATGAACGTCGGTCCCAAACCGATCAAACTGCGGCTTAACCAAACAGCCTGCTTTTCTAAACGCGCTGCTTTGTTGCCGGATCCTTCCTGGCCGCGAAAAACCAGCAACCGCAGCAGCCGGATCAGTCTGTCGCTGGCCAGCGAAAGAAAGTTGTGCGCCTGCGCCTTTGACCGCGCAAACAAATTCTTCGCCTTCGCTGCTTCAAGCCGGCGCTCGGCCATCCGACGGTTGAACTCTGCACGCACATCGTAAGTGTCGAGAAACAAGTAGAGCGTAAACAGTCCCAGCACACGGGCCACGCGCGCGAGTCGGAACCAACCACGCAGGCCGCGGCCTTTGAGAATCTCAGCTACCAATTCGTCCGTCAGCGGCGAGGACGCAGCGCTGGTTGTTTCAGGTGGCGCCGTATGGTTGCCATTGAGCGCACCAACGGCATGCCCGTTCTGTGACGGCGAAACTGAAGTGGGAACTAATGCTTTTGCCAAACTCATTTTTGATTAATATCTCTTAGACCAACGAAAGCGTGTGTCGCGATCCAGCCCGTTCAAAGTAACTCAGCGCGCGCTTAACGTCCGCGGCGATCTGCGCCTTCAACTCGTCTATCGAAGCAAACTTTCGTTCGTCGCGCAACCGATGGAGAAACCTGACCCGCACCACATCGCCGTAAAGATCGCCCGCCCAGTTGAGTACGAAAGTCTCCACTGAAGGTTCCGTGTCGGCTGTAAATGTAGGTCGAACGCCCACATTCGTAACGCTTCGGCGCCATTCGCCGTCAATTAGAGTGCCGGTTACATAGACGCCGTTGCGGGGTATGACGCGGTTCCGCGGATGCAGGTTGGCTGTGGGAAAGCCCAGACTTGCGCCTCGTTCAGCGCCTCGTTCGACGCGTCCCTCCACACCATAAGGACGGCCAAGCAAGCGACGCGCGAGGTTGACCTTACCGTCGGATAGCAGTCTACGCACTTTGCTCGAACTAACACGCTGATTTCGTACCCGAACTTCCGGAACTTCATCAGCAAAAAAACCGAGGTCTTCACTGACGCGCCTTAGCAGTTCGATATTGCCTTCGCGGTTGTGGCCGAAGGCAAAGCCGCAACCGAGATATACCTCTTTGGCGTGCAGCCGATCCTTCACTACGTCACGCAAAAACTCTTCAGCACGAATCTGCGAAAACGCTTCGTCGAAACGGATGACGATCGTTTGCTCGATCCCCAGTACCCCAAAGCCCTCAACTTTTTGATCAAGAGTTTGTAGCAGTGGCGGCGCAGACTCGGGATGCAGCACGGCGCGCGGATGCGGGTCGAAGGTGATTACGGTCGGTATCGCGCCCAGTGCGTGCGCTCTCTTCACGACTGTACGCATGATCAACTGGTGACCCAGATGAAGTCCGTCAAACACACCGAGCGTCAGCACGGTGGGTCGTTGTATTTCGGCGTTATCAGTGCCGTGGAATAATCGCATGCAGTTTAGAGTTCAACCTTGAGGTTGTCGGACTGGGAAGGACGCAAGCTAAAGCTTGAACTCTGAACTTCTTGTTCGGTCTCAATCAATTCAGTAGTCATCACTCATCAGTCACTTACTTCGAGTCCATCAAAAGCCCATTCAACTCCCAACGGCAGGCGCGCTGAGTCGCGCTCGTGCTTAACGTCGTGCGCAATGTGCGTCAGGTAAGCGCGCCGCGGTTTGATCTTCTCGATGTACTCAAGGGCTTTGTCCAACCAAAGATGGGTTGGGTGCTCCTTAAAGCGGAGGCAGTCAAGAACCAGCACATCCAGGCCACGCATTCGCTCAATTGTTTCTGTTGGAATCTCGCTCAGATCAGTTGCATAGGCGAAATCGTTTAAGCGATAAGCCATCACCGGCAGGCGTCCGTGAATCACCTTGAGTGGTGTGATCAGTAGCTCTTTATCCAGACAAAATTCGGCGCCTGGCTCGACCGTGTGCGGAATCACCTGCGGCAGTCCGCCGCCGAAATGCGAAGGCTCGAAGATATATTTGAAGATGCGCCGAATGTCGATCCAGGCACGTTCGTTGGCGTAGAGGCCAAGCGCGCCGTAGCGGAAATTCAAAGGGCGAATGTCGTCCAGGCCAAAAATATGATCAGCGTGGCAATGCGTAATCAAGACCGCATCCAGATGCTTCAAGCCGTAACGCAAAGCCTGCTGGCGAAAGTCGGAGGAAGTATCGACGAGGACAGACTGACCGGCGTGTTCGATGATGATGGAGACACGTAAGCGCTTATCACGCGGATCGTTGGAGGTACAGGTTTCACATTCGCAGCCGATTGAAGGAACACCGGTCGATGTTCCTGTGCCTAGGAAGGTCAGCTTCATCTGGTAAATGGTGAATCGTAAATCGTAAATAGTAAAGCCAAAGTCCTGGAGGTTCTATTTACCATTTACGATTCACGATTTTACCGCTTTGAAGTTATCCGCCAGTGATGTCGCGGCTGGAAAATGTGCGAGCTTTTGGCGTGGCATTTGTTAGTGAAACATACTGCATCCTGAGATCGGCAAGCAGGCCTTCGAGAATTTGTTGTTCCTGCGGCAGCAGATTTCCACGCGTCTTTTGTTGCAGCATGCCGAGCACATCGATCCAATGTTTGCCGAGCTCAAGATCGACTTCGCGTTTGCCAGTCACCGGATGCTCCATCATTCCGAGCGACGACGCAGCATTGGACGCAATCGACATCATGAAGCTGGCGAAACTCGCCGGATCCTCGGCGCCGGGCAAATCAACCTCCGCCTGTGGGTCACCGCCCGCCGTCGCGGATTGATCGCTGGCGGGTTTTGGTTGAGTTTCCTTAGCCACCTTCGTTTCCTCCGGCTTTGCGGTAACGCTATTTGCAGCCGCAGAACTTTCCGCTGAACTAGTTGCGACAACAGGCGCCTCTTTTACCGGAGTTGGTTCAGGCCTCTCGTCTTCAGGCACCTCGCGCGGTGTGCCATCAGGATTGAAGAGTCGGCGGTCCGTTACTTTATAGCTCGTTTGTTCCTCGCTCATTTCCCCTGCCTATTCCGAGACGCAGACGTGCAGACCGATAAGCGTCAACCATTAATCTTTGCGATGTGAACGATGGTAGCACCCTGATGTTATGCCCGCAACGACGGTCTCAGAAGTTCCAAGTTTCAAGTTTCAAGTTTCAAGTTCAGATTTGAGGAATACAGAGGTTAGTCGCAAAGGTTTAGCTCTGAGTTTGTTGTGTGGAATGTATGCAGTCTAAACTCAGACACGTAACACAAACTTAGAACTTGAAACTTGAAACTCGAAACTTCTTAGTTATGACCGCCACCTTCCAGGATCTTGTCGAACTAATGCAGAAGCTGCGTTCACCCGATGGATGTCCGTGGGATCGTGAACAAACCTACGCCAGCCTCGCGCCAATGCTTTTGGAGGAAGCTTACGAAGCCTTCGAGGCAGTCGAGGAAGCGCGCGAGGGCAATCCCACCGAATTGCGTGATGAACTCGGCGATCTGCTTTTCCAGATTGTCTTTTATGCGCAGGTGGCGAAGGAGCAGGGCGATTTTTCCATCATCGACGTGACCAACGGCATCCACGAGAAAATGGTGCGCCGCCATCCGCACGTTTTTGCTAATACTGACGCAGCCGATACGGCGACTGTCTTGCGCAACTGGGAAGCTATGAAGCAGGAGGAGCGCCGCGCTGCCGGCAAGACTGAGCGAAGCGAGTCGCTGCTCGACGGGGTTTCGTCAAAAGCGCCGGCGTTAATGGAGGCACATCAACTGTCGACTAAGGCTGCCCGCGTCGGATTCGACTGGGAAAAAATCGAGGACATCTTTGCCAAACTTGATGAAGAAATCAGCGAGCTTCGCGGTGCTATCCAAACTCACGCAACCTCAAATACTGAAGCTGATCATACGCGCGTGAGAGAAGAACTTGGCGATTTACTGTTTGCGCTGACGAACATCGCTCGCCATTTAAAAGTGGAACCGGAAGCGGCCTTGAAGTTGACCAACCGCAAGTTTCGGCGACGCTTCGGCTTTATTGAAGGAAAACTGCAAGAGCGCGGGCAATCGTTTGCAGCAACCACACTCGACGAAATGGAGACGCTGTGGCAAGAAGCGAAAAGTAGTGAAAAGTAATCTGAAATAATCAGCAACCGAAACAAAAGGCCCGCTCGAAAGCGGGCCTTCGACTTAGCAATCCGCGGCGCTGCGGTTAATCATTCAGTTGAATCGTGCGGTAGATATTACTAAACGCCGACTGGTAGCTGCCTGACTCGTTACTCGGCGCAACAGCAATCAGGTAGAAAAGCTGGCCATTCCGGAGTTGAGTGGTCACCACCGTTATCACCTCGGCCTGGCCCGTCGCCTCGTTCACATTAGTCAAGCTCGTAGTTAGGCCAGCGCGTCCAGCCACGGTGGCGCGCTGAAAACCGGTGCGTTGGCGTAAATTCGCGTTGCCGGCGCCCAGACTATTCAAGAACTCGGTCGTCGCTTGCTGCAGGTTGCGGCTTTGTGTCTGTGCCACGCCAAGGTTAACGCCGTGCGTGTACACGACTTGGTTTTGGTACTGGCCGTAAGCTCCCTCTGGTGCAAACCAAACCGAGTCGCCGCTGCTCAGCTCGCGCCAATTGTTTGGCACACTGACGCGCACCAGGCCACCCAGGGTTGAATAATTCTGGTAGCGCGTCGAAGGATAATTGACGCGTCCGCGCGGCGGATTATTTGGATAGTTTCCGGTGTTCTCGCCCGTCGGATAGCGGTTGCCACTACGTGCAATCTCAGCCATGGTCGGGGCGGTGCCCATGCCTTGCAGTCTCGCCTGAATTCTTTCAAAGTCGCGCGTATCGCGAACAGGATTTTCAACTCTTAGATATTGAGCCTCCTGGTTAATTCGCGCATAACGATTTGCCGGACTTGGGTGATCGCTCAAAAAGCCGCCGCCACCGCCGCCGCTTTGCCGCTCAATCGTCTGGAACATGTTGGCCAGATCGCGCGGATCGTACCCGGCGCGCGCCATTATTTGCGCACCGAGAATGTCGGCTTCGGTTTCATATTCGCGGCTGAACTTTAAGAAGTAGACTCCGACGCCCTGTCCCGCGATCTGAGCCGCAGCTCCCGCGGGGCCGCCGAGAATCTGTCCACCGATGCCCAGAATCCCCGCAAGTAACCCGTATTTCTGGGCCTTGGACGCTTGCGCGGTACCATGTCGCAGGGCAACGTGGCTCAGCTCGTGGGCCATAACACCCGCCATTTCACCTTCGTTACGTGCGGCCTGAATCATTCCGCGGTTGACGTACATTGGCCCACCGGGCAATGCAAAAGCGTTAATGTCGCGGGCATTCACGATCTTGAAATAATATTGGAACTCTGGATGCTGAAACTCTGAGGGAATGTTATTCACTAATCTTTGACCGACGCGCGAAACATAGCTGGTGGCTTCAGCGTCGTTTAGGATCGGCATCTGTTGTTCGACTTCCTGCGCTGCCTGCCGGCCGACTTTGACATCGTCGGTAACTTTATACTTGTTGCTGTGATATTTGATCTGCGTCTGCGACCAGACGGAAACAGGCATCGCAAAGATCGCAATTACCGTAACCCAGGCCATCAGTCGCTGCATTCGGTTTGAAGTTTGTCTAATCATATCTTTCCTCCGTATACGCTCTGGCAACTCTCTTCGGCAGTCAGGACCAACCTTAATTGGTGCTCGCCTCGTCCTCTCTGAATTCTCTGGTCTTATGATTTGCGCGCTGTTTAGGGAAGAGTTTAATTGCGCTGGTTCGCGTTTGATGAACCACCCGGGAGCTGCGTTTGCCATTTCTCTGTTGCCGAACCATTGCGAACCGCACTACCAGGCTGAACCAAAACGCAACATCCCGTCCGTCTTTCAGGACGATTTCAGTTCGGACATTCTGCAACTCAGCGATTTGGCAAACCTCCGCAATACGCACTGCAAGGTCAATGCCAATACTGCTCAGGATTTCGTGCGCGGCTCGATATGTTCATTAAACCATTGCGAGAGGTCATTAAGGGGGGCAATGTGATGAGGCCGTCCCTTCCAGACCCGAACCATCGAGACAATCAGGAAGATAGTACTCGCCGCCCCAAAGAGGTTCCCGCCGAACGAGCTATCAGTAATCGCCCCAATCAAAGTAAATAACGTTTGCACTATCACGATCGCGAGTTGCAGCGCCAGGCCCTGGGCCGCATGAAAACGCACGCGTGGTTCCTTTCGGGGCACCAGGAATATTTCCACCAACGATACTACAACGCCTATGTAGAACGGCGCGTAAGGCAGCATCATCGCCCATTTTTCAGGCAAGCCGATCCCGGCAACAGATCTGTGCGTAGGTCTCTGATCCGGAGACTGATATGGTGCGGGGGATGGTTGATAAGGTGCAGGTTGCGAATAAGTGGGGGGTACGAAAACCGAGGGGTAAGCTGAATCCGGAGAGAGATTGTCGTAGCGTCGCGTGGGGGCTTCGGAATATACGTTGCGACGCGGATCTTCCTTGGCAGATGGCCCGACTTCGCGCGTTGCGCCCTTGACTTCCTGAGTCTGGGGACTGCTGTCGCTGTCGCCCCAAATCTGTTCAGTCTTTTTAACGTAGTCAGGATCTAAAGGGTTAGTGTCGTATTTGCTCTTCTTTGACTCCATCAATAGGTCCTACGATTCGTTTGCTCGAACGGTTCAATCTTACTCGTCTGCAATTACATACTCAACCTGTTCCCAACCCTGCTCTCGCTCCAGAATGCGGAAAGCACGCATCACCGGCTGTGGGCCAGCCAAGCCGATTATGAAATAGACGGCTTGCGGATAATAGGCGAGGCGAACGTCAGTCTCCGACGGTGTTGGTTCCGCAGAACGCGGATGCGAATGATAGATGGCAAGTAAGTCTTCACTGCGCTCGCGCATCTGGCGCTGAGCGGCGAAAAGATCTTCAGGCGCGGCTTCATAGGAAATGTTCGTGTTGGCGGCGACATTGCGCAGGCAATAAATGCTCTTTGCATGACGATCTACGCCGCCGCCAATCAGCCCGCAACACTCCGCCGGGTCAGCTTCGCGCGCATATGCAAAAATTCTTTCCAATTGCGAAAGAGTAAGAGTGGTCATTGGGCTTACGACGCCTGATGAGGTCAGTACCACCTCGCGGTAGCGGGTGGGTCAGCGTGCGCAGCTCGAGACAAACCGACCCACCCGCTACCGCGAGGTGGTACTGACTTCACTCCTTAACAACTTTTAGATGCAATTCATCGAGCTGCTTCGGATCCACTTCACCGGGCGCGTCGATCATCAGGTCAGTCGCCGAGGCGGTTTTCGGAAAAGCCATTACGTCGCGGATGTTTTCCGTCGGCACCAGTACCATTAACAGCCGCTCAATTCCGGGTGCGATGCCGCCGTGTGGCGGCGTGCCAAACTCCAGCGCATCGAGAAAGAATCCGAAGCGCGAACGCGCCTCTTCCGTTGTCATACCCAGGGCCTTGAAGACCAACCGCTGCACGTCTCGTCTATGAATACGAATCGATCCGCTCGCCAGCTCAACGCCATTAATTACCGGGTCGTAGGCCTTTGTTCGCAACTTACCGAGTAGCGCAGTTTCGCCCGCTTCAACCGCACGCTCGAGCAGCGGCAGATCTTCGTCCAATGGCGAAGTGAACGGATGGTGCATCGCGTAGTAACGATCGTCATCTTCGTGATACTCAAACATCGGAAACTCAGTCACCCACAGAGGCGCGTAGACGTTTGGCGCTATCAACTTTTCGCGTCGCGCAATTTCGTTTCGCAGCGCCCCCAAACTCGCAGCCACAGTTTTGGTCTTTCCGGCGACAATAAGAACCGCATCGCCCTTCTTCGCGTTGGCGGCTGAAGCCAGGCCGTTGACAGTCGCTTCACCCAGCGCTTTCAGCAGGGATGACGTAACCTCATCACCCAGTTTTATCCAGGCCAGCCCGTGCGCGCCGTAGCGTTTGGCAAACTCCTGCAGGTCATCCAGAGTCTTTCGCGAAAGAGCTGCACCGCCTTGAACTGCAATCCCCTTGACTTCGCCTCCAGCTGCGAGCGCCGCGGCATATGGCGCAAAGTCGGTCCCTTCCAGCGACGACGAAAGGTCCTGCAACTCCATTCCCTGGATTCGCAAATCAGGCTTGTCTGACCCCCAACGCCCCAGCGCCTCAGCATAGGTGAACCGCGGGAACGGTAAAGGCAAGTCAACGCCGATGAGTTTGAAGACCCGCGCAAACAGACCTTCGGTAACTGAATAAATTTGATCCAGCGTCGCGAAACTCATTTCCACGTCGAGCTGTGTGAACTCCGGCTGCCTATCGGCTCGCAAATCTTCGTCACGAAAGCAGCGCGCGATCTGAAAATATTTATCCAGACCAGCGATCATGCATAACTGCTTGAACAACTGCGGCGACTGCGGCAACGCAAAGAATTTTCCCGGCTGCACGCGTGAAGGCACGATATAGTCGCGCGCTCCTTCCGGTGTCGACTTGATCAGGATAGGAGTTTCAATTTCCGTAAAACCCTGCTCATCCATGTAGCGGCGGATTTCACGCAGCACTCGATGACGCAGGCGCAGGTTTGCCTGGAGCTGCGGACGACGCAGATCCAAATAGCGATACTTCAGACGCAGGTCTTCGCTGGCCAGCGCGTCGCTGGTTGCGGTTTCCAGTTGAAACGGTAGCGTGCGCGCGTCGTTGAGTAACAGCAAATCGCGGGCGTGTACCTCAATCGCACCAGTCGCGAGTTTCGGATTGCGCTGACTTTCTTCGCGCAATGTCACTTCACCGCTGACGGCAATTACGTATTCCCCGCGAACTTCCTTGGCTTTCGCGTGGGCCTCGGGAGCGTCCTCCGAATTCAGCACTACCTGTGTAACGCCATCGCGATCACGCAAATCGATGAACGTGAGTTCTCCGAAATCGCGACGCTTAGCCACCCAGCCCATGAGCGTCACACTTTTGCCCACGTCCTCCGGACGCAAAGCGCCGCACGAATGGGTGCGTTGCAGATCTCCAAGGTTGTCGAGCATGTTTGAATATTAACCGTGTTTTAGTTCGGGATCTTCTCTGTGCAGCCTCTGTGTTCTCTGTGTCTCTGTTGAATCGCTTATCAGGAGTTTAATCCACCACAGAGACTTCAAAATCAAGACACTACCCTAGCCCTTCTCAGAACTACAAATGGAAGACAAAGCCTGTCTCCAAAATACGGGCCCTTGATTCAGCCGTGAGTGATCTCAATTAAGTTGCCGCCGGGATCCCGCACGAAGAAGCGTGACTGGCCTGAGACTGGACGTGGGTCGGGAATGATATCGATGCCGGCGTTGCGAAATTCGCGTTCTGCCGCGGCAATGTCATTAACCTGATAACAAACGTGGGCGTCGCTCGCGTCATTGTGGTCACCATCCTCGAGCGACAAATGAAGCTGCGACTCGCCCAGCTCGTACCAGGCACCAATGTTTTGTCTTGGTCCGGCTGGTTTGGGAATCTGCTTGAGGCCGAGCACTACTCCGTAGAAATCCCTGGCTGCCGATTCGAACGCCGAAGGAACGGTTACATTTACATGGTTGATTTTTATGATACGGATACTCATGTACGAGACCTATGGCTGAAGCTTGAAGTGCGGATTCTCAATAACACCAAACACAATTCCAAAAGGATCCCTGACCGTTGCTACCTTGATGTTGCCGCCGACATCCTGAAGGTCTTCGTTCCGGGCTGCGCCCCGCTCGAGCAGATGCTTCAGCGCCGCATCAGCGTCGTCAACGCCCCAGTACGCGACGACGGTCTCAGATTTATTAGTATTCCCTTCACTCGGCTGCAAGCCTAATTCATATCCGCCCACGTTGAAGCCAACGTAGAAGGGCTGATCGAAGTAGGGTGCGAAGCCGAGGATCGAACTGTACCAGTCCTTCGCCTTGGCGATGTCAGACACATGATAAATGGCTGTTCGTAAACCCAGAAACATCTTTACTCACTCCTATGTCTCAGAATTATTCGCAAAATCCAGCCCGGCTTCCAACTGCGTCTTTTTGTCTGCGCTATCAGGTTTTTCAGCCAGATACGCATTAAACTCCGCCGAACGATTGCGCGGTATGCTTAACGATTTCCACTCAGCCGAACGAAAATGTTTCGCTAGAAAAACTATCTGACCAATGTGATTTGCGTAGTGCATTAGCTGGCGATTGATGGCTTGAATAACCGTGTGCTCTTTACCGCGTATCAGGACCTTCTTTCCCAGGTCGTCAGCACGCAGCGGCTCAAGCGCATCAAAGACGCATTGCCATCCCTTTTGCCAGAAGTCAATTAGCTCGTCCTTACTGGTTTTAGGTTCAACCACAAACTCCATATCGCGATTGCGAGTAGGTTTTTCGCCGTCAGTCGTTAAGAAATCGGTCCAACGCGAGAACATGTTCCCGGCCAGGTGCTTCATGATTACTGCGACGCTATTGCCCTCTTCATCGAGCGTAATGAAAAATTCATCGTCAGCAAGCTGATCGAGTGCCCGCTCCGCTAGTTTTTTATAGGCGCGCAAACTGGCGATTGAATCTTCGAGGTAATGTGTGGCTAATGAGTCGTTCACGAGTTTACCCCACTGGACGCAAGAGCTTTTCGTATCGCGCCTGCGAGTTCTTTACGCTGAATACGGCGCTGTTCACCCGAACGCATGTCTTTAAGTGCAACTTCGCCACGGGCTCGTTCATCGTCACCGAAAATCGCGACGAACGGGATTTTCCGTGCTGATGCAAACTTGAACTGTTTGCCTATTTTGTCGGCCTCAGGATACAGGTCGACGCGCAGTCCTTGCTCGCGCAGTTCATGCGCAAGCACTACCGACTCTTCCAGCGAAGTTTCATCCCATACGCTGACCATCACGTCTGCCGGCGCAGAGACCAGCGCTTCCGGAAACATCTCGCGCTCAGTCATCACCACAACGATTCGCTCGAGGCCGAGCGAGAAACCGCACGCGGGCACGTCCTCTCCCAGAAACATGCCGACGAGATTATCGTAGCGTCCTCCGCCACCCAGACTACCCGGAAGATCTTTTACATTAATCTCCATAATGGCGCCGGTGTAGTAAGAAAGCCCGCGCGCCAGGCTCGGATCGATTTGAATCCTCGAGTCAATACCTTCCGCTTCTGCAAACTTGATAATCGAACGGAGTTCATCGATGCCGCGGGCGCCTAACTCGTTATCGCCAACAAACTCGACCAGACGGCCGAGTATCGCGGCGTTCAAAGCCTTCTGTTTCTGTGGCGGATCTTCTCCGACCGCAACCTCTGCCGCATGATCGAGCCCAATGAGCGCCCCGAAAAAGTTCAGTAACCGCGCGCCGGCTGCTGGCTCAACGCCCCGCTGCTCAAATTCTTTCTCGACCCCAATCCGCCCAATCTTATCCAGCTTATCGACAGCTACGAGCGCCACTTCATGCTTGTCATGCGCAACGCCAGCTGCTTGCAGCACGCCGGTCAAAGCATGGCGGTGATTTATCCTGATCGCGAAGTCGTTGAAGCCAAGCTTCGTAAGAACATCACTCGCGGCAGCGCAAATCTCCGCCTCTACAGCCATCGAGCGTGAACCCAAGACGTCGACATCACATTGGTAAAACTCTCGAAACCTGCCGCGCGCCGGTCGATCGGCACGCCACACTGGTTGAATCTGATAACGTTTAAAAAACTTCGGCAGCTCGTTTTGATATTGGGCGACAACGCGGGCGAGTGGCACTGTTAGATCGTAACGTAAGGCGAGATCAGCTTCGCCTGTCTTTTCGTGTTCGCCACGCTTGAGTATTTTAAAGATGAGTTGGTTCCCTTCCTCGCCATACTTCCCCATCAGTGTTTCGATGTTTTCGACGGCAGGCGTTTCCAGCGGCTCGAAGCCGTAACGCTCATACACTTCCTTGATGACACCGATAACGTATTCACGTCGTCGGACATCAGCAGACAGAAAATCGCGCATGCCGCGCGCCGGCTGTGTTTTGGAGGAGGCCACCTAATTAAGATTTCCGCAGGAGTGTAAGATCACGGCGGGCATCATAACCTGAAACGATGGTGCTCAAAAGTTTGAGAGCTGCCGCTCAAGCAGTTTAGAGTTAAAGCTTTAGCTCGCGTGTTCGATTGACAACTAAAACCGTTGCCTAAAGGGCTGAACTCTGAACCGCTGGCCTCAAACTCAACCAACCACCAATCAACAAGTCTTACCTTTCACTTTTCACTTTTCATTTTTGACCGCTCTTATCGCGGCTCGTTCTGATAATGCGTGAGGTAGTCGACATAGTTCTGCCAGAATGCGTTTAGCCCCACGATTTCTTCGTTGCTGAGCGGACGTTTCACTCTTGCCGGAACACCCATTACCAGCGATCGCGGTGGGATAACGGTGCCAGGTGAAATCAACGAACCAGCCGCGACCAGCGACTGCGCACCGACACGCGCATCATCCAACACGATTGAGCCGATGCCGATCAGCGCACCGTGTTCGATGTAACAGCCGTGCAGGGTGACGCTGTGGCCGATTGTCACTTCGTCTTCGAGAATAGTGGGATGTGAACCCGTGCGCGTGTGGACGACACAGTTATCCTGAATATTGGAGCGATCGCCAACGCGAATATAGAACATGTCGCCACGAAGCACCGCGTTACACCAGACTGACGATTGCTCACCCAGGTGTACGTCACCAATTACCTGCGCGCTCACATCGACGTAGGCGCTCGCTGGAATCTGTGGCTGAACACCGCGAAATGGTCTAATCATGATTTTTGAAATATTAGCATAGCTGGGAGCGCAGGCATTTTGTTGAAGTGCGCTGACCTGTCAGCGCTTTGGTCCGTGGCGGCCTGACGCCACGCTTTCGTGCAAATGACTCTAGCTCACGGTGGTCGCGACAGGTCGCGACCGGCAAAAGCGCTGACAGGTCCGCGCACTCCAAATTAATGTGCTACTTCAAAGGGCTATGCTAAATTGAGGGCCATGATTCGCCGCTCCTTATTGTTCACATTCTGTGCAGTACTTGTGTTGACGACTGCCTGCGCGGGCTCGCTTTTCAAGGTGAAACCTGTCGTCGAGTTGCCGCCCATGACCGGCGACGTGAAAAGCGCCAGCGCGGGTGGCGTGACAGTTCGGGTTGCTCCACTAATGACCGACGAGCAGAGCCAGGAACTATTCGAAGCGAACCTCCCGTTAAGTGGGATACTGCCGCTGCGTTTGGAATTCGTTTTCGAAAGTGGTGTGGCTGTCGAAACTAAGAAAGTGCGTTTTCGCCTGCGCGATAGCGGCGGACGCGAATGGAAGCCGGTTACAGCGAAAGCGGCGGTAGCTCGTATTCTGAAAGCAAACGACGTCTACGCTTACAACCCAAACTCTCGTAAACAATTTGAAAAAGAGTTCGCCGCCTACGCACTCGATTTAAACGCGCCGTTGAGTATTTCGGAAAGGCAACATCAGGGGTTCGTATTCTTTCAAGCGCCGAAGAACGAACCAGTCGAGAGTCCGCGTGGTTTGGTGCTGGTAGTCGAGCGCCTCCCGCAGCCGATCGAGATTGCTTTGAATTGAATTGCTACAAAGAAAAAACCGCCTGATTTCGCGGCTGAAGTACAGGATCCAGAAAACAACTGGTTCAGGTTGTTCCTCTGATCCGCGTGAATCCGCGGCCAATAACCTATCCCGTCGAACCGAAGCCACCACTCCCACGATCAGTCTCGCTTATCTCCTCGGCCCAAACAGCGGCCGGCATGATTATCTTCTCAATTATCAATTGGCAGATTTTGCTCTGCGCGGGAAGGTTGATCGGCTCGTCACTCGTGTTGTACAGCAGGCAGCCAATCTCACCGCGATAATCTGCATCGATCACTCCCGACAAAACATCCAGACCGGTGCGCAAGGCCAGACCCGATCGGGGCGCGATACGACCGTAATGCCCGTCTGGAATTGCCACGGCCAGGCCGGTGCGCGCGAGCGAGCGTTGTCCTGGCTCAATCGCAACATCCTCGATTGAATACATATCCAACCCCGCTGCCAGTGAGCTGCCACGCGTAGGTAATACGGCCCTCGCATCCAATTTCTTAAAGCATAAGAAACCAGGTTCATCGCTCAGTTGTGCAGGTTGGGGAAAGCTCATAACTTCGGCAGGGTCACGCCGCGTTGGCCCTGGTACTTGCCGCCGCGGTCTTTGTAGGACGTTTCGCAGACTTCGTCTGACTCAAAAAAAACAACCTGCGCCACGCCTTCATTCGCGTAGATCTTTGCGGGTAGTGGCGTGGTGTTTGAAAACTCGAGCGTCACATAACCTTCCCACTCCGGCTCGAAGGGCGTCACGTTAACGAGAATGCCGCAGCGCGCGTAGGTGCTCTTGCCGAGACAAATGGTAAGGACGTTGCGCGGGATGCGGAAGTATTCAATCGTACGCGCCAGTGCAAAGCTGTTTGGCGGAATCACCACGGACGCGCCTTTTACGTCCACGAAATTCTTCTCATCAAATTCTTTCGGATCAACTATGGTGCTGTTGAGATTAGTAAAGAGTTTGAATTCGTCCGCGCAACGGATGTCGTAGCCGTAGCTCGAAGTGCCATAGGAAACGATGCGCCGGCCATCGACTTCCTTGACCTGCCCCGGCTCGAATGGCTCGATCATTTTGTGATCAGTGGCCATGCGCCGAATCCATTTGTCTGATTTTATGCTCATTGAAATGAGACGAGAGGATACAGTGAAAAGTGAAAAGTGAAAAGTGAAGAGTAAAGGCCAGCAGGATTAACTGTACTCCGTCAGCACGTCTGGCTTTTCACTTTTCACCTTTCACTTTTCACTGCTTTCTTATCGCGATGGTGCCGTCGCCGACCGTGAGATGGAACGATGCGCCACCGGCACCGGCACGCAGATTCACTTTGTTTGGAGTGGGGCTCTGCCTTTCGCGCGGCAGCAGCCCTTCGTATGAGTTTTCAATCTTCCCCGCTCGTAATACTTCTGCATCGAAGTCTCCACTAAAACCGGCTGGAATGTTTACAACTATGTCGCCTGCGGCTAACCGAATCTCGGCGCTGCCTCTGGCCCAGCTTCTCGCCGGAACTTCAAGATTCACTTTTCCCACCGCGATGATTGCTGACAGGACGCCTCCTGTCATTTTCAGGTTCGTCAGGCTTTCAGCTGCTGTGATGCGAACATTGCCTTCAACTCCGCCAATGGTGATTGGTCCCTGGCCGGCATTGACCTCCAGGTCTGTCATTACAGGCACCCGAATGCGGTAATCGATTTTCCAGGGCAATCCGAGGAGCGCTTTGGGAAACTTTTTCGCAGCCGAGCGCATGAATACTTTGTCGTGTGTTCCAGTACTTAGGACCTGAATGTGATTCACGTCATCGTCAATTACTACGTTATTCACCGCGGCCAGCAAGCTCAAATTTGCTTCAGTGTCGGCGCGCAGTTCGATCTCCGCGCTGATATCAACTTCATTACGCGCCCATCCCTCAATGATGATTGAGCCGTTGGGGGCCCCGACCAGCGTAACCGTCCCACCATAGCCGAACCGGCGCACTTCATGTCTTGACGTGGTGCGCACCAGCTGTGGCTGGGCTTTAGGCGCAGAAGTGTTTTTTTGTTGTGCTGCTACCAGCGCCGGAAAAAGAAGCAGTGGCCCTATTAAAATAAGTGAACGAAGGGACAAAAATTTCATTTATTCCCTGTGACCGAGTTGGATGGTCGACCGAATTCGTCGAGTCCAACGATACTAACATTCGGCGGGTAATTCTGCGGAGCCTCAAAGCAGTTCAGAGTTCAAAGCTTTAGCTGGCGTTCTTTTCGCGTAATACAAACTAAAGTTTGAACTCGGAACTGCTTGAGGGTGATGAAACAAATCGGGCGCTCCAACCGATCGATTAGGAGCGCCCGTGGTAATAGTTGGTCGATGAAATGAATCTCAACGACGAATAAACGTGATACTGCCCTGGAAGTTTGTCACTACAACTTTGGAACGGCCATCAACGACGTCGCCATAAACTTTGCGACCATCACCCATGGTCTTGAAGCCGTTATTCCAAAACTCTCCCAACGCGATCTTTTTGTTCGGCGCTGCAGCTACCAGATTAAATGCCGAATTTGCCGGGATACGAATGTTTATATTTCCCTTGCCTGACTGAAATTGATAGGTGCCACCTCTGGAGAATTCACCATCGAAGAAGACGTCGCCAACGAGGTTCTGGGCAAACACCTGCGAGGCGTTGATGCCGGTTAGTGTGATATCGCCCTCGAGCGAAACGTGTGCCCGCACTAACCCACCGTGGATATTCGTCACCGTGATGTTGCCACGCTTTGTTTCCAGATCGACTGAGGAGTTTATCGGCACTTGCAGTCTGAAATTAATGTTTCCGATGTCACTACGGCCACGATTATCGCCGACAACGTCGACAATGAAACCATCCGGAGTCTGGCGCGGCGAAAGATTCGCCTTGGGTGATTCAAGGTCAGCAGAGAGTTTTATCTCATCGCGATTCCACGACTCGACAGTGATCGTACCCGAGATGTTCCTGAGTTCTACTCGGACGTTCTTGCTGGCTGGATATCTCTTGGAAACACGCTGTTGCGCCTCGACGCTGCTAACGACGAAAGCGCTCAGTGATACCAAGCCGACAAGCACGATCGCCTTTGAAATACTGCGGGCAAGCACGCTTCGGGTGGACGAGATTCGGTTTTTCATCAACGTGGGGCTAATCAACAAACTCTTTCCTGGAGATCGAGGTCTCGTTAATTCCTGACAGGGAGCTGCACCATTATCCGTTTTACAGTTCCGCAAACTCTTTCAAAAGCGAAAGCTTTTCGTTGAGCGCGGCATTCAACATTTCCTCTGACACTTCGTCGTGCGGATTCTGACTCAAATTATTGAACGACTCGTTCAACGTTTGATCGATCACCTGCAAGTTGCGCTCGAAGGTTTCACGCATCTGCGGATTCCAGCGGGCCTTGTTGTACTCGATCCGCTGATTCCAATACGAGATCAGCTGTTGCCGCTGTGAAATGCGATCGCGAAGGTCCGCCGCCGCCAGGCTCAAGCGTGCATTTTCAGGAGCCGTAGACTTCGCTGCGCCACTTTCGTAGCGTCGCAATCCAACCACGGTCGAGAGTGAAACGACCAGCACTATCGCGGCGACTGCTGCGGCCAACTGTGGCAGTGAGAGTTCCCAACTTCGGCCGATCCAGTTACTCCAGCTTCGCCGAGCCGGCTCCGATTTCACCACCGCCGAAGTCGCGCTCGTTTCGATCATATTCCGAATGCGCTGCCATAACGCTTTCTCATTCGGAGGCGCAGTGTACTCACCACGCTGTGTGTGACAAAACGTGATAATTGACTGCAGATCGTTACGCACGTCGGCGCAACTGAGACACTCTTCCAGGTGCGCGTTCAGCGTTGACTGATCATTCTGACTCAGGGAGCCATCGAGAAAATCGCTGATTAGATCCTGACACTTCTCGCAGTTCATTGTCTTTATAACCTCTAGCCTGTCACCATTCCGGGTGACGCCACGATGGAGCCGCGGCAATTTGGTTTTCAAGCAATCAAGGGGAGACTGCGTTCAAAATTATCAACCCTCTTGTTCTACCTTTGCGGTTTCAGGGGATGAAACCGGGCAAGCCATATTGGAAGCTAGTCCTTCGCCTTCTGTTGCCTCAGAAGGCCGCGCAATTTCATACGGGCCTTGTGTAATTGCGACTTGGAAGTCCCAACCGAGCAGCCCAGCATCCTGGCGATCTCTTCGTGTTCGTGTCCTTCAATATCGTGAAGGGTAAAGACCGTGCGGTACCCGGGAGGCAGTTGAGCAATCGCTTTATCCAGGGCTATGCGATCCACGACCGGCATCGCATTCGGGTTTTCGGTGCCCTTAACTATCTGTACGGGCGTTTCGCCGTCATCCGTGGTCTGCTCCATCTTGACGCCGCGTTTGCGGAAATGCATCAAGACTTGATTGACGGTCAGCCGGTGCAGCCAAGTGGTAAAGGCCGACTCCCCACGAAAGCTTCCAATTTTTCGAAAGAGCTGGATGAAGACTTCCTGTGCGAGGTCTTCTGCTTCCGAGACGTTGCTGGTCATTCGCAAACACAGCGAATAAACCCTGCGATTATGTCGCTGGTAAAGCTCCTCGAAGGCCACCATGTCGCCTTGAGCCGCTTTTTGAGCGAGAGCGTAATCCGTTTCCTGGTGCGTCTCGGTTTCGGCTGCGGTCACGTGTTCGTATTCGGGCAGGCTCGAAGATTTCTATTTTTCGCGCCTACTCGCCACGTCTTCACGAAGTCCGCGTTTTCAAAGGAGCAGCGATTCGTTTCCTCAGCATTTCCGGTAAATCTTCTGCGAGGAACCGCAGTCGCCCTCAACGCGGGTGTGATGCGGCGCTTTCAGCGCGTCGTTGCCTTATCCGACCCAAAAGATATTGAATTTCCTCAGCCGCAGCAACATTTCGTAAATTACACCTCACGTCCAGTAGGTGCGATCGAGTGAACGATAGCCCACCGCTTCGGCAACGTGCGCGGAGCGGATTTCCTCAGAACCTTCCAAATCGGCAATTGTGCGGCTGACTTTCAGGATACGGTCATACGCGCGTGCTGACAAGCCCAGCCGCGTCATCGCTCGCTCTAGCATTTGTTCGCTGTCAGCATCGATGCGGCAATGGCGACGAATCATGCGCGGCGTCATTTCGGCGTTGGAAAAGATCTTATCTACCGCCAGACGTTCACGCTGTTTTTCGCGCGCCGCAATTACTCGTTCGCGAATCGTCGTGGAATCGTCAGTCTCCGGCGGTGCGTCCCCAGTGAGGTCGCGAAACTTGACTGCGGGTACGTCGATGTGGATATCAATGCGGTCCAACAACGGACCTGAGATGCGGCCAACATAGCGTTGGATTTGCAAAGGGGTGCAGCGACACTCGCGCGTGGGGTCATTCCAAAATCCGCAAGGACATGGATTCATCGCGGCCGCCAGCATAAATGAGGCCGGAAAAGTGAGCGACATCGCGGCCCGACTGATTGTCACCTTCTGATCTTCAAGCGGTTGTCTCAACACTTCCAAAACGCTTCGATCAAACTCCGGCAACTCGTCGAGAAACAGAACGCCCTGATGCGCCAGCGAGACCTCGCCCGGCCGCGGGACCGCCCCGCCGCCAATCAGGCCGGCATCGCTGATTGTATGGTGCGGGGATCTAAACGGCCGCTCAGTCACGAGGCCCGCGCGGCCAGTTAGTCCGGCGACAGAATGAATCTTGGTTAACTCAAGTGCTGCCTCAAATTCGAGTGGAGGCAGAATAGTGGGCAGGCGTTTTGCCAGCATTGTTTTGCCGGAACCTGGTGGACCGATCAAAAGGATGTTGTGTGACCCGGCGCTGGCAACTTCGAGAGCTCTCTTCACCGATAGTTGGCCGCGAACTTCGCGAAAGTCGACGTTATAAGTGGGGGCGCGTTGAAGGATCTCACCGGGATCGATCATCAGCGGGGGCGGCGGATCAGGGGAGCGGAGTGCCGCCACCAGATCGACCGCGCTGCGCAGGTCAGCGACCGGATAAACATTCACCCCTGAAACTACAGCGGCTTCTTTGGCATTTTCATCCGGCAGAATCACATACTTGATGCCCGCCTCGCGTCCGAGGATCGCAATTGGTAATGCTCCCTTGATCGGGCGAACGCGGCCGTCGAGCGACAGCTCACCGACGCACAGGATCTGAATCAGACTATTCTCCTCGGCAAGATCGCCATTTGCCCCGAGGATGCCGAGCGCGATCGGTAAATCGAAACTGGCTCCCTCCTTCCGCACATCGGCTGGCGCGAGATTTATCGTGATCCGTTGAAACGGAAAGAAGAAACCACAATTGGTTATGGCGGCGCGGATGCGTTCACGCGATTCGCGCACTGCCGCATCCGGCAAGCCCACGATCGTCACCGACTGTGGCGACTCAGCCTCGCCGCGAACGGGGGTTAGATCAACTTCAATGTCAACGAGATCTGCGTTGATGCCATAAACCGCCGCTGAGAGAGTGCGAAAGAGCATGGAGGTGCGTCCTCTGATGTCAGCGGAAAGGGAAAAGACGAATAAGCGGTATGGGTGAATACGAATCGAGCGCGCTTACGACAAATCGGAAGCGCGCTCAACAGGACTTCGTTGTGGGTGGCAACGAATTAGAGGCGTTGGGATTTCAACGGAGCAGACTATCTGCGTCGCGACGGTGCAGCAGCGGCCGTCGCCGGAAGTCTGACTTCCTGACCTGCACGTAATTCGACTTCAGGTGTAACACCGTTCAAGCGGGCGACTTCATTAGCATCCAGATTTCGTGCGGCGGCAATTCTGGCTATGGTGTCACCTTTGCGGGCCCGAACCTTGGTCAAGGTTGCCGCGGGAGTATCGGTTGCTCCTGGCTTACGACGATAAAGGGTCAAGCGAACATTGCTATTCGGAACCACCAGTTTATTCGCCGATTTCAAATCGACGCCACTATTCATTGCCTGCAGCTGGGCGATACTCACTCCGGTTCGGTTTGCAACATTCTGCAAATCTTCCCCGGGCGCGACGGAAATGATGCGCGCTGACTCACGGCGTTCCGCCGGTATCCGTTTGAGAAGAGCGTAAAACTGTTTACCTTTGCCGCCGGGAACACGAACGTTGTAGGCCTCGCCCCTGGGTGTCACGTCTCGTCTCAACTCAGGATTCAAACCGCGGATATGATCGACACTGCTGTCAGTGGCTTCAGCAACGAGCTGCAAACTGGTAGCGTTCGCAACTTGCACCACGTCATAAGCCATCGGAGATTCCGGCCGGATGCCCTTGAAACCGTACTTTTCCGGATTCTTCGCAATGAGGATTGTCGCCAAAATGTTCGGAACGTAGTTGCGTGTCTCCTGCGCGATGTAAGGGTAGATGGCCCAGAAATTTGCCGTGCCCGCGCGGCTGATGCCACGATCGATATTACCGGCCCCCGTGTTGTAGGCAGCCATTGCTAATTCCCAGTTACCGTTGTATCGAGCCGCCAGGCTCTTCAGATATTTGGCCGATGCGCGCGTCGCCTGCTCATAACTGTTACGCTCGTCAATCCAGGCTGTCTGACGAAGTCCAAACTGCCGCCCAGTGCTGGGGATAAACTGCCACAAGCCCGAAGCAGCGGCCCAAGACATAGCCTTAGGTTTCCAAGCACTCTCAACCTGCCCCAACCAGGTGATATCAATCGGCACGCCTTCTTCCTTGAATATCTGGCGCGCCATCTTCATGAACTGACCAGATCGGCGCAAACCGGATTCCATCGTGCTTCGTCCACGGCCCTGGTAATAGTTGATGTACTGCTGAATGAGAGGATTAATCGTGAATGCGAAATTTACGTTCTGCTTTGCCTGTTCGAGGGCTAATACGTCGTCGGCAGAAACGTTCTGCTCTTGAGGTGTCAGAACAAGCTTACTGAGTTCGTCAAGGGGCGATGGTTCAAACTTCTGATCGACGAACCCAATCTGTTGCGGAGGATTCGGAGCTGCAGTAGTTTGACCATTCTGAGCAACCAGCTCGATCACATTAGCCGCTCTTGCAGGCGCAGTAAGAGGAACCTCTTCGCGGTAAATCCGTTCGACCAATTCCAGGTAATAGGTTTGAAGTTCCTGACTGGCTCTAACATCGATACCCGAGGTTAGGATTTCGTCCACTGCCTGATCGAAATCGTCTCGGGCCTCACTGCGCTTGCCTGCCTCCAGGTTAAGCTTGCCCTTCCTGAAGGAGTCTTCGGCTCTCTTAATTATCTGGACTACTCGCGGCGCTGCCTTCTCGACCTCTGTTTGAATATCGCGAGCAGATGAACCGCCGGCTGGGATCTGCCCAGAGACAGCAGCAGTAGACAGCGCCAGCGATGCAAATAACGTAACGCGCGCTATCAAGGTCGGGCAGCTCGGTTTCATCAATCCTTGTCCTCTTTAGAGTTTATAAATGCGAAAATCAGACCGGTCTGACTCAGGAGTCTGTCGCGGATCCAAATTATTCCTTGAGGTCCGTGGGCTTCAGCATATTCGAGGATTGGATCACCCAAAATGCTTCTAAAAACGAAGCCAAAGTCACTCGGAGGTTATCACACGATTTTCCGGAGTGTCAAACCTCTCCCCAGCTTAAATAGACGGCAAAATGGTGAACTTTTCCACGGAACAATCGCCGTCCACACTACAGATGCGGGTCGATCAACTCAGGTTGCGCCGCGCTATGCAAACGCCTCGCATAAGTCAATTGTTCCATAAAAGGGAAGGATTGAATTAGTACAGTATTGTGCTGATATGTGATCATTCGCTTAGGATTACGTCCAATGGCAAACCTTTGTCTCCTCGTAAACCTCAAAAGTCCTGTTTGGAACAGTCATTGCTCTGGTATGGTAGTCTTTCCAAAGCATGGAGTTCTCCCTGATTGCAATAATGGGTCTTTAAAGGATCGTCCTGAACCTGATTGGAAAACAAATGTCTACTGCTTTAATAACTCAATTTCCCTCGCGAACTCGTCCTGAGACGGCCCGGCTGCCTGCTTTGCTTCCGACGGCCGACGGCGCCACTCGGCTTTTCTTTAACCGAGAACTGAGTCTGCTGGAATTTCATAGGCGAGTTTTGGAAGAAGCCCTGGACGAAACCAATCCCCTGCTGGAGCGATTGAAGTTTCTCACGATTTTCTCGTCTAACCTCGATGAGTTTTTCATGATCCGTATATCCGGCCTGAAAGAGGAGGTAGAAGAAAATGTTACCGAACTATCTCCGGATGGCCTGACTCCGAGCGAGCAACTTGAGGAAATCAGAAAGCGCCTGCCAGGCATGTTCGAGCAGCAGACAGTTTGTCTACGCGAACAGGTTCTCCCCCAACTCGAAGAGGCTGGCATACACGTCGCCTCATACGAATCGCTGGAGCCGGAAGAACAGTCAGCGCTGGACGCCTATTTCATGGAAAAGGTGTTTCCGATTCTGACCCCTTTAGCAGTCGATCAGAGTCACCCCTTTCCTTATATTTCGCCGCTTAGCTTGAACCTGGGTTTGATGGTGGAAGCTCCCGCCGGACACTTGCCCGGCGATCCAAAACACAGACACGAGCCACGTTTTGTCCGCATCAAAGTGCCTTCGTTAGTGCCGCGTCTGGTTCAAGTTGGAAAACTCGAGACCAAATTCGTTCTGCTTGAAGAACTGATTGCAGCGAACCTTGACTCTCTTTTCCCGGGAATGATTACCGGAGAATGTCATCGCTTTCGTGTCACGCGAGACGCCGACATCGATATCCGCGAAGACGAAGCGCGCGACCTCCTCGGAGTTATTCAACAGGAACTGCGCCAGCGTCGCTTTGGTACGCCGGTCCGGCTGGAGGTTTCTGCCGGCATGCCGGAAGAAATGATCACGTATCTCACTAAGTCGTTAGACCTGGACGCGGAAGATGTTTATGTAACTGACGGCCCTTTGAACCTGCAGGACTTTCTCGACCTTTACGATCTCAATAGGCCTGACTTAAAGGACGCGCCTTTCTGCGCGACTGCGCCAGAATGGAACCGTGAGCGGTCGATTTTTGACGTTTTGAAGGAACGCGACATTCTGTTGCATCATCCTTTTGACTCGTACGACAGCGTTACCAAGTTCATCAATGATTCTGTCGATGACCCGCAGGTAGTTGCAATAAAGATTTGCCTTTACCGAACCGGTCCGGAGTCACCGATTCCACCCGCACTCATACGTGCAGCCGAAAAAGGGAAACAGGTCACAGCACTCATCGAACTTAAAGCGCGGTTTGATGAGGAACACAATATCGAATGGGCTCGAAAACTGGATGAAGCGGGGGTTCACGTGGTCTACGGAATTCTCGGTTTGAAAACACATGGCAAGCTAACGCTGGTCGTTCGACGTGAAGGGGATTCGCTCAAGCGGTATATGCACATCGCGTCCGGCAACTATAATCCGACTACCTCCTGCACCTACACGGACGTCGGCTTGTTTACCGCCGATGATGAAATCGGCGCAGACGCTACTGAACTTTTCAACTACCTGACCGGTTGTTCGCGTCAAACTGAATATCGAAAACTGCTCGTCGCGCCCGTGAATCTGCGCGAGAAAATGACTGAGCTCATTGATCGAGAGATTCGCAACAGTCAGGAAGGAAAGCCGGCTCACATCGTGGCGAAAATCAATCGCCTGGCTGACAAGCAGATTATCGAAAAACTTTACGAAGCTTCGCAGGCGGGTGTGAAGATTGATCTGATCGTGCGCGGAATCTGCATGCTGCGTCCAGGCGTCGGAGGTTTGTCTGACAACATCACGGTGCGAAACATTGTCGGTCGATTTCTTGAGCACAGCCGAGTCTTTTACTTCGCAAACGGCGGCGAGGAAGAAGTCTATATTGGTAGTGCGGATTGGATGTCGCGCAACTTGAAACACCGAGTTGAGGTGATCACTCCAGTTTCGGATCCTGCGTTAAAACGTTATCTCCATCACGAGCTACTTGGCGCTTACCTTCGCGATAATGTAAAGGCTCATGAACTGCAACCTGACGGCTCCTATGCGCCAGTTGTTCGGACCGCCGGTGAAAAGTCGTTTGCCAGTCAGAACTTTTTCATACATCAACTTACAGCAGTCACTAGCTAGGACACTGAATAGGTCAACCAAAAAAGGGTCGCTCGATTATCGAGCGGCCCTTTCGTTTACTACTATTGAGTTTGATTTATCGAGTAACAGCTGCGGTGGCGCTTGGGTTGGCCAGGTTTGCCTGAAACTGCTGCCAGTAGTCCTGAACGAAATCAAGCTGCTTTCCATGACCGTTACTGGTGTAGAAATCGTACTGCTTCATCTCCGCGTATGCCTGGTCATAGTTCCACTTGTCGTGATTGAAACGATAGACGGCCGCCATTATGCCGGTACGATGCCGCCCGCCGGCGCAGTGCACATAAAACTTGCCGGTGGCGGGATCATTAGTCACTTTCAAAAACGCACTAACCTGTTCGGCGCTTGGATATGCTTTATCAACGATAGGAATGTTCACGTAGCGCATTCCAGCTGCCTCGACCGCCGGTTGCTCGCGCTCTCTGGAATTGTCAGTCAGATCAATGACGGTCTTGATTCCAAGTGCCGCAAGGTTCTTGAAGTCGTCTGATTTTGGTCGGGCGCCGCGATAAAAATTTTCGTCCATTTGCCCGAAGTTACTAATCTTGATGTTGGGAAAACTATCTTCATGCTTCTTCGCGAAAGAGATTGCGGATAAGGTAAATATTAAGGCGAGGGCTGCGAGACCAGAGGGAAACTTGCTATGAAATCTCATTGTTCTTTCTTACTCCTTATGTCAGACGTTGATTTGTCGATCAGGCCGTTCCGGCTTTTTGAACGAATGAAAAGAGGTCAGTTTTGAATCAATTTTCCGCTTCAAAGCGGAACAAAATCGGGGCAATCA
>DASZDU010000407.1:0-9361 GCA_035941655.1 Pyrinomonadaceae bacterium | reverse complement strand
ACCAATTCTAGTTGATGAATAAACACGCGGCAAGGAAGTGATCTATGACGGCATTTTTTTGGAGTGCGCTGACCTGTCAGCGCTTTAGGTCGGTTGCGACCTGTCGCAACCTTTGGGCACTGACGCCCAGCTCACCTCAGCGGCGTCAAGCCGCCGCGTACCAAAGCGCTGACAGGTCAGCGCACTCCAAAAAAGTGCCATCATAGATCACTTCCTTGCCGCGTGTTTATTCATCAACTAGAATTGGTCTGCCATCGCTTTCTTCAATATCTTTTCATAAATGAGATCGCTTTTGCTGGCCGTGCTGGCCGCTTACGTAGTTTCCGCCATACATGCCGTGTTGGCGTTTCTCAACAAACGCCGCGCGCTTCAGCGCGTGTCTGAATGGGCAATGGCTGCCGGCTTTGCACTTCACACCGCTGCCCTGATTGCGGATTGGGCGATTTACGGTCACTACCCCCTCTTCTACCTCCGCGAGACTTTATCTTTCCTCGCGTGGACGCTCATCGCAGCTTATGGACTAGTACTCTATCGTTACCGGGCGCGGCCGCTAGGTGCTGTCACCTTGCCGCTGGTTTCTTTGCTTATTTTCATCGCCGTGATCACCCGCTCGGCAACTCCCGATCGCGCTGAAGCAAGCAGCCTTTCCGCATCATGGCTGTTTCCTGTTCACACGACGTTACTGCTTTTTGCCTACGCGGCCTTCTTCGTGGTCTTCCTTGCCAGCATCATGTATTTGTTGCAGGAGCGCGAGCTGAAACTGAAAACTTTCAGCGCTATTTTTCACCGCCTTCCTTCGCTGACGACGGTCAACGAAATCGCTACAAGCTCGGCGGCAATCGGTCTCACCTTGTTGACTGTGGGGATCGCGACCGGAATGGTGTGGGCGTCGTCACGCGATGGCCGTTTGTGGCACAATGATCCCAAGGAGATATTTGCAGCACTCACGTGGTTGCTCTACCTCTTGCTGATTCTTTATCGTTCCAGTTCCAGTTGGCGTGGACGCAAGGCGGCATGGATGGGTGTGGCTGGATTCGCGTTGGTCCTGCTTACCTTCTTCGGCGCCCGGCTCATGGGTGGTTATCACGTTTTCGGGTGAAGCCAATCGAGTAAACACTTTGCGATGTCTATCGTTTTAGTAGGAATTAACCACAAGTCCGCACCTGTCGAAGTGCGCGAGCGGCTCGCGTTTTCTGAGGCCGCCTGCAGCGAGGGTTTGCGCACGCTGGTTGATGGCGACATCGTTAGGGAAGGCTTGATTGTTTCCACTTGTAACCGCGTCGAAGTGCTGGCGGAGACTGCCAGAGAACGACTCAGCGATACGCTCGAGCGCGTCAATCACTTCCTGAGCCGGACTGACACCGTGCCGCGTTCATTTTTTGAAACACACCTTTACCAGCACACTGACGACGAAGCTATTCGTCATCTTTTCCGTGTAACCTCGTCGCTTGATTCGATGGTGGTCGGCGAACCGCAGGTGTTGGGCCAGGTACGCCGCGCCTATTCAATCGCTCTGGAAGCTGGAACGGCTGGACGGATACTGAATCGGCTGGTGCATCACGCGTTCCGCGTTGCCAAGCGTGTGCGCACCGAAACCGGCATTGGCGCCAATGCTGTTTCGATCAGCTACATGGCCGTCGAGCTTGGTAAAAAAATCTTCAACTCGCTGGAAGGCCACACGGCACTCTTGATCGGTGCCGGTGAGATGGCGGAACTTTCCGCGCGACACCTGGTAAATGCCGGCGTATCGCGCGTGTTGCTGACCAACCGAACGGCGGATCGTGCTCAGCATCTCGCCGGCGAACTGGGCGGCGAGAGTGTTGAATTCAGTGAACTCTCTCAGTATTTGGCTGAAGCCGACATAATTATTTGCTCGACCGCAGCCGACGAGTATTTGATTACCCAACAAATGGTTCGCGATAGTTTAACCAAGCGTCGCAACCGGCCGTCGTTCTTTATCGACATCAGCGTGCCGCGCAACATCGACCCGGCCGTCGGCAAAATTCCCAACGTCTTCGTTTTCGATATCGACGATCTTGAATCGGTGATTTCGTCGAACATTCGCGAGCGCGAACGTGAGGCCGAACGTGCGGAGTTGATAGTTGAATCAGAGGTTATGCAGTTTCAACAGACGCTTCGGGTGCTGGACATCGGTCCCACAATTGGCGCCCTGCGAAACAAATTGCAGGACATCGCCCGGTCGGAGCTGACACGACAGCGCAACCGCCTGGGTCCGTTAACTGTCGAACAGGAAGATGCAATCGAAGCGTTGTTGGTGTCCACCGTAAATAAAATTTCCCATCCATTGCTGAACCATATGCGACGCTCTTACGACGCTAGCGATGCTGAAGCTATTCAGGCGTGGCGCGATATCTTCGGCCTCGAAGAATAGCTGCGCCGCATTCATCTCATGAAAAAGCATATAGTTATCGGTTCTCGCGGTTCGAAGCTTGCGCTCACACAAGCCGGCCTGATTAAGAGCGAACTCGAACTCACCGATCCGGCGCTTGCAATTAGCATTGAAATTATCAAGACGTCGGGCGACGTAAATACGAATCCGCTCTCCGTGATCGGTGGCAAAGGCGTGTTCACGAAGGAGCTGGAAGAAGCCCTGGTCGAAGGTCGGGTCGATCTGGCGGTCCATTCGCTTAAAGACTTGCCAACCATTCTTCCCGACGGGTTAATGATAGGCGCCATTACCAAACGCGAAGACCCACGCGATGCGCTGGTGCTAAGTCTCAAGTTGAAGGACTTGAGTGCGTCCATCAAGACGTTACCAAGGAGCGCCACGGTCGGAACTTCAAGCCCGCGACGCTTGGCTCAGTTAAAGAACTTGCGGGGAGATCTGGTAATCAAAGATGTTCGCGGAAACATTGACACGCGGCTGCGCAAGCTGGATGAAGGTCAATTCGATGCGCTAGTGCTGGCATGTGCCGGCCTGCGCCGATTGGGCCTGGAAAGCCGGATCAGCGCTGCCTTGCCGGCTAGTGAAATGTTGCCCGCAGTGGGCCAGGGTGCGCTGGGACTTGAGACGCGAGCGAACGACGAAGACACAATCGCAGCCATCAGCAAACTTGATCACAAGTTCACGCGCCTGGCGTGCATCGCTGAACGGGCGTTCCTTCGTAGCCTGGGCGGTGGCTGCCAGCTTCCCATCGCGGCGTACGCAATCGTGCGTGACCAACGCATTCGCCTCGACGGGATGGTTGCTGACCGCCAGGGGCAACAAATCGTCAAGGACCGCATCGTTGGCGGATTAGTCGAGGCCGAGCAACTCGGCACTACCCTTGGTGAGCGACTTCTGGAGCACGGCGCCGCCAACTTGCTAAGGGAAGAAGAGCGTAGTTCAGAGTTCAAACTTTAGTTTGGGTGCTTCGTTAGAAACAAACTAAAGTTTGAACTCTGAACTACTAACTGGGGCGCAAGATCAAAGCCTTAAAAAGGGCCCACTGGCAACTTCTGTGGATCACGCCCAACGAACATCGATGACTACCCAGCCGCTAGCCGGTCGCACCGTTGTGATTACTCGCGCTGCCGATCAGGCGGAGGAATTCGTCACCGAACTCGAGCGATACGGTGCGAAAGTGATTGTCTGTCCGACAATCGAAATCCGCCCGCTCGACAGTTACCAGCGGCTCGATGAAGCGATTGAACACCTCTATGGTTACGACTGGATCATTTTCACCAGCGTGAATGGCGTTGAGTATTTTTTTAAAAGACTCCTGGCAACGAATCGCGCGGTTAGTGAACTGGACGAACTAAAAGTCTGTGCGATTGGTGAGGCAACCGCTGACCGTCTGCGCGACCTGCACGTTCACGTAGATGTGATACCGAACGAGTTTAAAGCGGAAGGTGTCTTCAGCGCGCTCGAACGTTTCGTTGGGGGCACGCAAGCGCTGCACGGTCTGAACGTGCTGATACCGCGCGCTGCGATCGCCAGGGATTATCTACCGAAGGCACTTGAGAAAGCCGGGGCGCGCGTGGACGTCGTTCCCGCATATCGCACGGCGCTGCCTGAAGATTTAGATCGGGGACGCGTAGCCGCTATGCTTTCCGGCAGCGCGGACTGCATCGCCTTCACGAGTTCCTCAACCGTGAAAAACCTCGGACTGCTTTTCGACACCCATGACTTGAGTGCCGCGCTCGCCGGCGTTGTCATCGCCTGTATCGGCGATGTCACGGCAACGACTGCGAGTGACTTCGGGCTGCAAGTGGGTATCCAGCCTCAGCACTTTACTATTCCTTCGCTCGCTCGCGCTATTGCCGATTATTTTTCTACCGCCGACAGTTAACCAAAATGATATTGTTTAGAAAGCGGACTTGTCCGCCTCGCGCCAGAGGCACAAGTGCCCTCTTAAACGACACTGCTTTTGGGTCTCTTAATCAAAACCTATGTTAACCGAACCGCAACCTGTCGAACTGAGTGAAGCAAAACGAGAGATTGAAGTGCTGCGCCGTCAGCTGCTGGATCGCGGCGCATTTGGCGAGTTGGTAGGAAACTCTGCGCCGATGCGCGAAATATATGCGCTTGTCGAACAGGTCGCCTCATCTTCAGCTTCCGTCTTAATCACCGGTGAATCGGGCACGGGCAAGGAGCTGGTGGCGCGCACGATTCATCAGCTCAGTCCGCGCAGGGACAAACCATTTATTGGCATAAACTGCTCGGCGATTCCTGAGACGTTGATGGAGTCCGAACTTTTCGGGCATGAGAAAGGTGCCTTCACCGGCGCGGCGTCGCGGCGTGAAGGATGTTTTGAGTTAGCTGAAGGCGGGACGCTATTGCTGGATGAGATCGCGGATATGCCTTCGCTTTTACAGTCTAAACTGTTGCGCGTTATTGAGGAGCGTTCAGTTCGCCGCCTGGGGAGCCGCAAAGAAATTCAGGTTGACGTGCGGCTGCTGGCTGCGACGAATCAGGATCCGCAAACAGCTGTTACCAAAGGGAACCTGCGCGAGGATTTGCTTTATCGTCTGAATGTTTTTCGCATTCAACTGCCACCGCTGAAGGATCGGAAAGATGATCTGCCCTTGCTGGCCCAGTATCTGGTCACGAAACTTGCGGAGAAACACGATCGGCCGGCGCGCTTCTTAAGCCCCGCGGCACTCGAAGCACTGCAGTTTCACGCCTGGCCCGGTAACATCCGCGAGTTGCGCAACGTGATTGAACGCGCTGTGGTCATTTGCTCCGGCGAACAAATCGAACGGCACCACTTCGCGCCCTATCCAATCGATCAGCGCGAGCGGCTGAGAAACGAAGACACGATAACGTTTCCGGTGGGCACCCCGATCGAAGAAGTTGAGCGGCAAATGATCATCCGTACGATCAAAAAGACGAAGAATAATAAAACGCGAGCAGCCGAACTGCTGGGCATCAGCCTTAAGACGCTTCACAACAAACTCAATCTCTATCGCGAACGCGGACAACTGGATAATGACGGCGAAGATTCAACTCCTTAGAACCGCCAGCGGTAAAAGTCCAACGTCCCATGTCCAACGTCCAACGTCAAGTCAGAAGCGGAAGCGATAGCGCCCGGATTCTCGTGCTTCCCGCAAAGGTTCTTAGCGCTGAAAGCGCGAAATGTAAAAGCCTGGGCAATCCCAGGAAAAGATCGATAAATTGCAAAAGCGCTGAAGGCGCGAAATGAAAGTGCCGGAGTGCGATCTCAGCAAGATCATTTCGCGCCTTCAGTGCTAGAACCTCAACTTGGCCTGCCCCTGGACCGATGGCCCAGGCTATTACATTTCGCGCCTTTGGCGCTGAGAAACCCTTCAATGTATGCCTCGGTGAAATACACCCGCCAGTGGCATCATTCAAGGTCAAACTTGCACCTAGTCAGTCCCGAATGGTATTCGTCACTTGTTTATGTCTGTCCTGCTTTTCTTCATCGATGGTTTGGGAATTGGTGCGCGCGGGACGTTCAATCCTCTCGACGGCTTAGCAGACGCAGCGCCTCTCGCGATTTTCCGGGATGAAGAAGCAGCAACGATATTCGACGGGATTGTTGTGCCCACCGACGCGTCTCTCGGCGTTGCCGGCCGACCGCAAAGCGCTTCGGGGCAGACCACCATACTTACCGGCGTCAATGTTCCCTCGCAGCTTGGTTATCACAAACAAGGATTTCCGAACGCTGCGATGCTGGAGATACTTCGCCAGCACTCGATATTTCTGCAACTGAAACGCGCCGGCATTGAACCAATCACCTTTGCGAACACATATCCGCAGCGGTTTTTCGACGAACGGCCCCGCTGGGTCTCGGCGACTACAGCAGCGGTGGAAGCGGCGGGACTCAGTTTCCGCACCGTGCCCGACCTGAACGCCGGCAGCGCCGTCTATCAGGATTTTACGAATGCGATGCTCATTGCGCGGGGCGAGGACGTGAAGCCAAGGACTGCGGATGACGCCGCAACGGTGCTGGCGAGAATTGTCGGCGAGAATCGTTTCACCCTGTACGAATATTTCATCACCGACAAGGTTGGACACGCGCAGGATATGGAGGCCGCAAAAGTTGTCTTAACAAATCTTGCCAGGCTAATTAGAGGGGTGCTGACCGCCATTGATTTAGATAGCACAACGGTTATACTCACCAGCGACCACGGCAACATCGAAGATCTTTCTTCGCGCAATCACACCTTGAACGCGGTGCCGACTATTGTGTGGGGCGCAAACCGGCAGCACATCGCAAGTCGAATCACGAATCTCGCAGACATTACGCCAGCAATTGTTCATACGTTGACGGAGAAAGCTGCGGCCCAGACATGAGTCCCGCGAAGCATTCGGCAAAATCTCTGCATCCCCACGGCGACAAAAATAATCCGCGCGAAGTGTTTGGCTGGAAGGTGTACGATTGGGCCAACTCCGCCTTTTCAACCACGATTGTCGGTGCACTTTATGGTCCTTACCTCACCGAAATCACGCAGCGCGTTGTCGGCGAAAACGGCGTGGTTGTAAATCTTGGACCGTTGGGCGCCATCACTTCGAAGTCGTTCTTTCCCACCTGCGTTTCGATCGCCGTGTTTCTGCAAATTTTCCTGCTGCCTATTCTTGGAAGTATTGCCGACTACTCCAATCTCAAGAAGAAGATGATGGCCCTATTTTGCTACATAGCTGTCGCAGCGACCTGCCTGATGTACTTCGTGGACGGCAGACTTTATTGGTTGGGCGGCTTCCTGTTCATTATTGCGAACCTTGGCTTTGGAGCAGCCCTGGTGTTCTACAACGGCTTTCTGAATGAAATAACTACCGAGGACCAGAGGGACAAGGTGTCGAGCCGCGGCTTTGCTTACGGCTATCTCGGCGGCGGGCTTTTGCTGGCGCTTAACTTTTTGCTGGTGAAAAGCGCTCCCCGTTTGGGTATGGATCCATATTTGGCAGTCCGCATTTCCTTATTGTCAGCCGGAGTCTGGTGGGGCGGTTTTGCCCTCATAACTTTTGCGACGTTGAAAACACGTGCCGCCGAAAAATCTCTGCCGCAGGGAAAGACCTATTTGACCGTGGGCTTTTCCGAACTCGGTCGAACGTTTCGCGAGCTCGCACGACTGCGGTATACGCTTCGATACTTGATCGGTTACCTATTCTTTAATGACGGCATTCAAACGGTGATTAGCATGGCGTCGGTTTTCATGGCCCAGGAGCTCTTCGTCGCTCGCGGCCTGAAAACTGATCAGTCATTTTTGTTACTTATCTTCCTGATGGTGCAATTCGTGGCGATTTTCGGCGCCCTGTTGTTTGAGCGCCTTGCTTATCTTATCAAGACCAAAAACGCCATACTTGTTTCGCTGATTTTGTGGGCCGGGGTGGTGATTTATGGATATCGTTTTCTACATAACACTAATGAAGCATGGTTTATGGGAATAGTTATCGCGATTGTGTTGGGGGGCTCGCAGGCGTTATCGCGGTCACTCTTCTCGCGAATGATTCCCGCTGGAAGAGAGGCTTCGTTCTTCGGAATTTATGAAGTTTCGGAGCGTGGTACTTCGTGGTTGGGACCGCTGGTGTTCGGCGCCGTTGTTGCCGCCACCGGTTCTTACCGGCAGGCCATGTTGTCTCTAATCGTCTTCTTCGTCGTTGGCATGATCGTTCTTTACTTTACCGACACTGATCGAGCAATACATGATGCGGGAAACCTGCTCCCGGAAGAGGCTGCTTCCAGCCACTAAGACCGAGCTTACGCTGCTACCCCACCATCTTTTTTTCCTTGTCGTGAGTCGATCTCTCAATACACTCGCGCGAGCAGTAAATGGAATTTCCAGCACCGGTTCCAATAGCGCGCGCGGCTGGTATCCAGGTACCGCAACCGACACAACGAACCAATTTGCGATCCGCTTTCTGAGTTGAGTTGCGGTCTCTCCCGGCTGAACCGGCAGGTGGATCGCTGCCGATGGTTTTCGCCACGCCCAGGAGTTTCTGTACGAATTGAAGATATGGATAGATACGCGAATATAGCAGTAGTAACAGGAGAGCAAGCAGCGCAGCGATGACCAAGTATTTCAAGGCTAAGCGTTCTCGTCACTCGACTTTTTGCCTGAAGGCGTGTAGCTGACGTCAACGTTGCGTCGCCGCGGGGCCGGATCTGTAGCCCTGCGTCTCGGAGTTGACTCGCGAGTGCGACGGTCAACGCTTCCTGGAGGTAAGCCCTTACCGTGAACAGCCTCTTCCAATATGCGCGTAATCTCCTGGGAAAGAGTCCGGTGCTCTGCCGCGGCGCGTCGACGTAGAGACTCCTTCAAGTGGTTAGGCACATACGCCCCGATAAAAACTCCCTTGCGATTTGCCATCTTCGCGTCTCTCTTTCAGCCTCATTTGAAAAGCTTGTAAGGCGATGGGATGTGATATTGCCCAGCAAAGCGAACAGGTCTATAAGCCGAATTCTGTATCCCGATGATTTCGCATCGGGATGGCGATCATTCATCTAGTCCAACTGTTGCCAGATTGGATCAAGCGATCTACCCGGAGGTCGTATCCCGATATATCGGGATTCGGGCGGGCAGCCCTGTTGACGCCTCCCTATTTGATCTTGCACTGCGAGGAGTTTGCCTGGCCGCATGTGTCACCACACGCGCCGGTGCGCTCTTACTTTAAGCCCTTGCGGGCCGCACCATTTCACCCATCACCCAGTCTGGAGATCTCAAATCTCAAATCTCAAATTTCTAACTGGGCTGGTTTCTTTTCTGTTGCACTTGTCGTCGCCCTGAATCTTAGATCTCTAAAGAAATCTGAGATTTTGGGGCGCCCCGCCGTTAGCGGGCTCGCTGCCCTGTAGTGTTCGGACTTTCCTCTACTGGATAAACTGAAGTTCGTTCAGATTGATCCCAGACCTGAAAATCTTCCAAATCTGAAATCGGAAAGGTTCCAGCAGCGACC
>DASZDU010000406.1:0-10392 GCA_035941655.1 Pyrinomonadaceae bacterium | reverse complement strand
CACGTGACTTGGCAAAGTTGGTCCGAAAAATGGGGCCAGTGGACTACCTGGCGCCGCGAAAGCCAACGCCTCGATAATATGGAGCCTTCGGAAGACCTCCTAAGCATGAGGATTTCAAAGCCGCTGTCAAAGATCTTTCCGTCTTCCAAAAATGCTCGACGCGATACCTTTTCTACCAGCTCTAAGGTAATAGCCCCCCGAACCAGCTAATTAGAGTTCCCATAATTCACGATTGATCATACCGGCGTGGCGCCCGAGCGCCGGTACAGAGTGTGCCCGCTGGAATCAGGCCAGGTGTTCATGCCCACGTTGCTGTAGTTCCTCCGCGTTCACAATTGGAGGATGGTCCCATGCAAAGAAACGTCAAAAGACTTGTTACGATTTGTCTGATTGTCTCCTGTCTAACGCCCGCCATCGTCTATTCCCAAATCAAAAACGAAGCCTCGGCGGTTCCAGTAATCTGGCGTGACCCGGGAGACATCACTACGCGCGACCTGCGCTTTGGATCAGGTGGTCCACAGTTGCTCCCAACTGCTCCCTACACTTTTATCAGCGAAGATAAAGGCGGCGAGTCGCCCAAGTTTGAAGTGGAAGACGCCAAAGGTGTGAGGTGGATTGTCAAGCTGGGTGAAGAGGCTCAAGCCGAGACAGTTGCCACGCGATTGGTTTGGTCGGTGGGCTACTTTGCAGAAGAGGCCTACTACTTACCCAGTGTAAGAATCAGGCGATTGCCGGAACTTTCCCGCGGAATGGAGTATGTCGGCAGGCGTGGTCTGGTTCGCGGAGCACGTTTCGAACCGAGGCGCTCACACATTAAACGCGGGGATACCTGGGACTGGAACGATAATCCTTTTCGGGATACACAAGAACTAAGCGGACTCAAAATTCTAATGATCCTGCTGAACAATTACGACGCTCGGAAAGAGAATAATCGCATCTTCCATGTTACCGACACTGCTTCGGACAGCATCGAAGCGTGGCACGTCGTAACCGATCTGGGCGCCACTCTTGGGCGCGCGGGCGGCCTGGGAGGTAAGCGCTCAAAGAATAGCCTGAGCGATTTTCTTTCGACTCAATTTGTAAAGGGAGTCCATGACGACGGCTCGGTGCAGTTTGACTACGACACGCGACCTCGAGGACTGGGTCATTTTTCCGTTCTCCACTTACCCTATTATCGGGGTGAAGTGAAAAAGGAAAAGGCAATGCGTGGTATCCCGGTAGAACACGCGCGTTGGATTGGATCGCTGCTTTCGCAACTTACCGATGCGCAGTTGAGAGATGCATTTGACGCGGCGGGATACAACCGAGCGACTACGGAAGGATATGTTAAAGCGCTGCGAGAGCGAATCGACCAACTTGCGAAACTGTAGTTAAAACGTCGAGGCAAGAGTCTCCGACGCGTAGCGTCGGTTTGAGTTTAGCCCGGCCTTTCAAGGCCGGGAAACGGTCAACGAGATATACCTCGTCGCGTAGCGACGCTGATAGTGGAGCCCAATTCAATCGTCGCTACGCGACGGGAAATGCCCAGGGGGCCGACCCCGGCGTTAAGACGCCGGGCTAAATTCATGCCGACGCTACGCGTCGAAGACCCTTGCCTAGATTCCTTTAGTTTGTCGAACTCCGCTACAAACCAAAAGTGTATCGGATTAACTAACCCACTTCTTTATTCAACCCACGCAGGTCCGCCAACGCTCTTGTTTCCTGGTCTTAGTCAGAGTTCGCCTAAAGGGTAGTGGTACAGTTTGGGAACTGAACCACTATCGCCTAAAGCTCTGGTTGGCGTTTTCGACTTGATTCATCTTATATTGTTCGCCGAATTTCTCCCCGCTGTAATGCCATCGGTTTTCCACGCTAAGTATGCGAGGAGATTCTTTGGACCAAGCCGTAGAGTAATTTCAAAGGAGCAGAATGAAACGAACTCTGCTGGTCGTCGCCGTCATCGCGCTCTACGTTTTGCACCAGGACTTTTGGTTCTGGCGCACGGCTCATCCCCTGGTCTTTGGCTTTGTTCCGATCGGGCTTTTCTATCAGGCCTGTTTTTCCGTGGCGGCAGCTTTGTTGATGTGGTTGCTGGTGAAATTTGCGTGGCCTGATCATCTCGAACGCGAGATTGAAAAACAAAAGACCGAGGAGGACAACGCGCATTGATTCCCGCCATCTTCGTTTTCATCTACCTGGCAGCAGTGCTCTACATCGGTATCTTTGCCTTTCGCCAGGCCAGGGGACGAAAGAAAGCGGAAGACTATTTCCTCGCGAGTCGTTCGCTTGGACCCTTCGTCTTCCTCTTTTCGCTCTTTGGAACGAACATGACTGCCTTTGCGATACTCGGATCGTCAGGTCATGCGTTCTCCAACGGCATCGTCACCTTTGGCTTGATGGCGTCTTCTTCTGGTTTGGTTATACCGCTGACAATCTTCCTGATGGGAACACGCGTCTGGGCGCTCGGAAAGAAGTACGGCTTTATGACGCCGGTGCAAATGTTCCGCGATCGCTGGGAATGCGAACACATCGGCACGATGATTTTCGTAGTGCAGGCGGTGCTGCTTGTACCCTATATCATCATCGGCATCATGGGTGGCGGCACGACTCTAAACGTGATCAGCGGCGGCGTAGTGCCTTACTGGTTTGGCGGCGCAATCGTTGCGCTGGTCGTGATGAGTTATGTGTTCTTTGGTGGCATGAGAGGCACGGCCTGGGTCAACACCTTTCAGACAATTCTGTTCCTGACTTTTGGGGTCATTGCCATCGTCGTTATCGGTGTGGGCATGGGAGGGTTCCGCAGCGCCGCTAACGCCATGCTCGCTTCTCCAGCGTTAGCCCCATTGCTTACGCGCGAACGAATTTCGCCGCTTTACTTCTTTAGTTACACCTTCATTCCTTTGTCAGCGATCGCTTTTCCGCACATTCTTATTTTCTGCCTGACGGCGGAGAAGATGAACCACTTTAAGAAGACGGTGATCTTTTACCCGCTCTGCATCCTCGCTATCTGGCTTCCGTGTGTTTTTCTCGGCGTCATGGCCAACCGCGTTACTGACATTCCACAGATACGGGAGAGGCAGGAAGCGCGGCGTACCCTCGCGACCCAGGGCAAAACAATGGAGCCTGAGGCTCGCGACGAGCTGCGCGAGAAGGCGACGGGAGACGACGTAATCATGCTGTTGCTGAAGCGTTACGCGCCGCTCTGGCTCGCGGGACTGCTGGGCGCCGGCATCATGGCGGCAGTGATGGCGAGCGATTCGCAAATCCTCGCGCTTTCGACAATGTTCACGGAGGATGTGTTCGCTTTCTATGGAGGCAAGCGGCGTTTCGGGGAAGCGGTACAGGTACAAACAGGTCGAATTTTTATCGTGATCATTACGATCGTTGCTTATATCGTGGCTTTGCGCGCCCCCGAAACGATCTTCGAGTTGGCAATACAATACGCGTTTTCAGGATTTGCAGCGCTCTCGCCGTTGCTGGTTGCGGCGCTCTTTTGGAAGGGAAGCACGAAGTGGGGTGCATTCGCTGTCACGCTTTGGACCGCGGCGGCAGTGGTAGCTGTTGCTATCTTTCAGCACGCTGTGCCGGCGCCTGCTCCTGGACCGCCATTGGTTGTTTGGGCCGTCGGCGGAGCCGAAGCTCTGTCACGGACTCCCGGCGGGACGGCGGTTTTTGGTTTTATGCCGGTAGTGCCGATGGTGCTGGTGTCGGGACTGCTGATGGTGATTGTGTCGCTGCTGACAAAGAAACCGAAGCAGTCAACGATCGGGAAGTATTTCTAATCCTAAGTCCAATATCCAAATGTCCAATGTCCAAGGTCCAAGGTCCAATGTCCAATGTCTGGTTGGCCCAACGGATTTTGGACATTGGACGCTGGACATTGGACGTGGGCGCCTTAGCCGAAGCAATATAATCGACCATCCTGTGAGCCGATAACGATGCGGCCTCTGGCAATTGCCGGCGAAGCTGAGAGCGGGCCTCCGGCGTTAAACTCCCAAAGCTTTGCGCCGGTATCGAGATTGAGGACATAGAACCTGCCGTCATTTGAACCGACAAACACTCGCCCGCCTGCAATCGCCGGCGAAGATTCAACTCGTGCTTTGGTTGCAAACGTCCAAACCGCTTTACCGGCGAGACTCAGACCGTGAACCATTTTGTCGCGGCCGCCGATTACGATCCGATTCCGCGTCACCGCTGACGATGAATAAAAAGGAAAGTGGAGTTGCGGATGTTGATAACGCCAGACGATGCGGTGTTCGCTAAGACTTACCGCCAGCACTTCATTATCGAAGGTCCCATAGTATGCGGAATTACCACTGATCGCCGGAGAGGCTCCGGTGTAAGCGCCCGAAGACACATTAAAAACCTCGCGACCGTCGGAAATGCGCACGGCCCGAAACAACTCATCGCAACCGGCAATGAACGCGAGGCCGTCCGAAATGCCAGGTGTGGAATGCACCGGGCCGTTCGTCTTAACCTTCCACAGCACTGCTCCGTTGCGCGTGGAGAGACAATACAGATGCTGATCGTAAGAGCCAATTAAGACTCGGTCACCAACCACGACAGGCGATGATTTAATTTCGCTACCAGCCTTGAAGGCCCAAATTTTTTTGCCGTCGGAGGCATTGACGGCATGAAACCATCCTCCTAAATCGCCCACATAGACAACGCCGCTGCTGTAAGCCGGCGAGGATTCGCCGATGGGCGAGTCAACGTGGTACTTCCAATAGACCGAACCATTTTGCAGATTAAGCGAGAGCAGCTCTCCCTTCTGCGTGCCGACGAAAACGGTGTCACCCACAATTGCTGCGGAAGATTCAATCGACTCACCCGCTTCGTAAGTCCATAAGAGTTTTAGTTCATTTGGAACGTTGGAGGCTGACACTCCTGTCAACCGGTGGTTTCCACGAAACTGAGACCAGTTGTCCGCTGGTGTGTCCTGTGCGGCCGCAGCAGGCGGTAAGCAGTAGGCAGTGAGCAGTAAGCAGTAAGCAGAAAGCAAAAGGCGGAAAGCAAAGTTCGCGTAGCGGTTTCGCTGTTGAATAATTTCAACCATGATATTCGTCTCTGCTTACTGCTTACTGTCTTCAGAACGCGCACTGATAAACTTCCAACGCTCCGGTTAGATCAAAGGGCCGCGGATTGAATTGCCCCGTCCATTGCTCCGCCGCCTCTTCAGCCAGCATCGATAAATCCGAGAGAGGCACTCCAGCTTCACCGAGGCTCTGCCGTAAACCACCGGCAGCGGCGAGTTCTTCCAATCTCCGGGCCAGGCTGTCTGCGGAGTCGTCACCCTTCGTATTTGCCGTAGAGAGCCGCAGCAGTTCCGCATATCGCTCAGCAGCGACTGGCGCATTCCAGCGCACTACCGAAGGCAACAGCATAGCGATCGACGCACCGTGTGCAGTGCCATAGTGTGCGGTTAACGGATTTGCGCAAGCATGCGTAGCGCCGAGCATGGAATTCTCGATGGCTGCTCCTGCGAAGTAAGCTCCCAGTTGCATTGCACCTCGCGCCTCGAGATCGTTTGGCTGCGTCAGCACGCGTTCATAGTTAGCTTCCAACAGCCGCCACGCCTCACGCGAGAAAGCATCGGAAAGCGCATTGCGGCTCTTGGTCACAAAGGTCTCTACCGCGTGTGCAATCGCATCGAACCCCGATGTCGCGGTAATGTCCGGAGGTTGCGATATCGTCAGAGCTGGATCGAGTAAAGCAATGCGAAACGCGGCCCGGGCGTCGCCGCAGGCGAGCTTAACGTGAGTTTGCGCGTCTGAGATTAAGGCGTAGGTTTGAGCTTCGCTGCCCGTGCCGGCAGTAGTGGGAATGCCGATCATTGGCAGCAACGGCCGCGTTGCTTTGCCGTAGCCGTGATAATCGCGCATGCACCCGCCGTTGGTGAGGAGTAGATTAATTCCCTTGGCGCAGTCGAGAGAGCTGCCGCCGCCCAGGGCGATAATCGCTTCGATGTTTAGTGGTGCGGCGAAGTCACGACCGGCTTCGATCATCTCTGTGTCGGGGTTAACGTCGAAATCGTGAAACTCAACGACTTCAATTCCGGCCTCCCGCAAAGGCGTTAACGCTTCGGCAACATGTCCCGACGCAACCAGGCCGCGATCGGCTACCAGTAAAGTTTTCCGGAAGTTTAACTCACGAGCTAATTCGCCCAGGCGTTTGATGGTCCCTGCGCCGAAGACTAAGCGCGTCTGAGGCTGGTAATCGAAGCTGTTCATTGCCGGCAGAATCAGTCTTCACTCCGTTAGGAGTGAAATGTTTATAGACCTGAGAATAAATACTCGATCCTTCTCCGTTCGAAGGTGCGGAGGAATCTTGAGTGTTCAAACGTCAATTGTCGTCCGCACCTTCGAACGGAGCGGATGTTGTGTGGCGCGCGATCTATAGACATTTCATCCCTCTGGGATGAAAGCCAGGACCTTAACCTGGATTCATTTTTCCCCGGCTGGCTTCGCTGCCGCCGCAGGTTTTGCTGCAGGTGTTTCCGCCAGTGCATAAAGCTGATTGCGATTCGAAATGCAGAGCACACCATTCGCCGGCACTGGCGTGGAATAGACCGAGCTACCCATGTTGATTTCGGCGAGTACCTTTTTCGTTTTGCCTTCCTGCAGGATCAGAACGTCACCGTCCTCGTCTCCGATGTAGAGTTTGCCGTCTATCAGAATTGGGGAGCCCCAAACGGCCGCGAACAGATCGTGTGTCCAGTAAACCTGACCAGTCTTTGCGTCGAGCGCATGCAGAAAGCCGCTAAAGTCTGCCTCGTAAACGATGCCGTCTTTGATCGCCGGTGTAGAAATCGAGCGACGAATCTTGTCGTAATGCCAGACCATTCCGGTGGAAGTTATGTCGCCGCGCTTGGTGGCATCTATGCAATACATATGGCCGACGCCCTCGCCGTGTTCGGGATCCTGGCCGTTGGCAATGTAGACGCGGTCTTCGTAGACGACCGGAGTACTGATTAGTTCGTTGCGCGTCTTGGGCCATACTGAATCCTTCGGGTTAGTATCAAACTCCCAAAGCTTCTTGCCCGTCAGCGCCTCGTAGCCGCGAATCCAGCCATCACCCTGCGCATGAATCACCATATCTACGCCACCGATTTTTCCGACAGTCGGTGAAGACCATTGACCGTGCAGGATCTTGTCAAAGACCGAGTTGTCTTCCCAGACAAGCTTGCCAGTGTTCTTGTTCACCGCAATGATGGCCGGCGCTTTGGGCGAGGGGATGTTGACGTGACTCTCGTCCTGACCATTCGAAGTGCTGACGTAGATAAGGTCGCCGAATGAGACTGGTGAAGAGTTTGCGAGATTGTGAGGTAGCGAACCCACTTGCTCAATCATGTCGAAGCGCCAGACGACGTCGGCGTTAAACTCGCCGTTCAACTTCTCATCGGTCACCGTGCCGTCGTTTTCCTTGTCGCGAAACCCCTCGGTATCGAGGCACATTAATTCAGCGCGATTTGAAACGTAGTAGACGCGGTTGCCCAGAACGAGCGGCGACGATGCCACACCCTGGTAAGGCCAGTCGTTAACGCGTCCGGCTGCAAGCTTGTCGTGGACCATCTGCCACATGAACTCACCGTCCGACTCGCGAAACGTCATCAGCACGCCTTTGTCGCCAGTGATCTTGGGGTCGCGTACTCCTTCATTATTTGTGCCCAGAAAAATCATGCCACCGGAGACGACTGCATTGCCGTAAGTTTGCGAACCGAGTTGCGCCACCCACTTAACGTTCTTCTTCGCTTTTACGTCCCAGTTGGTGGGCAAGCCTTTCATGTTGGAAATCATGTTCCGATCAGCCGTACCGCCCCACATCGGCCAATCGCTGCTGCCGGGGTCGGAGGCGAAAGCAGTGGTCAGTGACCGGTGGCCAGTGATCAGTAAGCCGGTGGCTAACAAAGCCATCACCACCGTCAAAGGCCTTCGCCAAAAAATCTTCCGCTTACTATCTTGGTTGGTATTCATTTCTTATCCAAACCCTCTCCATTATTGCTAAGTATTGCTAACTAACCACTGCCCACTTCCCACTGTTCACTTGTTCGCATACACCTTCAGGTTATCGAAATAAAGTTCAGCCAGCGCGCTGCCGAAAATACCGGGTGCTCCCTGTCGATTAGGAATCGGATCGATGCGTTCGATCATCCACGCCGACGGTTCTGCTTCGCTCGCCAGCCAGGCCTTGCCGCGCGCGCGCACTTTTCCATCAGGAAGGTTTTCCACCTGGAGCTTCATGCGATACCAGGTATCGGGTTTCCAAGCGAAGGGAATTGTGACCGTGCGTTTGGTCTCCGGTTGCCACGGCTCCAGGTGAAGCATCTGGCTGTTGCCGTAAAGCACCAGCGCGTATCGTTGGGCGATCACGCCACCATCGCCTTGTTGTCGCCGCTTCTGCGTTGCGTTGATATCTGCTTCGACGGTGTAATTGGAAAAATTCGACGGTCCCATGTAAGCGCGGGCGCGACTCAATAGCGAAGAACCTTCAGTCGTTTTAACCAGCACCTTGTTGCCGTTGAGATCGCGTACCACAAACTTGAGTGCAGTATTCACCCAGGTTGCCGGGATCGTATTGATCGCCATCGCTTCGAAGTCTTCGCTCCAGGGCAAAGGTGGAAACACTCGCACGCTTGCCGAGCCGGTGAGGCCGCCGACAGTAGCCTTGACCAGACCCGCCTGCGGAACCGAATCCGTGGCTGCAACAAACTGTCCGTTCGCGACCTCTCCCTTTAATTGATCCAGCGACCAGGTTGCCGCAGGCTCTTCGCGAATGAAGGTGCCGCGCTCGTCGAACAGGCGAACCCGGAAGTTTACTTTGTCACCAGGTTTGATGATTAACTCGGTGGGAACAACTTGCACGTGAGTCGCCACCGGATTTGGATTGAAGGGGTAGCCACTTACTGACGGCGTGGCGGGTATTCTCGAATTCGATCGCTTTCCGATCGCATAAAGATTTGCATCACTGACGAAATAAACCCTGCCATTCGAGATTGCCGGCGAACCGATAATCGCTTCGGGCAGCGCTTCGGTGCCGAGTTGATCTTCGTCGAGAATTTCACAACCCGTGGCATTGGGCTTAAGGATATAGAACTTTCCGTTTTCGGTTCCGACATAAAGTTTTCCATCGGCAAGCACTGGCGAAGCTTTTTGAATCGTCCCCAGATTCTTGAGCCACAATTGTTTACCGCTACTGACGTCAAACGCCGCAATGTTGGCGCTATTATCAAGTTGATAAATGCGGTCGCCATCAATCACCGGGGAAGAGAAGCCGCCCTGCCAGCCATAGGTGCTCCACTTGACCTGCTCTTTCTTGATCTCACCTTTTGCGGTCGCGTCGACAGCGACTATCAATCCCATTTCGCTCGAGCCGAGATTCTCTTCACTGTGCGTCAGTATCGCGGTGGTTCCGTAAACAACAGTTCCCGTGTTAAGACCGCGCTTGCTGATTTCATACTTCCAAACCGGCTCCCCTGTTTGCGGTTTGATGGCATGGACGACTCCATCACTCGCGCCCTGGATCAGCAGGCGGGTGCCGTTGATGTTTACGATGATGGGCGCGGCATAAGTTGTGTCGTAAGGTCGGCCGCCAGGCGCGCTCAGCCAAACGGGCTCGCCTGTTCGCTTGTCAAAGGCCATGAAGCGATGGGCGCCACCCTTATGTTGACCCCATTGAAAAGTCACGCCGCTGATAATTACGAGATCGCCATCGATAATCGGAGAGACGGTGCGACCGCCGTGCGTAGTCAATAATCCAAAGTCTTCGCCGAGTGAACGTTCCCACAAAACTTTGCCTTCACGAGACAAACTCAACAGAGTTCCACCGACTCCGAAAGCGTAGACATTTCCAGTAGCGGGATCACCCACCGGTGACGCCCAACCCACTCGATGTGGCGGAACATCACTGAGATAGATATTGAAACGGTGTTCCCAAATAAGTTTTCCAGTGTCCGCGTTGAAACACATCACGCGTTCCTGTTCCAACTCACCTTTGTCCGCTGTGTTTTGCAGGTAAACTCGATTGTCCATTACGATCGGCGCCGAACGTCCGCCGTAAGGAGCTTTCCAGGCCAGATTCTGTCCCGCAGGCGACCACGCTGCGGGCAGATCCTTCTCCAGAGACACGCCATCGCGCGCCGGGCCGCGCCACTCAGCCCAATCGCTCCCCGCCGCCGAAGCCGCGATCAGCAATGAAAGGATACCGACGTTCAAAAAAATGGAAATAAGTTTAGTCATTTTGGATTTCCGTTCGAACCTCTTGATTCAGAGGTGCGGAGATTGATAAATGAAACTAAAAGCTGAACTACTGCAACTCTAAAGATGTACAATACGTAAACTCGAGTTGTAGTGATTCACTATTTCTTCCGCCAACTTGTTGAATTTAGCATTCAAACGTGGAAGTCCCAAAAGCAGC
>DASZDU010000405.1:0-8392 GCA_035941655.1 Pyrinomonadaceae bacterium | reverse complement strand
TATCAAGAGTATTCCGATTGCTCCAATTGCTGCGATTGCCATGCGCCTTCGCCTGGTTAAGGGCCGCAACCATGACGCGACGAGAAAGAAGGAAAACGCTACCAGGGTTATCCATTCGGCTTTTCTCATTGTGAAATCGGTACCAGAGCTAATGCTTACGTGGCCGCCTTTGCACGGTACGCAAGCCGGAACCGGCTCGACAGTTACCGCTAAGGACTCCTCATTTTTTGAAGATTTCGGCAAGCCTCATGCCGCATGCGGCGTGCCTGGCGGATAGTGGAATGCCTGGAACTACTCGGGTATTTAAATTTCGACTCAGAAGGAGAAACAGGAAAGAGTTAGCAGTGCTATTTCTTTCTAGTCGCTGCGGCTTTCTTGGCTGAACGAGAGCGCGATGCCGCCGAACGCTTGGCTGCAGCTTTATGAGCCTGACGCGATAGCGCAGTTTTCGAGGCAGCGGCGCGACCCTCCCGTTTGAGAGCATTTAAGGTTGCGCGGGAACGTTTGGCTGAAGGCTTTTTCTTAGCTGCCTTCCTTCCTTTCTTCACATCACGCTTAGCTTGCTCTCGCGTTTGCTTAGAGGCCTGACCCTTTTTTGGTGGAGGAAGCTTTACGCCCGCGCGACGCGCCTTGGATAAACCGATTGCGATCGCCTGCTTAGCTGAGCGCGCGCCGTGCTTGCCCTCGCGAATGTGTTCGATCTCTTCATGAACAAACTCGCCGGCTTGTGTGCTCGGTGATTTACCTTCAGCCTTGTCTTCTGCCGCTCGTTGTAACGTGTCTTTTTCCGGCATGATTGCTCCTTTTGAACTTGTTAGAGAAACCAAGACCATCGTGAATCAGGATGACTACGCGGTCTTTAACCGCAGGTGGCGGACGGTCGTCTCGGTAAGCGATGGTCCGCCTTCCCAATTCCCGCTGTTCAAATGCCGCAATCCCGTCAATCACCGGATCGGGATTCCGGCATCAGTGCGATCTTCGAAGATCACTTCCTCACTCAACCGTAACGGGTTTAGTTACCCGCGGTAAGTGGTACATCTTTCTCTTGAGAACCAGATCCGAGTCACTGTCCTGCCGCGGACGCAGCCGTAGTCGGTTCGGATACTTCCTTAACCACTTCAGCCGTCACGCCCGTCTTTCCCTTGAGAGCAATGTCAGCGAGTGCGACTATTCCACAACAAGAGCCGTCAGCATCAACCACTGGCACACGACGAATCTTTTTGTCTTCCATGAGCCAGGCGCACTGCCCGACCGACATTTCCGGCGTGACTGTCACACAAGGCGTGGTCATGCACTCGGCCACAGTTAGATCGAGCGGATTAAGTCCTTTGCCAATCGTGCGGCAGACGATGTCGCGATCGGTGATGACTCCGATCGGCCGTTTTGTTTCCTTGCTCTCGACGACGGGTATCTCGCCGCAGTCGTGATCAATCATCATCTGTGCAACTTCTTGTAACGCCGTTTCCGAAATACAACAGGCCGGATCGGTAGTCATTACATCTTTTACTTGCATCTTCGTTCACCTCCAGAACTTCAAGTCAGACCTTTCAAAAACAATTAACATCACTGAGCGTCGTTCGGAATTAAACGGCGCTCAAACCAATCAACCGCGGGATGCGCGAACTCTTCGAGCGGATTCGACTTCTGGCTGTTGCTGTTTGACCGTTGTGTCCCATTTCAATATCTCAGGTTAAAGCTGTTTTTTGACTGCCGCCCTGTGGTAACTCGCATGAAATTCAAACATCGGCCCGTACCCGTTACACACACCAGGATGTCTACCGGCTCGGAAGATACGCGGCCGAACCAACCTAAAGCGTCTCCTATTCTTATCTGCCTCTTAAAGGCCGTTTCACCTTTGTGAAAAGGCAACATACATACCGGCTGTCAGCACTCAGGTAATTACATTTGCGTTGCCTGGTCCAAACATTCTAACAACTGCATTGTTGGCATCGCGCTTGCGATGAAACCCGGTTATACAAACTCGAAGGAGGAACAGACGTGGCCAAATACGGCAAGAAGGCTTCTAAGAAAGTCGAAAAAGCAATGCACGAACGGAAAGAGGGAACGCTCAAAAGTGGCCGATCGGGTAAGAAGGTAACCAGCAAGAAACAAGCGATTGCTATCGGACTATCGGAGGCTCGCAAGGAAGGTGGCAAGGTACCGCGTAAGAAGTCCTCCTCCTCAAAGAAAAAGTCTTCGTCTAAAAAGAAGTCTTCGTCCAAGAAGAAGTGAGACTGGAAAGTCACGGAACACTGACTCAGCGTACAGCGCTAGTTTGGACGGCCGAAAGAAGTGGGAGATCCTCACGAGTGAGAATGGGGAGGCCGTCGAAATCCAGATCGATGTTGAGACTAGCTCGCCATTCTTCGAATTGCTTGCGGGCAGCTACACCATCGCCGGTAAGAGATGAGAGGTATAAAACATCGCTCATCTCGAGTGAGTGTCGCGCGGACGGCTTTACTTTGCCACCATCGGAGCGGGCACACATTATCGCCAGATCGGGTGTGACGTAATCGAGAAAACTATTTCCCTCGATCAGCACTCCTTCACTCTTAACACGTGCGAGCGCTTCGTTTATTCCACTTTCCACTTGACCATCGCTCACTATTACCCAGTGAACATTCGATGCGCCTGCATCCCAGAAGTGTCCCGTGTCCTTTCCAACCTGATAGTTGGCCTCACGCCCTGAACGAATCACCGGCTCGTCGCGCAGTAGACCGCTTACGCAACAGCCTGCCGGATCTCGCCCGCAGGAACGATAGTGACCGCGAGTCAACTTGATCGCTTCCCAACCCGGCACACGTCGAAGCAATTCACACATGAGAGTCGTCTTTCCCACGTTGGATGAAAAGCCGCTGACGGCAACAATGATTTGTGGTTGATTTCTCATTCGACAGTTTCGTTTGGCAAAGTCCTGGTCACAAGGGCATGGCCCCAGGTCCGAAGGACCGATAGTTAATAGCCACGTCCGTTAGGGCGTGGGACGGGAGATCCACAATGCCGGAGGCCCGTAGGGCCGACACTGGTTGAAGTGGGAGGCAATTTATTCCGCACCTTCGGCGCTCACCCTCTTAGAGATTCTTGATCCACGCCCTCACGGACGTGGCTATTCAATGCCGGTCCTTCGGACCTAATGTTGGCCTAGATTTGTCGATAGCATCCTGTTTGCTTTCCCACTCGTCGATGGCTCGTTGACGTTCAGCCTGTCGGCGTTTTTCTCGCTCATACGCTTCGCGCGGGTCGCGGCCGGTCACCGCTTTGTACCATGCGGGATGATGTGTCCAAGCCCACTTCTCGGTAACCGTCCCGTCAATCATCGAGCGGAATGTTCCCGTTTGGTGAGCAGTTCCTTCGTAGATGTGAATGATGAACCCGCCGAGCATCACCAATGCGGCAAGGTCATGAAGTACATAACTAACCGCCACGACCCAACGCGCGACTACGTGGTCGAACCAAAGTAGCAAGCCCGTAATCAGAAAGAGCACACCGCTGATAGCAATGGCCCAAAAGTAAAGCTTCTGCCCGCCATTGAAGAACCCAACATCCTCCGTTTCTAGCCTGTCTTCGTTCGTCGCGTACTCCTTAAGCCTACGGAGCCAACGGCGATCCGCTGCTGTCCAGGCCATCGGTGCAAACCAGTTGATAAACTGGAAGAGAAAGAAAACTTCGAAACCGACACCGAACCAGGGATGCAGCGCGCGCGTTCTGGCGCCACCGCCAAAGAGCGGAGCAAGCCAGCGAAACAACCAAGGCGAGTAAATAGCAAATCCTGAAAGTAGAGACAGGATAAAAAAGATCGCAACCGACCAATGGAGAAAGCGCGTGTAAACGGGATGACGAAGTAACTCGCCACGATGCACCCTGGTCTTCCCCAGTCGCGCAAACTCACCACGAGCTTCGCGATCGAACTCTTCAGTGGAGGTGCTCATGGCTGCTCCTTTCGCGCGGTGTCGATTTCATCCTTGGGCCTTGTCTCGATGAACGTTGTGTCTTCAGGTTCGGGAACCTTCGGACCATAAAAAATGCGATGGAAAAAAAGAGCCCCAATACCGAGAAGGGTGAGGGCGAGTCCAGTCGGTTTCGCCAGCCATTTCCAATAGGTATAGCTCGGAGGGATCACGGGATTCGCGGGCAGGCCGTAGCGTTCCGGGCTCTTGATGTCATGCAGAACGTAGATGACGTGTGTCCCTTTTATTGAAGCGGGATCGTAAACTCCTGCATTCGTAAATCCCGATTGCTCGCGTAATTGCTTCGCACGCAATCCCGCGATCTGGACCATATCGCTCTTCGTTCCAAAGTGCAGACAGCCAGTGGGACAAGCCTTGATGCAGGCAGGCTCCAGCCCCTGGCCAACGCGATCAGAACAAAGCGTGCATTTGTAAACCTTCTTCGTTTTCTCGTTGAATTTGGGAATATCGAACGGGCAACCCGAAATACAGTAACCGCAGCCGATGCAGTTCTCCTGCTGAAAATCGACGATGCCGTTTTCGTATTTGATAATGGCGCCATCCGCGGGACAGGCTCGCAAACAACCCGGATCTTCGCAGTGCATGCACTGATCTTTGCGCATCAGCCACATCAAGTTGCCGTCATGCTCGTCCTCGGCAAACTTAATCAGGTTCCAATAATTCCATTCGGTCGAAGGCATGGTCTGATAGGTGTCATCAAACGTCGTCTCGCGAAATGGATGATCGTTCCATTCGACGCAGGCGACCTCACACGCTTTGCAACCGATGCAGGTGGTCACGTCGATGTATTTGCAAACTTCTTCTTCGCGACTCGTGCCCTGACCAGGTACAGGTCCAGGGTGGGCTGAGATTTCCTGAATTTGAAATGTGCGTGGACTGCTCATCGTATGCTCCGCCTTGTCCGACAAACTTCAGTTTGTCGTCTGGTTCGCAATTTGACCCCTGTTAATAACGACAAACTAAAGTTTGTCGAACATCATGCCTTTTCGATCTTCACCAGAAAGCCCTTGAACTCGGGCGTGTAAGCGTTCGGATCGATTGCTGCCGGTGACAATTGATTTGCCGTCATCCGCGACGTCCTGCCTGCGTCCTCGGCAATGCCGCGATAGCCCCAGTGAATCGGGATACCGATCTGATAAGTCTTCTTCCCGTCGATCATCATTGGCTTAATGCGTTTGGTGACCATCGCTTTCGCGACGTATTGACCACGCGCGCTCGTCACCTTTACGTTCTCGCCACCCGTAATTCCCATTTCATCGGCGAGTTGTGCCGGGACTTCGACGAACGGCTCGGGTACGAGTTGCACGTTCATCGGATTGTTCTTAGTCCAGTAGTGGTAGTGCTCAGTCAGACGATAGGTTGTGCAGACAACGTTGAAGCCTTCGGCCGGTGTGCCGAGTTTGTCCATGTCCGACTTGAATTTTTTCGCGACTGGATTGTTTGATTGTTGCGGATGGAGTGGATTCGCGACGGGACTCTCGACCGGCTCGTAGTGTTCCGGAAACGGTCCATCAGCAAACGCGGCGAGCGGCGCGAAGATGCGGCCCACGCCTTCAGGGTTCATGATGAATGGACCCATGTGATCCGTAGGTTTCGAATCAACTTTGAAATCGGGCACATCATTGCCGACCCATTTCTGTTGTGCTTCATTCCACCAAACCTGCCGCCGTTCCATGTCCCAAGGCTTGCCTGAGGGATCGCACGAGGCCCGGTTGTACATAACGCGCCGATTAGCTGGCCATGACCAGGCCCAATTTTGATAAATGCCAAGCCCGGAAGGATCGTCAGTGCCGCGTCGCTGCATTTGCGCGCCAGCCTCAGTCCATGAACCAGAGTAGAGCCAATTCCCGCACGCCGTCGTCCCGTCATCACGCAGCCAGGCAAAACCAGGCACTTGTTGTCCGGCTTTGATGGTCTGACCCGGCAGGAGTTTTTCATCCGTCAGATCAGCGAGCGCTTTACCGTTTATTTCTTTTGCGACTTCGGCGAGCGAAGGATTCTGTGGCGTGGTATAGGCCCAGCTAAGATTTAGAATTGGATCAGGAAACTTGCCGCCTTCCTGTTGATAAAGCTCGCGCACCTTCAAAAAGATGCGGGCCAGTATTTCCTGATCGACTTTGGCGTTCCCTGGCGGCGGTACTGCCACGTACTTCCATTGCAGCCAGCGAGCAGAGTTCACGAACGTGCCATCCTTTTCCGCGAACCCCGCACCCGGCAGACGATAGACGGTCGTATTTATCTGCTTCATGTCGTCTTTCGTAATGCCTGGCGATTGCCAGAACTCGGCCGTCTCCTCGGGATAGAGATCACAGACAACCAGGAAGTCCGCTTTCTTCAATGCTTCGATGTTTTTGCGCGAGTTGGGCCCGATAGCTACGCCATTCATGCCAAAGGCGAAGAGACCTTTGACCTTGCCTGCATACATCTCGTCCCACATTTCGGTCCACGAAAACTTGCGATCAATCTTGGGTAGATGGTGATAGTTAAAGTCGTTTTCTTTCCTGGCTGAATCTCCATACAACGATTTCAGGAACGACACCATGAACTGCGGTGTGTTGGACCAGTAGTTATACGAGTCCCACTCGTTTGGTTTCGATGGCGTCGGCGTCGTGCGTTTTAGGAAAGTGGCGAGATCGATATCGTTCGGTTCCGGGATCTTTAAGTATCCGGGGAAGATGTCGAAAACACCGCCCATGTCTGTTGCGCCTTGAATGTTCGAGTGTCCGCGTAATGCGTTCACTCCTCCGCCAGCGCGTCCGACGTTGCCGAGAATCAATTGCAGGATGGCTGCCGTACGAATGATCTGCGTTCCAAAAGTGTGTTGCGTCCAACCAACTGCATAGATAATCGTGCCGGCTTTCTTCATGTCGCCATCTTTGCGAATAGACGTGAACAGATCGGCAGCCTTGATAAATTGCTCTTTGGGAATGCCGGTAATGCGCTCGACCATCTCCGGCGTGTAGCGCGAATACTGTTGCTTCAGCAGTTGAAAGACCGAGCGAGGATGCTGCAACGAAGGATCGTAGGCGGTGTTAGGCGGAAGCATGGGAGGTGGTTTTGGTCCGCCTTGTCCTGACGCGCCCGGCCCTCCGGCGGCCTGATGTCCGCCGCCTTGACCACTCTTTTCCGATCCTTTTCCTGAGCTGTTTCCTGACGAAGATGTTTGAGACTTGCCCGCCCCGGATTGTGAAGTCGATTTGGATGATGCGGCCATCGCGGCCGCAGCCGCGGCTTCAATCTTGCCGCCCTCCTCGTAGTTCCAGGTCGCTTTGTCGTAACTCGCGGCGCCTTGGTCAAAGCCGGAGAACAATCCATCTTCAGGCAGCTTGAATCCATCCTTAACTATGAACGCCGCGTTGGTGTAATGGATGAGATAGTCTTTGGCGATGCGATTGTTCTCAATCGCGTAATTGATCAACCCACCCAGGAAGGCGATGTCGGAGCCGGCGCGAATCTGAAGAAAGAGATCAGCTTGCGAAGCCGTGCGCGTGAAGCGCGGATCGACCACGATCATCTTGGCGTTGCGGTGTAGTTTGGCTTCAACCGGCCACTTGAAACCGCACGGGTGGTTCTCGGCCGGGTTGCCACCCATGATCAACATCATGTCGGTGTTCTTGATGTCGATCCAGCCGTTGGTCATTGCGCCGCGTCCAAAGGTGGGCCCCAAACTGGAGACCGTTGGACCGTGTCAAACCCGGGCCTGCGTTTCGAAGTAGCAGACCCCCAGGCTGCGCATCGTCTTGACCGCCAGAAAATTCAGCTCATTGGTATCAGTGCAGCCGCCGATCCAGCCAATCGTTTCCAGACGATTAACTGTGTAACCATCCTGGTCTTTGTCAATGAACGTCGCGTCGCGAGTCTTCTTGGTCCAGCGGGCAATCTCGTTAACCGCGTCGTCCCAGGAGATGTCGTCCCATTGATCCGAACCCGGACGCCGCACTTGCGGCTTCAAGAGACGACGGTCACTAGCGATTTCCTGCTCAAGCGAAGCGCCTTTAGGACAGAGTGTGCCGCGATTGATCGGATGATCGGGATCGCCTTCGACGTGCACGACCTGTGGAATTGCATTCTTCGCTTTGTCACCGAGCGTGTGGATGATCACGCCGCAGCTCACCGAACAATATGGACAAGTGCTGCGCGTTTCGGTCGTTCGGGCAATTTTCAACCCTTCGGTTTGTGCGTAAACCGGGGCGAGATTGAAGCCAAAGACTGTCACGCCGGCGCCGCCGATCAAAGTAGTCTTAATGAAAGTTCGTCTTGAAACGTCCATAACGACACACTCCTTTAACCGTCAGGTGTCCACGGGGGTTTGGAGTGCGCTGACCTGTCAGCGCTTTGGTCCGTCGCGACCTGTCGCGACCACGGTTCCGACCTAACTCCCGTTTCTAATTGGGGGACAGGTCGCCCAAGGCAAAAGCGCTGAC
>DASZDU010000404.1:0-7838 GCA_035941655.1 Pyrinomonadaceae bacterium | reverse complement strand
TCAACACCTCATCGCAGACAGTTGAGAGCGGTGTGGGCTCAAGGTTGACTTCGCATACAAACGCCCCCGCTGCCTTGGCGATCTCTGGCAGACTTGCCGCCGGATAAACCAACGCCGAAGTGCCGATTACAAAACAAAGTTCACAGCGAGCCGCGTGCTCAGCAGCAATCTCAAACGCCCCATCAGGCAACAGCTCGCCAAACAAGACGACATCAGGGCGCAACCACTCGCCGCAACCAGCGCACTCACGGCAACGCTCGTCCGCGATAATCTCGTAACGTGCTCGACAGCTCACACACCGTGCGCGCCAAATGCTGCCATGTAATTCGATTACGTCCCGAGAACCTGCCTGCTGATGCAGCCCATCGACATTCTGAGTCACGAGCGTGAATTCCGGAAATCGATCCTGCCAGCGTGCAAGTTCATAGTGCGCCGGATTTGGCCGCAACGATTGCAGAACGCCGCGGCGGTAATCAAACCATTCCCAAACCCTGGCCAAGTCCTGTTGAACCATGCGCGCCGAGGATATAACGTCGAACGGCATCCCCTTCCAAACAGCCGTATTCCCTCCGCCGCGGAATGTCGGTACACCTGATTCCGCAGAAATGCCGGCACCGGTCAGTACCATCACTTGCTTGGCTCGCGCGAATCGCTGGCGCAATTCTTCTGAAATTAGAGTTGCTTGTGTCGCCTGCATGGGAAACTGGATGGTAACAGAGCGCGGTCTTGAAGTGTCAAGGAGGTGTATAGATACGCTTCTTTTTGGAGTGCGCTGACCTGTCAGCGCTTTGGTTCCGCGGCGTCCTGACGCCGCGCTGCTGCATTGAATTCGCCGTACGAAGGTTGCGACAGGTCGCAACCGGCGCAAAGCGCTGACAGGTCAGCGCACTCCAAAAGTTTGACCCGCGTCCTTTTCGCTGTTATTCAGCAGCTACGATATACTCTGCGGTTTTCCAAACCCACGGTTAGCATAGAAGTGAGGGACAGTCTACGAAGTGACCTTAATTGAAATACAGGATCGTCTGAAACAGGCGACACGTTCGGCCGCAATCGAGCTTTTAGGCATTGAGCTTGAACAGGTCAATGCGGAGACACCGCCGCGTCCGGAGTTAGGCGATCTGGCATTTCCCGTTTCGTTCGAGTTGGCAAAACTGATCAAACAAGGCACCGGAGTAAAAACAGCTCCCCGCGCGATTGCCGAACAACTGAAAGCCAAACTCGAGAAATCCCCTGAGGTCGCAAGAGTCGACGTGGCGGGCGCCGGTTATCTGAACGTGTTTTTCGATCGTGCCAAGCTGCTCTCCTCGTTCGCTCCGGCGCCACAAGCGCAACTTGTTGCTCCATCCCCCGTAGCCGATCGGCCAAAGAAAATGGTCGAACACACCAGCATCAATCCAAACAAAGCGGCGCACATCGGCCACGTGCGCAATGCCGTGTTGGGAGACACGTTCGTCAGAATTCTTCAGGCAGCCAACGAACGGATCGAGATTCAGAATTACATCGACAACACGGGCGTGCAGGTTGCCGACGTAGTGGTTGGGTTCATGCACATCGAAAAAATGAACCTGAACGAAATCAAAGCGCTCGATAGTTCCCTGCCCAGCAATCGTCCGTTCGATTACTACTGCTGGGACCTATACACGAAGGTGGGACTCTTTTATCGCGACGGCGATGCTTCGGCCGCGCCTGATCCCGATCGTCTCAAACTCCGCGACGACGTGCTGCATGCACTCGAAGAAGGAAATAATCCGGTGGCTGAACTCGCGGATTATGTCGCCACGCGAAACGTGGAGTGCATACTCGACACTATGGAACGGCTCGGCATTCGTTACGACTTGCTGGCGCGCGAGTCAGACATTCTGCACCTGCATTTTTGGGATCGCGCGTTTGAGTTGATGAAAGAGGCGGGCGTCATTCACCTGCAGACGGAAGGAAAGCACGCGGGCTGTTGGGTGATGCCCTTTGAATCGCATACCGGAACCGACGAGCACGAATCTGACAAGATCATTGTGCGTTCAAACGGAACCGTAACCTACACCGGTAAGGACATTGCCTACCAGCTCTGGAAACTCGGCCGCCTCGGGCTTGACTTCAATTACAAACCCTTTCGTTTCTACGCGGATGGACATGTTGCCTGGGTAACCACGGCGGAACCCAACGCGGAAATACTGCCTGAAGTGCCGCGGCCGAATTTTGGCGGCGGCGTGAAGGTCTACAATGTCATCGACTCTCGCCAGGCGTATCCGCAGGAGATCGTTGCGCGCGGCGTTGCCGCCGTCGTTCCTGATGTGGGGGCAGACGCGAGCGTCCACTTCGGCTACGAAATGGTGGCGCTCTCACCGCGGGCGTGCGAAGAGCTTGGAATCGAGCTAAGCGAAGAGGATCGCGCGCGGCCATTCATTGAGATGAGCGGGCGCAAGGGCCTGGGGGTGAAAGCCGACGACTTGATTAATAGGCTCGAGACCGATGCGCTGCGTGAAGTTTCGTCGCGTCACCCTGAGCTTTCGGAGGACGAACAACGTGCCACCGCACACGAAATCGCCGTTGGAGCCCTGCGATACTTCCTGCTGAAGTTTACTCGCAACTCCGTAATCGCGTTCGACTTCAAAGAGGCACTGTCCTTTGAAGGCGAGACTGGACCTTACTGCCAGTATGCAGCCGTGCGTGCGAATTCAATCTTCCGCAAGCTTGAAGCTGAGGCAATCAACCAGGCCGAAGAACTGTTAACCGCCGAAGCCGGCTCAGCGAAAGTATCTGAGGTGCTAGAGGATGAGCCGGGTACGGAAATCTGGTCGCTGGTGATGCTTGCCGAGCGCCTCGATGAAGTAATTGCTCAGTGTGCGGCTTCGGCGGAGCCTGCGAATCTTGCCAAGTACACCTTTACACTCGCACGGGCCTTTAATCTTTTTTACCACCGTCACCGGATAATTGCCGAAGAGGATCAAACTAAACGAGCGGTATTGATCGTGGCGGCGAACATCGCCCGGCGGCGATTGACAGCCGCGCTTGCAACGCTCGGGATCGTGGTGCCCGAGCGGATGTGAAAATCGCGGCTTCGCCCCCTGATGTGCGGAAAGGCTCATCTCCCTTCAGTGTAGTGGCATGAAGTCAGTACCACCTCGCGGTAGCGGGTGGGTATTGGATTCGAAGGCTTTTAAAGAGGATATTGAAATTCAGGGCATGAAACGCGGGAATGCAACAAAACCCACCCGCTACCGCGAGGTGGTACTGACTTCGCCTCACTGGAAAGAAACTTTGGCGACAAATCGAGCGCTGTACTTTTAATAAAACCTGAGAGTATAAGAGAGTGTCATGTTAATCGTAATGAAAGCGGATGCGACCGAGGGCCAGGTTCAGGCGGTCGTGCGCGTCATCGAAGATCTTGGTTACCGTGCGCACCCGATGCCCGGCGCCTCGCGCACGGCTATCGGTATCACCGGCAATCCCGGAGCGGTCGACCCTTCACACTTTGAAAACCTGCCGGGAGTTTCGGAAGCAGTCCGTGTCAGTAAGCCTTACAAACTAGTCACGCTTGATCTTCGTGCCGACAAGACTGTTGTGCAGGTCGGCGACGCGACCATTGGTGGGGATGAACTGGCAATCATAGCGGGACCGTGCGCCATTGAAAGCCGCGCGCAGGCGTTTGCTGTTGCCGAAGCTGTGCGCCGAAGCGGAGCAAAGTTTTTCCGCGGCGGGGCCTTTAAGCCAAGGACATCTCCATACGCTTTTCAAGGGCTCGGCGAAGATGGTTTGAAGATACTGGAGGAGATTCGCGAGAGCTACGGTTTGAAAATAGTCACCGAAGCGCTAGACGAAGCGGGTGTGGATCTCGTTGAACGATATGCCGACGTGATTCAGGTTGGCGCGCGCAGCATGCAAAACTTCACGCTTTTGCGGCGCGTCGGCAAATCGCGTTTACCTGTGCTGTTGAAACGCGGCTTGTCGGCGACGCTCGATGAATGGCTGCTGGCCGCGGAGTACATTATGTCGGAAGGAAATTACCAGATTGTGCTTTGCGAACGCGGCATTCGCACTTTTGCGCAGCACACCAGGAACACACTCGATCTTTCAGCGATCCCAGCGGTCAGACGAATCTCACATTTGCCGGTAATCGTCGATCCGTCGCATGGTACCGGCAAGAACTACATGGTCACGCCGCTCGCGCGGGCCGGAGTTGCCGTCGGAGCGGACGGCTTGATTATCGAAGTTCACGATCAACCTGACCACGCTCTATGCGACGGCGCGCAAGCGCTAACCCTTGCTCAGTATGAACGACTGGTCACCGAGGTGCGCGCGATTCACGAAGTACTTGCCCCGGCCACAGTCACTTAGACAGTTCCAAGTTTGAAGTTCCGAGTTCCAAGTTCGGAGACGACCGTTCGGACCTGAAACTTGGAACTTGCAACTCGGGTACGACACTACCGCAGATGGCTACCACGATTCCCTCGCTCAATGAATCCGAAAAGCTGGAATTCGGTTACGCCGCAGCTCGCGCCGAAGTTAGCAGAACCGGTGTCGGTAGTGATCCAACCATCGTAGTCGCATCATACAACATACGTTACGCCGCCGGGCCGCACTTGATTTCGGGAGGGCTGCTTCGGAAAGCGGGGCGCGGCATCGGAAACCGGGCGACTCATGTAGCGCAGAATATTGAGAAAGCTGCTCGTACCTTCAGTGACCACAAACTGCTGCCGTGCCCGGATGTAATCGCGATTCAGGAAGCCGACAAGGAAACGGCGCGTGCTGGTCGACATCACATCGCTCGCGAGTTGGCCGAGACGTTACAGATGAATTGGATCCACGTGCCTGCGGGAATTCCACGCGGTGAAAAGCCAAAGGCTCGTCAGTGGTGGCTGGATTTTGAAGAGCCGATCGACTTACATGACACCGGCGATACCGGAATTGGATTGTTAAGTCGCCTTCCACTAAGCAACGTCACCCGCATCGACCTGCCGTGGCACGAGTGCGCCTGGCGACCACGTCTGGCCATGGCTGCAACTGTTTCGCTTGGTGCGTGCCGCCTTCGTATTCTGAATGCGCATGTCGATCCGCACGCCGCGGTCGGTGGTCAACTCGAACAACTCGAGACGTTGATGGATGAGGCGGAGAAAGACGCTGGGCCAACCTTGATTCTGGGAGACTTCAACACGCTCTCAAAAACCAAGGTGCTGGAGACTCGGAGCTTCATGGAATCGCATGGTTACTCGACACCTTTTCCCTCAGGCACGGCGACCTGGCGTGGAATGGGCATTCGCTTGCACGCCGACTGGATTTTCTATCGCAACGTCAGGATTTCGAAATGGGGCGTAGCTCGGCCAGGGGGCGTTTCTGATCATTGGCCCATTTGGGCGGAGCTAGATTTATCGTAAGTTTGTGGCGGGTTTCGGTTTTTCTCTGTGCCCCTTTGTGATCTCTGTGCCTCGGTGGTGGATTTTATTCACAAGCACCACCACAAAGACACAGAGAACACAGAGGACGCACAGAGAATTTCAATTCAAGCCGCCTAATACCTGGTCATGAACATGGAAACAATCACCAGTCGCGACAATTCCCTGCTCAAACTAGCTCGCTCGGTGCGCGAAGGAAAAACCAGCGAACTTATATTTGTTGAAGGCCTGCGCTTGTGCGAAGAGGCGTTGCATTCAGGGTTGACTCTCGAAGCGTTGATTGTTTCTGAAGAGCTTGCCGCAAAAGAAAAGTCGGGTGCAATTATCGCAGGCCTTGCAGATGCAGCAAGGCGCACCGCGCTCGTTAGCGAAAAACTGCTCGAGTCGATCTCTTATACGAAAACGCCTCAGGGAATTATCGTTTTGGCTAGCCGCCCTGAAACTAGTGAACAACTCTTTGCCGCTCGCGAGAAACAATCGCTGCTTGTCGTCATGCATCGAATCAACAACCCTGTAAACGTTGGAGCAATTCTGCGAACGGCGGAGGCGGCTGGCGCGTCAGGCGCCATTGCTACTCAGAATACAACGGATCCGTTTTCTCCTAAGGCGTTGCGGGGCGCGATGGGGTCGGCGTTTCGCCTGCCGATCTGGTTTGGTCCCACATACGACGAAGCAATCGCGTGGTTGACGCGCCATGAGGTTCAGACTGTTTGCGCTGACGTGCACGCCGCGATCACTTACGACCAAGTAGAGTGGATAAACCCCTCGGCATTGATTGTCGGACCGGAATCGAGTGGGTTATCGCCTGAAGAAATCGCGAGGGCGAACATGTCGGTGCGAATCCCCATGCACGGGCCGGCCGAGAGTTTGAACGTGGCAGTGGCGACAGGCGTCCTCCTTTATGAAGCCGCCCGGCAACGACAGAACTTTGGAGTGCGCTGACCTGTCAGCGCTTTGGTTCCGCGGCGGCCTGACGCCGCGCTGCTGCATTGAATTCACTAAACCAAGGTTGCGACACGTCACAACCGACTAAAGCGCTGACAGGCGGGGTCCCCGGCGCGGCAGCCGCGCTGGGGTGCTCACGTCAGCGCACTCCAAATTAGTCGTTGCTCATTAAATGAAAATGCAAGTACGTCACGCTTTGGTAACCGGGACCATTAGTGATGAGACGGTAGTTAATGAGGTTCTTCTCCCGCACGATTTCTCCAGTAACCTTGATGGCATCCAGCAAATAGTCTGCGTCTGCGTCTGAAACTTCCGAGATATTCTTAATGTCCTTTTTTGGAATGACCAGATAGTGAATTCGCGCCTCTGGACTAGAGTCCTGGATCACGATCGTCTTATCGGTCTCTTTCACAACCTTGGGCGCCAGCGCGCTGAAGTTTTGTATACCGACAGACGCAACTAAACCGAGCAGTTCATTCCCCTGCAAGCAGGTGCCGCCACAATTGTTCAAAGCCAGGAACGACCGCGGGCGGCTGTCGGCAAACAGATAGCCGCCAAGAATTACACCAAAAACAAAAGACGCCAGTATCAACGCGAGTGCTTTCGGTTTCGTCAATTTTTCTCCTTCATCGCCATTGATGCAGTTTGAGGCTAGTAGTTCAGAGTTCAGCCTTTAGGCTGCGGGCTTCCCTGTCAATCGAGCAGACAAACTAAAGCTTGACTTTAAACTTCATTCTTCTTTGCGATGCGCCGCAATCGTTCGGCTCGGGTGAGCGGTGGTTCGTTATAGCCGCGTCCACCGAAGGGCTGCAGCTTTTCCAGCCAGAGCTGCTCGAGAGAATTTAGTTCGGATCGATAATCAACATCAGCCTCTTCTCGCGCGGCAAGTTCATCCACGATCTCAAATGCAAAGTTGTTACTTCCCAGCTCGTTCCAATCCGACTGCAGTTGTTTGTTGCGGTGACTTCCGCTGGTCAGATCAAACTTGTGCCGGTTAATAATTCCGTGCAGATCCAGGCCGGAGCCAACAAATACTTTGTCGGTGAGATTATTGCGTATCAGAAAAATCCCCATCGTCCGGGCACTCTGCTGATAGGTCTTCTTTAGTTGCTTACTGTTGACATTCATCCTTTGAATTTCCGCCTCAGCGCCAAGGGCGCGAAATGTAATAGCCCAGGGCAACGCCCTGGGTTAGGACCCAAAACAAACGAAGCGCTGAAAGCGCGAAATGAAGAAGCGATGGAACAGAACAGAATTTTCGTATTTCGTCATTTCGCGCTTTCAGCGCTCTGACACGCTATGGATCGCCTGGGCCGATGGCCCAGGCTAATACATTTCGCGCCTTTGGCACTGAAAAACAAATTGTCAAAGCCCGCCATCGCTGCGGTTCAGACTACTAACCGAAAAGACTTTCAGCTAGAATATCATCGTTCCAGGCAATCAAGTTGTTCTTGTCGCGCAGTCGCTCGGACTGCGTTTTTTGCACCGAAGGCGGCTGTATGTGTA
>DASZDU010000403.1:0-57254 GCA_035941655.1 Pyrinomonadaceae bacterium | reverse complement strand
GGGGATATCTGTGGTTTTGAATCCCTGGTGCGCTGGCAACATCCGCAGCACGGATTAATGCTTCCAAAAGACTTTATTCCGATAGCGGAGGACACGGGCCTGATTATTGACATCGGCCAACGCGTACTGCGCGAGTCGTGTCGTCAAATGCGCGCATGGCAATCTGAAGGATTGGTCGATATGTCGATGACCATGAGCGTAAATCTTTCGAATAAACAATTCACCAGCCCCAGGCTTGAAGAGCAGATTGCTGAAATATTGGAACAGACTAATCTCGATCCAACCTGCTTGAACCTCGAAGTCACCGAAACTGTAGTTACCGAAAATGCCGAACGCGCCTGCGTCATGCTGCGGCAACTTCGCGCGCTGGGCATCCACTTAAGCATTGACGACTTCGGCACTGGCTATTCGTCGCTGAGTTACCTGCACCGCTTTCCGGTGAACACTCTAAAGATCGATCGTTCATTTATCAGCAACATGGCGGCCGGCAACGAGAACTCAGCGATAGTACGCACTATCATCGCGTTGGCCGATAATCTCGGCATGGCGGTGGTGGCTGAGGGTATTGAAACCGAAGCCCAAAGAGAGGAGCTGACTGCATCCAGTTGTGAGTATGCACAAGGCTTTCTTTTCGGCCGGCCGGCGGCGGCAAGCGCTATCGAGTGGTTATTGCGCGAGCAGCAGATAACTAGTTCGCGAGTTGAAATCGCCGAAGAGGTAGACCGTCTGTCTCTGGTCCTCACAGGCGGTCAGTTACCAGAATTTGCCGAATGCTTGACGTAACTTTGCCGCTAACCGCTCAGGGTTCTGACTATTTTCTATTCGCTAAACTGAATTTGACCCGCGACTTCGGCTTCTTCGTCAGACGACACGGCCGGTGACTCCGCCCGGACGCCATCGACGTATTGCAGTTTGTAAAGCTTCCAGTATAGGCCGTGGTGAGCGAGCAGTTCCTGATGGGTGCCGCGTTCTCGAATCTCGCCGTGATGAAGCACAATGATTTGCTCAGCGCGCTGAATCGTTGATAAACGGTGGGCCACCACTATTGATGTGCGGTTGCGCATCACGCGTTCGATAGCTTGCTGAATCAGTTGCTCCGTTTCCGTGTCAATCGAGCTGGTCGCTTCATCCAAAATCAATATCGCCGGATCAAACGCCAGGGCGCGCGCAAAAGATATCAGCTGCTTTTGTCCCACCGAGAGTCCTGCACCGCGTTCTTTAACTGCTGCCTGGTAGCCTCCGTGCAAACGATTTATAAAGGGTGCAGCACTAACTTCCTGTGCGGCCCAGGTTACGCGTTCCTCCGAAATGTCTTCGCGTCCCAGTCGTATGTTTCCGGCGATCGTTCCACTGAACAAGAAAATCTCCTGCAGCACCACGGCGAAGTTCTCGCGCAACGCCTGCAGGTCCCAGTCGCGCAGGTCGACACCGTCCAAAAGAATTCGCCCGCGCTGCACGTCATAAAAACGCATCAACAGATTCGTGATAGTTGATTTACCTGAACCGGTATGGCCCACCAGTGCGACTGACTGGCCGGGCTCAACCTTGAAAGAGACGTCCTTAAGAATCCAGTCTTCGTCCTTGTAGGCAAACCAAACATTTTCAAATTCAATCCGACCCAGCGCGCGACCAGACTTCGCGGGAACCTCGGGGGAAGTGATCGCGATTGGCAGATCGAGGGTCTTAAAAATACGGTGCGAAGCCACGACCGCAGCTTGAAGCACGTTGTACTTGTCAGAAATATCGCGAATCGGCTGAAACAAAAAACTCGAATATTGAATGAACGCCACCAAGGCGCCGAGCGTCAGCACCGTGTACCCCGGCGTGTTTTGCATTACTCGATAGCCGCCGTACCAGATGATCAAGGCAATGCCGACAGCGCCGATAAGGTCGACCAGCGGAAAGAAGACGGCGTAGTAAAAGATTGTATCGATATTCGCCTTGCGATAGTCGGCATTGATTTCCCGAAACTTAGTGACTGATTTCGTTTCCGCGTTAAAAATCTGGACCGTTTGCGCGCCGGCGAAATGCTCCTGCAGAAAAGCATTGATTCGGGCAAGGCGGGTTCGCACCATGTCGTAGCCTTTGCGCGCGCCCTTGCGAAACCAGGTGGTGGCAGCCCAGAGCAGCGGGACCGTCAGCAGCGTAACGAAGGTAAGTCTGACGTCCATCCACAGCATCACGCCGATGATGGCGAAGATCATAACCACGTCGCCGAGTAGATCAGTAATTCCGGCGGTGAAGAGTTCATTCAACGAGTCAACATCGCTGGTCAGTCGCGTCATGATGCGCCCAACCGGATTGCGATCGTAGTAGGCCACTTCCTGATGTTGCAGTTTGTCGTAGAGCTCGCGGCGCATGTCAAACATCACATACTGGCCCACCGTGTTGAGTAACAGTGCCTGGAAGTAGGAAAACGCGAGCCGCAAAAGTTGCACGCCTACGTACAGTCCAACCAGCAGCTCCAGACCCGAAGAATTGCGTGGCAGGATGTACCAATCGATTGCGTACTCGGTGAATTTTGGCTGCAGAACTCCAAGCAGGTTTAGCGCGAAAGTGAGCAACAGGGCGGGGAAGAGCAGCCGCAGGTAAGGACGAAGGTAGCGCAGCAGTCTGCGGGCAACCTGGAAGTCGTAAGTCTTCCCGATCGCTTCTTCTTCGTGAAACTGTTTAACCGCTGTCGACATTGATCGCCTAACTTACGATGTTCCTGCTCTTGTAGCTTGCTGCTTCCAATTGGCCGCGTTTCGGAAAATGAAGAGCGGTGCCGGCCGCGGCGAGCAGGAAGAGCAGGTAAGCAGCGTTACTCCTGAACGAAAAACGTTCGAACAGCCCGAGCAGTGCGCTCACTTCGCACATAGCGCAGGGCACGATCAGCGCTTGCTGCACTAGAGTCATATCCTGCTTTTCAACCGATTGCTCCAGTAACTTTCGTTTCACGACAAAGGAAAGTACTACAAGAAACGCACCCACCGCCGTGAGCGCGATGATCGCAATGGGGTTGCCAGGATTAGAAGCACTGTCTGCGATATTGGAAGCGGCAAACAATGTGAGCAGCAAGAACATACCGATGCTCATTAGCAATGCGAACCACAATATGAGCAGCGTTTGATATCGTGCGTTCAAATTGGTTTCCATAATCTTGGCTCCTTTGCGGTTGAGTGGATGATCGATCAAGTAAGCGCTAACTCTTCTTCGAGCAGTTGCCGTTCATGCAACGCCGAGTATTCGCCGCCTAACGCGAGCAACTCATCGTGCGTTCCCCGTTCAATGATGCGTCCTTCATCAAGCACACAGATCAAATCCGCGTCACGGACGGTGGAGATGCGATGCGAAACGATCAGACTTGTGCGGCCGCGCATAACGCCGCGCAGTTTCCCCAAAATCTTTTCCTCCGTATAGGTGTCAACGGAGGACAAAGCGTCGTCGAGGATTAAGATTTTCGGCTCGCGCAGGATGGCCCTCGCGATTGCCGTTCGCTGTTTTTGACCGCCGGAAAGCGTCAACCCACGTTCACCCACCAGCGTTTCGAAGCCGTCGGGAAATCCCTCAACGTCTCCGGTCAGGCCGGCCACTTCTGCCGCCCACTCCACCTCCGGGCGCGCAGCCTTCTCCACACCAAACGCTATGTTCTCCGCCAGCGAGTCGCTGAAGAGAAAGGTCTCTTGGGGAATGTAACCAATGCTCGAGCGCAACTGCGACAGGGAATAATCTCGAACAGCGATGCCGTCAACAAACACAGTGTCAGGCGGGGCTTCGATGATGCGCGAAATAAGATTGACGAGCGTGGACTTGCCACTTCCGGTTCGACCCACGAAGGCCACTGTCTGACCGGCGGGCACGGTTAGATTGATGTCCTGGAGCACGGGCTCATCACGCGGGTGATAGCGAAATGTCAGCTCTTTGAATTCAATTTCGCCCTTAATGGGCGGCTGCGTTTGTAAGTTTGGAGAATCTGCTATTGAGGGTTCGACAGCGAAAACAGCGTTCATGCGCTTCAAACTGGCAGTGCCGCGCTGGTAAAGGTTGACAACATATCCGAGCGCGATCAGCGGCCAGATCAAGCGAAAGAGATACATATTGAAAACCGTAAACTGGCCGACAGTAATGTCACCGCGAATCGCCGCCGGCACGCCGGACCATATAATCAACACAAAGCCCATGCCGATCAGGAACTGCATTAACGGACGCATCAGCGCGTCGATTTTCACCAACGCCAGATTCTTTTCCGCGTATTGCCGATTCAGCTCGTTGAAAGCCGCAATCTCGGCGCCTTCCTGCGCATATGCTCTAACCACCCGTACGCCGGTGAAGTTTTCCTGGGCACGTGCAGTGATTTGCGCAAAGAAGTCCTGAATCTTCTCGAAACGGGTGTGAACCTGCTGTCCGAAAAACTTGACCGTTAGCGACACCAGCGGCATGGTTATGAACAGCAGCAGCGTGAGCCGCCAGTTGATCCTGAACATCAGCGGCAGAACTATCAGCACCACGAGCACGGTCTGCAGTGAATACATGATCATCGGACCGGCCAGCTGTCTCACCGCAGCGAGATCGTTAGTGGCGCGGGCCATCAAGTCTCCGATGCGATGCTCCTGAAAAAATACTTGCGGCTGGTCAACCAGGTGCGCGTAGAAATCCTGTCGCAGGTCGTATTCAACCTTGCGCGACATGCCTATCAGAATGCGACGCTGAAGAAAAAGAAACGTACCGCTGACGAGACTGGCGCCGAGTACCTTTAGCGCTGACATGGTGAGGCGCGACCAGGTTATCTCGCTCCAGTTCGCGTCAATCGCCTGTCCGACAATTATAGGAATGTAAAGATTGAAAACTACGCTGGCCAAAATGCAAGCGATTCCGATCGCCAGCTCGAGCTTGTAAGGAAGAAAATAACGGGCAAATTTTCGTAGATCGTCCATGCACACAAAACCGCAAAAGCTTTCCCGAACGTGTAGCTTAAGAAGTCGAGTTTATGATGCGCGATTTTGTCTCAGGACGCCAGAAGGCACAGCGGCGGAATCAAATCTTAAATCCGAGATTTCAAATTTGAGATCTAAGAAACTAAAGTCTTTGCAGTGTGTCTGTTAGCTCAACGGCGAGTGCGGCAGGGGGCAAGTGAGAGGATTCAGCCACGGTAACGCGATTACGTCCGGCATTCTTGGAAGTGTAGAGCGCGCGATCTGCTGCCACGACGAGGGTGTCTCGAGAAGAGGCGTGACTGGGAAAGGTCGCTACGCCAAAAGAAGAGGTCACCTGGCCAATACCCGGCACCTGCATTTGTTGCACGCGAGCACGCAATCGTTCAGCTACCAGCAGCGCGCCTTCGGCATCTGCCTGCGGCAGGATAATCACAAACTCGTCGCCACCATATCTGGCCGCGGTGTCAACCGCACGAAGTTCCGCTCGCAGATTGTCTGCCAGCATGCATAACGCCAAATCACCGCCTTCGTGTCCTGCTTGATCGTTGATGTGTTTGAAATTGTCAAAGTCGAGCATGATTAGGGAAAGAGGCTGGCGCAGGCGAGTGGCCAGATGCAGATCGCGTTCGAGCTGCAACTCAAATGAGCGGCGGTTGTAACAGCCGGTCAATCCGTCTGTCAGCGCCTGCTGTTGCATTTGTGCAAACAGGTGTGCCTGATTAACTGCAACCACCAACTGATCCGCAACTGTATGGAGCAGCAACAATTCATTATCGGCCCAAACACGCGACAGATCGTCCGACCTTACAAGCAAGAGACCGATCAAGTTCCCCTTATAAATCAGCGGCACCACGGCGTCAGCCGGCACGGGAGGAACCTGTGAACCATCGCCATCAACGACGTATGCCTCTGGCTTTTCGATCAAACCGTTACTGATGGAATCTACGTCACTGATTAGGGATTCGACGTCACTGCTGACAGTGTCCCGCCGCAAATAACACTTGGTCATCTGCTCGCCGACGAGAGCACCCTCGACTCTAACGGCGCAAGAGTGGACGTTAAGCGCACGACCAACTTCGTTTGCAGCCGTCTGCAAAACGCTGTCGAGTTCAAGTGAGTTTCTGATCGCGGTCGCCAGGCGGTTAACTGCAATCTCGCGTTCAGCCTGTTCCTGCAGTAGTCGGGCAAGCTTGGTGGTTACCCCCAGCGTGAGTTGCAGCGAAGTAGCTTTCGGCATTGAAACGCGGACAGCCTGAGCAAAAGCCTTTGAGTGAAACGAATGCTCAGCAGTGACGCGTGCCATTAAATACTCGAGCGCGGAGTAAACGATATCAGGTTCGAAAGTCCAAATTACCAGATCGCGCGTCGAGTCTTCTTCCTGGGCATTGTGAACTGAGGCGAGCAACGCTGAGAAGCGAGCATCTGCAATTACAACAAACCGCTCGGAACTCTTTCCTTCGTCAGTCTGTTCAAAAACTATAGATTTAGTTTTTTCTTTGCCCCTGTTTAGCACCATGCTCGAGAGTGCATCCTGAGGACTTACCCAAAGGAAAAAATTCCTGGCTGCTCGATCCAACTCCTGAAGGCGCGCAATATCGCGAGCCGGCCGCACGGGAGACGTGGGCAAACTTTCGACAACCAGTGCTCCGAGATTGTTCTCAAGAACAACATCTTCGAAGTACCGATGGAGCTGCGCAATCGTTGAACCGGCACAGGGCACCGGCATTAACTGCCTGGGATGCTGCGCTAACAGCGCATGATAAAGGGAGTACATGAGTCTGCGGTCACTGCTGGGGAGTTATTAAGCTGTGTTCTCTTGCGAGGGCTACGACCCGTTTGGGTCCGCACGGAAGGCCAACAACATTTTACATAGATAAACCCTGACTGTCCACCTAAATCCCATGACAGGAATGCGGCTGCTCTTCAGAGCTTGATGTAGGTGCTAAGTGCTGTAGCTGCAAGCTTTCCGTCCCTGTCCAGGACCTCCGCTGAGACCACGAAAAGTCGCCTCCCAGACCGCACAACCTTGGCCATAGCCGTCACCCGTCCGTTGGTCAGCGGCCGCAGATAGCTGATGGTCAGGTCTACGGTAGTTACTTTTTCTCTGGGAGCTAGCAGGGTAATGATAGCGAAAGCCGTCGCCGAATCGATCAGAGAAGCAATGGCTCCTCCGTGAACTACGCCGTGGTTTTGAGTCAACTCCTTGCGGACTTCGAAGCCGAGCTTGGCGGTGCCATTGCTGACCTCTTCGAGTTCAATACCTAAAAGGTGAGCGTAAGGAACTGAATCAACTGCTTTCTGAAATCGTCGAACTTGAGCGTCGCTTAACTTCGTTCCGCTCATGAGCGATAGCTCGCTTCAGTATTTGTTGGTTCGACGATTACAGCCGTGCCGTAGGCCAGTACTTCAGTAACTCCCGCCGATACTTCAGTCGCATCGTAACGTGCCGCAACGATCGCGTTGGCGCCAATTTCAGTCGCGTGTTGAATCATGATTTCAAACGCATCAGAGCGAGTGTCCTCGCAGAGCTTGGTCCACACGGTGATGTTTCCGCCGACGATAGTTTGCAAACCGGCTCCAATCGTCGCGAAAATATTTCGCGAGCGGACTACAATTCCGCGAACGACACCGAGGTTTTGTGTGATGCGAAAGTTCGGCAGTTCAAACGCCGTGGTGACCATTTGATGGGATACGGAGTAGCGAGGCGGACTGACCGCGTAGGGCGCTCTTTGATCGAGGGAGTTGCTCATGTTTTGTCCTTTAGCAGCATCTATTTATTGAATAGGGTTGTTCTTGGTTCGCTCTGTTTGCTTTTAGCTTTGGCTTGTTTCGGAATCCAAACGTATTCCTGCAAGTTACAGCGACCGCGCTTGTCGAAGCTTATTCCTTCCGCCTCGAGCATCCGTTGCTGTTTGTCATGTGGCAGCACCAGGCCGCGTGTGGAGCAGCCACCCTGAGCATTGATGACTCTGTGCCACGGAGTTTTATCGTTGGAGGAATGCATGACGAAGCCAACTGTTCGCGGCGTGTAACCCTCACCCAGGATTTCCGCAATTTGGCCGTAAGTCATAACTCTTCCCACAGGAATCATACGAACGATTCGAAAGACGCGTTCCCTATAGTCATTATCAGTTTGGTCCGCCATGTGATTTCAACGTCGCTTCATTTCAGTGTGCGCAGTATGACCCGCGCCGGGGCGCCGTCGCCGCTGCCGCCTGCAATTTTAAGCGGTAAACAAAGGAGCTCATAAATTCCGCTCGGAACCTCGCGCAGATCCAAACCTTCCAGAATTACAACTCCTTTGGAAAGGAACTCCTGGTGCGTCTCGAAGGTGTTTGATTTGAACTGCTCGACAGACAAATAGTCGATCCCCACCAGCCTAATTCCTGTTTCAACTAACCAGCGTGCTGCATCTTGATCGATATAAACGTAGTCCTCTCGAAATCCCGCCTGCAGGTTGTTCCAGAAAGTCGAATTGCGCGTCTTGAAGAGTATTCTTTGAGAGCGGCCGGGGCAATTCGCAAGAACGAAACTTCGATCGATAATACGGACGTCATCAGGCACTTCAACGACCTCGGCCTCTCCAAGCAAACTCTCCAAAGGCAACGAATCGACTTTCGCGCCGCCCGCAATAAAGTGTGACGGGGCATCTACGTGCGTCCCTGAATGCAGACCAAAATTCATTAGTGAAACATTCGCCGTGTCGCCGTTGGCTAATGCAAGCCAGTTGGTAATCTCAATTCCAGGGTCGCCTGGGTAAGTAGGTGTGGCTGCAGAGAGTGGCACGCTGACATCGTAGATTTGCATTGAGTACGCTTAGCGATTGTTTAATTCGGGCGCTTCCGTATTGCAGCGAGCGGTAGCGCGGGTTTGCGCCGCATAGTAATTGTGGCTCTCGAAAGGTGTCAACGGCGCAAGGGGAAACGCAAAAAGCTGCTTGCGGTGGAACTAATGCTTTCGTTAGCATCGCACCTCCAAAAAACGAGAAAGAAGATTCCCAAGACTATCAAGAATACTCTATCCAAACCGCGGGTTGCCGCTTCCAGTTACCTAAATACGGCGCCGCTCATTTGGGCTTTTCAACAGGGAAGCCTCCAGGATGCGTTGGAGCTGGTAACCGACGCAGCCCCTGCGCGTTGCGGCGATTTGCTGGCCCAGGGAAGAGTCGAAGCCGCGCTGGTTCCGATAATTGAGTATCAAAGAATTTTTGACGTGCAAATTGTGCCGGGTGTCTGCGTCGGATCACATTCTGCGGTCCGAAGCGTCATTCTTGTAAGCAGGCATGACGATCTTTCGAAGATTCGGAGCGTGGCGCTGGATTCGTCATCGCGAACTTCGCAGGCTTTGATCAGGATAATGTTTCGGGAGTTTGTGGGCCATGAGCCGAAGTGGACATCGCGTGATCCCGATATTCAAACGATGTTGCAAACCAACGATGCCGCACTAATGATCGGCGACCCGGCAATGAAGGTGTCGCTGCCTGGGATTCATGTTTTCGATCTGGCGAGTTTATGGCACCGGTTTACGGATACCGGTTTTGTATTTGCAATGTGGATGGCCCGTGCCGGCGCAGTTGACACTATCAGCCGCGTAGACTTTGCCGGCGCTCGAGACGAAGGCTTGGAGAACATCGAACAAATCATAGCGAATTACGGTGAAGATTTGCCGTTGCCGGTTGCGGAAATATGGAAATATCTGAAGGAGAACATCACCTTTCACGTTGATGAGACCCTCGGCGAAGGCATGCAACTGTATTTTGAGTTAGCGCAAAAACATGGCTTGATCGACCACAATAAACCGTTGGAGTTTCTTAAATTGTAGGCGGCATCTCTTCAGCGGATTATTCACCAGAGAGAGACAGAGGACGCGTCAAACCTGGACGCTACGGATCTTTTGCCTATTAACCAGCGACGCCATAAACTAAGCACATGCCAAGTCAGGTTCAAAGCATTTTGGAGAAGGCCCTCGCAGGCACTCGAATCACGGCGGACGAGTGCACCACGCTGCTCGAATCCCACGATGTCGCTCGAATCGGCGCAGCGGCCGATGAGATACGCCAGCGCCGGCATCCGGAAAATGTCGTTACTTACATTATCGATCGAAACATTAACTACACGAACGTCTGCAACGTAGTCTGCACGTTCTGTGCTTTCTATCGCCGACCCGGCGCTCCGGACACCTACGTCCGCACACTCGAGGAGATCTGCGACAAGATTGACGAAACGATTGCGCTTGGGGGCACCGGAGTTTTAATGCAGGGCGGACTGCACCCTGATTTTGGCATCGAATGGTACGAAGATTTGCTGCGAACGCTGCACGCGAAGTATCCCACGTTTCAGCTTCATTGTTTTTCGCCGCCGGAAATCCACAACATTCATCTTATCTCCGGGCTGGACTACGAGACCATCATGTCGCGTCTGAAAGCTGCGGGACTATATAGTTTGCCAGGTGGCGGTGGCGAGATACTCGATGACGAAGTGCGCAAACGGGTGTCGACTAAATGCACGACGGATGAGTGGCTGGCAGTGATGCGTGCGGTGCATCGAGTCGGTTTGCGGTCGACAGCGACGATGATGTTCGGCATTGGCGATAACGTGACACATCGGGTCAGGCATTTGCAGCGAGTGCGCGATCTGCAGGATGAGACAGGTGGATTTACTGCGTTCATTCCCTGGACGTTTCAACGCGAAAACACAGCGCTTGGCCGGCGAATCAAGGACGAACCAACCGGCGTTGACTACCTGAAGATGCTGGCCGTCTCCCGTCTTTTCCTGGACAACATCGAGAATTTCCAGTCCTCATGGCTGACACAGGGACTAAAGCTTGGCCAGGTCGCACTGCGCTTCGGAGCTAACGACATGGGATCGATCATGATTGAGGAAAACGTCGTGTCCGCCGCCGGCGCTCACAACTGCGCTGACGAACAGATGTTGCGATACCTGATTCGCGAGGCGGGATTTACTCCGCAGCAACGCGACATTCTTTACCGTCACGTCAATCGCGATGCAGCGACTGCTGACGACGAATCACGGTCGACGCCGCTGCGAGAGTTAACCGTCGCGATTGCTGACTAATTTACGGAGCAGGTTCTTACTGCAGATACTCCGGTGGAGGACGCCAATGGAGGAGGATCAAAAACCAGAACCAAATCCAAAGCTAAAGACTGCCGTGCGCATTATCGAGGTCTTGATTGTACCTGCGTTTTTAGGAATCCTCGCGTGGTCTGCAAATCAGGCGGGAAATAAGATTGCAGCATCACAACATGATCTTGCTCTGCAACAGGAAGCATGGAACGAGGCGATGAGCAACCGCGAGCAAGAACGCAAAGACAATGAACTGGACACCAGGTACTTAGAGTTGTTTGGGCAGTACTACTTTAATAATGTAATCGAGAAGCGAAGGTTTGCTATAAACATGATAGATCGAGTCAAGAATGAGCCGTTGAGAAAAAGCCTGGCTGTGGTGGCTAACAACGACCTGAAGGAAAATGCTCCGAAGACCGAGGAGATTGCAAAATTGCAGCAGTTTACCGAACAGATTGTACAACGCACGGATGCCCAGTCATTGGAGAATATCCCCACGCAAGCCTGGTGTTATCAAGAGAAACGAAACTCAGCGGGGGCCGGACAATATCTTGTTAGCTGCCACCTAACAGAAGATCGTTGCCAAGCTACCAGAGGTCCAAATCCAAAGTTGCAACAGACACAATGCATATTGGTTCAGGGACTTGATCGTGTAGATTGGAATCCCAATCTTCATGGTTATATGAATTCAGTATATCAGTACAGTGATAAACCAATGCCCCCGCCGTTTCCGCAGTTTGCTCAGTAATGCCCACGGCTTTCATGATTGATTCATTTCGTTCAATCACAACCATTCTTTTCGACTGGGACGGGACGGTAGTCGATTCTGCTCAGCTCGGGCTCACCGCTTTCGAGCGCTCCTTTGCCGCGCTCGGCGTCTCGTTCGATCATGAAACTTATCGCGCCGTGTATTCGCCAAACTGGTATTCCGTTTATGAAGCCCTGGGAATGCCAAAGGACAAGTGGCGCCAGGCTGACGAACTTTGGATCCACCATTATGGCGAACAAGTCGCGCAACCAGTGGCGGGCGCACAGGAGACTATTCAGAAATTAAAAGGGAAAGGCTATCGACTCGGTGTTGTGAGCAGTGGCTCTCAGTGTCGCATCGCTCGCGAGATAAGCGAATTGGGACTCGAAAGTATTTTTGAAACAGTGGTCTGCAACGAGCAGATGGTTGAAAAGAAGCCTCATCCGGAGGGCCTGGAAACCGCGCTGCGCTCACTTGGCTGCGCCAGCGCTGACACGGCTTATGTGGGCGATAGTCCTGAAGACATCGAAATGGGGAAACGCGCAAACATGTTTACAGTTGGTGTGCGCAGTGATTATCCCACCAGTTGGAAACTGAAAAGTCACAACCCTGACATCTTCATAGAATCTCTCCGCGAACTTTTGCAGCATTTTTAGTGGATTATTCAGTGCTTATATCCATGCCCCCAAGAAGCGGCTTTGCCGCAATCAGCGTGAGATAGTTTGGCGAAGATTCAAGCACGGGAGGGTTGGGCAATGCTTTGGAGAGGGCAACGGCAAAGCGGTAACGTCGAAGATCGTCGCGGTATCGGCGGCGGAGGGCTGGCAATTGGAGGCGGCCTGGGCGGCATTGTAGTTCTGATCATTGCCCTGCTGCTCGGCGCGGATCCGCGCCAGTTACTGGAACAAACACGTGTCGACGGTCCCGCTTCGGGCACTGAAACCTCCCGTCGCGTTAATCCGCAGGAAGAGGAACTCAAACAATTTTCCCTCACGGTCCTCGCGAGCACCGAAGACGTTTGGGACGACATCTTTCGCCAACAGGGCAGAAGCTATCGCAAGCCGACCTTGGTTTTATTTACAGATCAAGTGCGCTCAGCTTGTGGAAACGCCGGTGCGGCTGTGGGTCCCTTCTATTGTCCCGGTGACGAGAAGCTCTACCTCGACTTCTCTTTCTTCAACGAGCTGCAAACGCGATTTCGCGCGCCGGGAGATTTTGCCCAGGCTTATGTGATCGCGCACGAAGTTGGGCACCATGTGCAAAACCTGCTGGGCACGATGGATCAGGTTGATAGTATGCGCGGGCGCATGAGCGAAGCACAGGCAAACGAAGTTTCAGTCCGCCTTGAGCTGCAGGCGGATTTCTATGCCGGAGTCTGGGCCCACTACGCGCAACAAAAAGGCATTCTTGAGCCGGGCGACATCGAGGAAGCCCTGGGCGCGGCGAGCGCGGTAGGAGATGATCGGCTCCAACGCGAAGGCCAGGGATATGTCATACCCGACTCGTTTACTCACGGAACCTCAGAACAAAGAAGCCGCTGGTTTAGAAAAGGACTGGAGACAGGTGATATCCGACAGGGCGATACTTTCAGCGCCAGAAATCTGTAGCCGCAGTCCGTTTTGATGGAAGCCTGCTTCGTTGTTGTGCCTCTCTCCCGACTCCACGCTCACCGCACCAGCGGCGTGAAATGGTTCACGCTTAATCTTCATTAAGATTAGAAGCGACAGGTTGGCTATCCACCTGGTTCACACTGTTGCCGAACCTCTAGATGCCTCGGGACTCATCCGCGACACCGCACGCGACAGCCACCGCTTCAGTTTTCCTATTGTTTGGAGGTCAAGATGAAGAAAACAATGATGTTTCTGTTAACAATATTGTGCGTACCGATCGTCAGCTTTGGTGCGCAAATCTATGGGAACCTCCGGTCGAACAATGCTTCAGTCGGGGCTAACGTGCCGGTGACGATCCGATGTGAAGATGGCTCCCTCAATAATGGCACGACCGATAGCTCAGGCTCGTACAGTGTGCCCGCGCGGCCGAGCAAGAAATGCTGGATGAGTGTGTATTTCGGTGGCCGATGGTCGAAAGAGTCTTCCGTCTATCCTTACGATGACCCGGTGCGGTATGACTTTGATGTCGTCGACAACGGTGGAACGATTGAACTGCGCAGGAGGTAGCCATGGAACTGACAAAAAAGTTATGGGACATTGCCGGTTCTTTTTTCACATCGTTGGGCGGTTTTCTCAAAGGGTTGGGAGGCACACTCACCGCAGTGGCCGTGGCAGTGGTGGGCATTTATGGTTCAGACGTTTTGGACCGCAGCCGGGCACGCGACTCCGATGCGCAGCTTTATGCGCAACTGATGAGTAAAAGAGAAGACGCGGAAACTTTGTTGCGCAAGGACATGTTCAATTCCATTATCGGTACTTTTCTGAAGACAAGTGCCACCGGATATCCCTACGAACAGCAAGTCCTCAACCTCGAGCTGCTGGCTTACAACTTCCACGAAGCGCTCGATCTAGCGCCGCTTTTCAAGCATGTGTACATGGACATCAGCAACTCCAAAGATCGCCATGCCAGGGAATATATGAATCGACTCGTGAAGGTTGCCGGCGAAGTAAAGACCAAACAAATAGCGGCGCTGGAAGAGTCAGGCGGTAAATTGGACGGCTCGACAAGCCTCGAGGATCTCAACAAGACCTTCAAGGAAGGTAGAGGGCTGCCGGTCCTGCTCGACGGGGAAATTCTTCCTTCATCCAGAGTTTTCAGGGCCCTGGATCCTGAGCTACAAAAGACGAAGTTTAAGGTGGAAGCGATTTCCGTAGATAAGGTGAAAAAAGAGATTCGCGTAAAGCTGGAAGTCAGACAACTGCAGCGAACCGAAGACAGCAAGGGTGCGCCGGAGGAAACGTCTTCCACCTTTAATTTCACCGTGAGCCCTTTCGATTTCCCGATGATTGATAATACGCGGCTTCCTCGTGGTCAGCGCTGCGCACTGGTGGTACGCAACTTCGACGAGAAAAGCATATCAATCACGCTGGTCTACTTTCCTGGTTCAAGGGCCAGTCTAAAGGAGAAACCTTTTTACGACGAAGCAATGCACGAGCTTTTATACACCCGAACTTTGCTCGATAAAGAAAAAGCAAAACGGTAGGGTTTCAATGGTCAACCTGAGTCATTGAAAAAAGCGTGTGGTGGCTGTGCTGGTTCGCTGCGTGGCGCCTGGCTTTCTGCCGGTGCTCACGCAGCCGACTGGCGGGCATTGTTGCTGATTTGGTAGATGGCTTCCATGATCGCCGAACGAATCTCGGTGGGCAGCGTGGCTCTCACCGCTAAACTGCGAAACGCCGGAATGATGTTCGGTTGATTGCAAAAAGTAAGCAGCCTAATCACTGACAATCGCACCGACATATCATGGTGTTGCTCAATCGTCCGCAATAGCAGTTGCACTTCGCCGGCCCTGGCCATCAAAAACAAAATCGAGAATGCGTCGTGCGTTTTCTCACGGCTTTCGCCGATCAAACTCTCCACCGCCTCGGCGGCTAATCCCGAACCATTAATGGCCGCAGCGATTTTCGCGCGCCGCTCGGTTGATGCCTCGCGGAGTGCACGCGTGAAGGAAGCAGCGGAGTCGCGCGTAAATTCATGAAGGGAGCGAGCCGCAGAATTTCTCACGGCTTCCGAGTCATCGTCAAACAAGTTAGTGATTAAACTGAAAGCCTGATCTTCATCTAAACTTGCTAACTCACGGAGAGTAGCCGATCGGGTAGCGGCATCACCGCTCTTGAGGCCTTCAACCAATCTCGCGACTGGCGAGTCGTCGTCTGCGATTTGAATAGCCTTTTCACCCTGGTCGAAATAGCTCGCGTGATAAGGCTCTACTTGCGTCGTTGGTGACGGTTTGTTTTCAGTTTCAAAGGTGGATAGTTCGACCTGCAGGTCTAAGGAAGGTTCTTGAGCAAATAAATGCTCTTCCTCACCTGAGTAGTTGAGTTCCGTCGTTTGAGGCAGCGACGATGTTTCTTCGACATTCGTTACAAACTCCTCTTCATCATTGACTGCGAACTGCCACGTTTCCAGTGGCTGCAACAACTCACTCTCGACATGCTCGGCGCTGCCCACATCTTCGGAATAGTCTTCCAACGTGGCTTCGGAATAGTCTTCCGACGTGGCTTCGACTATTGGCGCTTCAATCACGACCGTTTCAACTTCATTTGATTTTTCCGGCAGCTGTGCCAGCAGATTGGCCTCTTCAGTTGCCTTTGCCTGGAGGGCTGTCTCGCGGCACCCCAGCCGGGCCTTTGCTTCCTCAATGCGCTGCAGTTGCTCAATCTCAGCCTGGTGCAACGCCTGAAGCTCGGCTTTGAGTTGCTGTTCCTTAGTGGCGCGACCGTTTATTTCGAGTTCAGTCTCGCTGCGAATTGCTTGCAGTAATGCGATCCATTGCTTAGCGTCCGCCACCGGGCCGTTCTTTCGCGATGAGGTCAATTGTGATTTAGCACCGCGGGCTTTGCTCTTCGGCGTAGTCGTTGCCGAAGTCTTCTGCTGTTCTGCATGGAGGCGTGCGGTTAACTTCTCAAAGCGTCTGAGCTGAAGAGTCTCAGCTTTGCGCAGCGCTTCGATCTGAGCCTTAATGCTGAGTTCAGTCTCCGGCCACGCCTGTTCGTACTGTTCTACTTGCGCGCGCAGGGAATCGAGTTCCGCCAGCAACTCTGCTTCTCTCGCGGAATACTCGCGCGCGTTTGCTTCCGCTTGATTGCGCCGCTCCTCCAGTTTCTGCAGCGCTTTAACTTGCTTCGTCTCCGCCTTTCGCAGAGTTTCAAGCTGAGTTCTCAGTTCTCGTGCGGCTGTAGTTCTAAGCTGAGACTGGGCATCGCTATTCTGGATGAGTGTCTTGAGTTCCTCGAGATGCTGGTCTTCCTCCGCGGCGCGCCCGGCAGCCTCCATTTCCGCTGCTTGCAAAGCTGCCCTCTGAGCAAGAATTGTCGTCTCGGATTCGTGCATGCTTTCGAGCTGTTCTGCCTTGAGTCTTTCCAAAGTCTCGATTTCTGCGGACAGCTGACCCTGCCTCACCACAAGCTGTTCAGACTTAGCCGACAACTCATCTCGCAGGGCCTCAAGCGCTTGGGCTCGTTCTGTTTCTTCCTGCTCGACGAGCTTCGCCTGCTCCTGGGCTTCTGCAATCTTGTTTTCAAATGCGCGTTGACGTTCTTCCGCAAAGATCTGCCGGCGCGCTTCTTCTTCCGCAACCAGCGTCGCCGCTTCCTCAGTTAACCTCTTACATTCAGCTTCAAACTCACTTAAGCGCGCTTCAGCCTCCTGAATTCGGTTGGACTCGTTGACCTCGATTTCGCCAAGAGCAGCAATCTCCGCATTGAGCGAATCGATCTTTTCGCTGCGCTGCTGTGCTGCCTGTTCAGCCGCGCTACGAATAGCCTCAAGCTGTTCGAGATTGGCTTCTTCTTCCTGCGCTTGCTGTTGCGCACGCAGCTCAGCCAGATGCAGTTGCTCGGCAAACGCTCGTTGACGTGCTTCCTCTTCCGCTTGCAGTCGCTCCTGCTCTTCCGCCTGAATTCGCGCTGTCTCTTCGGCCAACCGTTTTGTTTCAGCTTCGCCTTCTGCAATCCGTTTGCGTTGCAGCGCTTCAGCTTTTCGCAGCGCCTCGATGCCGGCATTCAGTTGCCGCTCTGTTTCCACCCGCTGCTCGGCTTCGGTTTCTATCCGCAAGCGAATAGCTTCCAGTTCACTTGCAACTCGGGTCTCTTCAGTCGCTCGCTGTTCGGCCTGACTCTCCATTAGCTGTCGCATTTCTTCTGCGGCTATGCGACGTGCTTCCGTTTGTTTCTGGTGCAGCGTCTCAGCTTCCGTCCGCACGCGAACTTGCTCCTCCGCGAGCAGGCGAGCATCGGTCTGAGCCTGGCGCAATTCAGCTTCAGCTTGCGATATACGCTGACGCTGTTCTATCTCCAACTTGCGCAGGGTTTGAATGTTGGTGTTGAGCTGCTGCTCCGTTTCACTTCGGAGCGAAGCTTCTCGCTCAGCGTTCGCACGGATTGCCTCAAGCTCGGCCAGTTGTTGCTCTTCCTGCTGAGCACGAAGCTGAACTTCTGTCTCCAGCTTCAGCCGTCGCTCAGCGGCGACGCGTTGACGCTCTTCGTTTTCGGCCAGTTGACGTGCGTCTTCTTCCTGGTTGAGGAGGTCCCGCTCTTCGGCGAGGCGGCGCGACTCTTTCATCGCCTCGGCAATGCGCTTAACCTGGGTGGAAATTTCTTCGCGCAGCGCTGTTAGCTCCACGTTGAGCTGCTGTTGTCGTTCGGCTTTCTGCTGCGCCTCGGCTTCAGTCTGGAGGCGTTCCTCGTGCAGACTGACCAAGTCAGCCTCGGCTTCTGCCAGACGTTTTACCTGCTCCGTCTCAAGCTTGCGCATCTCGTCAATTTCCGTGCTCAGCTGTTGTTCTCTCTCAGCACGTTGTTGTGCCGCCACTGCGGTCTTGTTCCGCAGTGCTTCGAAATCCGCGAGGCGGGCTTCTTCGGCTTCGGTTCGCGCCTGTGTTTCCACCCGCAGTTCTTCAATTTGTTTGACTTGTTCGGATTCCAAATTCTTGAGCGACTCGATGTTCTCGTTTAACTGCTGCAACACTTCCGCTCGCAATTGCGCATCAACCTCAGCCTGCTTGCGGATGGCTTCTAATTCGGCGATCTGTTGCGCCTCTTCCTCAGCGCGTGCCTGGGCCGCGGCCAGCAATTGCGCTCGCTCGGCTTCGCTTGCCTGCAGGCGCGCTTCCTGGTCTGCCTTCTGCTGAGCTGCCAACTCAGCCAGCAACTGCCTTTCCTCCTCAGCAAACTCGCGCGATTTAGCTTCAGCTTGGCGAAGAGTCGTTTCGCCTTCGCGTATTCGTGTGAGTTGCTCGACAGCCTCAAGTGCCAGGGCTTCAAGAGCGCCATTTAACTGCTGCTCTTGTTCCGTTCGTTTCTGCGCAGCGGCCTCTGCCTTGGCGCGAATAGTTTGCAGCCGCTTGAGTTTTTCCTCTTCCTCGACAGTTCGCTGGCGTATTTCCTCCGCAACCTGCCGGTGCTCTTCTGCCGCGGCGACTTTACGTGCTTCCGCATCCGCCTTTCGCTTCGCCTCCGCCTCTGTCTTTAGGCGAGCCTCCGCTTCGCGTAGCCTTTGGGCCTCGGTCTCAGCTTGATTAATCCGATCGATCTGGTCCTGTTCAGCCTGGCGAAGCGCCTCAATTTGCTGCTGCAGACGCTGCTCACGTTCTGCGCGTTGTCGTACCTTGGTTTCCGCTCGGTCGCGTGTCTCCTCGAGCGCCGTTAGTCGAAGTTTCGCATCAGCCATTAGCGCTATCTGTTCATTTGCGACTTTGCTTAAATTTTCGATATCAAGGTTAAGCCGCTGTTTCTCAGCGGTTTGGATTAGAGTTTCACTGATCGCCTTGTCGCGAGCTATTTGTAGTTGCGCCAGCTGAGCTGCTTCTTCTGCGGCACGCTTGGCGGCATGCTTGGCTTTTTCTTCGGCTTCTTTGCGCACCTGTTCGTGAGAATGGAGCGAGGCGGTGGCCACTTCGATGCGCCGCTGGTGTTCTGCCTCTGCAATTCGCTCAGCTTGAATTTGTTCATTCAGATGCTGTTCGGTTTTGGCCCGGCTTTGCGCGGCGACAGCTAATGCCTGGCGCAATTCTTCCAGCTCTGCGACGGTTCTCGCGTGTTCCTCAGCGGCGTAACGGGCCTGAGACTTCGCTTGCTCGCTGGCTTTTTCTCTAGCGCATCGATCAGCTTCTAATCTTTTTATGAGGTCCGCGTGTTCAGCTTCGGTATTGCGCAGCGCTTCGATGGCGGCGACTATCTCCTGCTCTTTCGCTATTCTCTCGCTTGTTTCTGTTTCCAGTTGGCGCAGCACAGCTTCCGAATCAGTAAGCTTCTTCAGGTATTCTTCGTTTCGGCTTCGTGCTTCGGCCAGGACTTGAACTTTCGCTTCTTCCTGTGTGCGCAACGCATCTTCTATCACTCTTAACCGGCTAAGCTCTTCACGTTCGGTCCTATGCAACTCTTCGATTGAGGCGCGTAGTTGTTGCTCTTGTTCAGCTCTTATGAGCGAATCTGCTTGCGATTGCTGTCTGACCTGCTCGAGTGTTTGCAGAACTGCCTGCGCTTTGCTGGCGCCTTCAGTTTGTTGTGAATCTTCATGCCGCAGCTCGACGGCTACAACTTCAGTACGTGGCTGAACTTCCTTTTCAATCCGTTGCTTAGCTTCCTGTTCTCGGCGAGCCTTCGCGTTAGCTTCCTCTATCCTTTTCGCTTGATCTGCTTCTGCCGCATGCAACGCCAGTATCTCCGTGGCTAGCTGTTTTTCCTTTTCGCTTCGTAGTCGCGCCTCAACCTCCGCCAGCTTGCGACTATCGTCGATGGAGAGAAAGTTCTTCTTTTCATTTTCCGCAGACTGAATTGTTTCCAACGGCGCCTGCTCGAGCTCGCGCGCCGCCGTCTGCCAATCCTCAACCGGGAACACCTGCTGATTATCGTTTTGCGAAACTTCATACTTCACGGCACTGTCTGTCGTCGCCTCGGAGGCTGCGTCGACACGCGCGCTGATCAAAGAGATCGCTCTTGAGATCGCGTGTTCCAGCAACGCGTCCTGGTTGCCGCGATCAAGTAATTCCTGAAGAGGCGCAATCGCGCCGGATTCTCCAATGTCGCCCAGTGCCTCGACCGCAGCCTGCCGTACTTCCCAGGCGTTATCAGACAACGCAGCCATGAGATAAGGCGCAGCTAACGGTCTCGCCAAAGTTGCTAACCGACGTGCTGCATTCGCACGCTCGACGGCGGAATCCGCCATCAGCAGATCATGACTAGCGTCGGCAAAGTCGCTCATGAAAGACTGAGGGGAAGAATTAGTCTCCGTCGAATTGTGGTGTGCTGAAGAGGAGTGTTCCATGATTGTTCCTTGGTGTTCCTGGCTGAAAAGCAGGTGGGCGGCGTCGATTCAAACTCCTGCGCAGAAGTCTGGAAAAGCGACGAACTAGGCTATTGATGTATGCGAAACCCGACGTGGTTTATCGATGGTTTCGAGCTGGGGCTGTCTGTGAGAGCTTCTTTTCGGAAGTACTAAACCTGGATGTTGGTGATCCGAGGCTTTCTGGATTCTCGCCGATCTTCTCTGGAACGTCAATAGAGTTGTTCCAGAATAAGAATTTCCTTGAGATTTTGCTGATTTCTGGAAACGCCGGCCCTGATTCAAAATTGTTATGCCTTCGATGCGATGTGGCTGGTACGGGTTCAACCATGTCCGATAGCCTCAGAATTCCGAACCAGCCGCCGCGGATCGCGCGAGAAAATTAGCGTAAACGAGTGAGTTAAACTTCTCCGGCTGTTCCTGCTCGGGCATCATGCGGCAATAGTCAAACACTTCGAGGCGCGCTCGAGGGTTTAACGCCACCAGTGATAACGCCTGCTCCAGTGGTGTGGTCGAGTCTTGTTTTCCCCAAACCAAAACAACGGGTTGGGTCAGACGTGAGAATGGAAATCGCGTGTCGGTATTCAGGTAGCCAGCCAGGAAAGCGGCGATTGCATGCTGCGCGCCTGACTGATGGCTGGTCGCATATAAGTTCGCGACAAGTCGATCAGTGACGCGACGATGATCGTAAAATAAGTTTTCGCGAGCATAGTCTCGGATACTGCGTTCACTGGCCATCACGTTGTAAAAAGAAGTTCCCAGAACCGGCGATTGCAGCAACCCGTAGAAAGCCGCCCCGGCCATGCCGGGCCGCCGATTCAGCGAGTCGGACCCGGTCGGCCCATTAAGGATCATCGCATTCACGAGCTCAGGATGTTCGTCAGCCACGCGAATCGCATACGCCGCGCCGAGCGAGCTGGCAATCAGGTTAGCCGGATAGCCGGATACTTCGCGAATGAAATCGGTAATTAGTTCAACGTAGAGATCAGCAGAGTAGGGAGCGACGGCTGGTTTGTCGGAAAAGCCAAAGCCGAGCAGGTCGAAAGCATAAACGCGAAAGTCTTTGGCCAACTCATCAAAGTTTTTCCGCCACATGAAACTCGACGTGCCCGCGCCCACGCCGTGAATAAACACCAAAGGCGGCCCTGGATTTTCAGCACCAGAGATTTTGTAAAAAACTTTCCCGTGTTTCCAACGGAAGAAGTGGGCCTCGCCGCCGAGCGCGCTGTCGTCCGGATCAATGGCGTTGCGTTGAATTGCCGCGTTGAGCGCCGCCAGCGCCGCCATGCCGGCGCCGCCGGCGAGCATTGTCTTCCAAAGGTTTCCGAGTTTGCTCATGGGGCAGAAGTTAGTTTCAAGTTTCAAGTTGGGAGACGCGGGGATTCAAATTAAGATGAAGGTTCAGGATCAACCTCCGAACTTAAATTGAAACCTGGAACTTGAAACTCTTCGGTTTCTAGATGAACGCGAAATCGAACTGTTCCTGGTGAATCATTGCGTCGCTGTTGATGTCGACCGGTCCGAGATACTCTTCGATTTCGTTTAGCACATCTCGTTCGGTAGAGCGCAAAGCTTTCGCTACGTCCGGATGAATGCGCAGCGTCGTTTGCTTGTTGGCTTTATCTCCATTCATCGCCCTGCCGAGCGTGCGCGCTTCCTCGAGAAGTTCATAACAGACAGTTTGCGGCGACTTGATTAACCCCGCACCCTGGCAATAGTTGCAAGGCGCGCATAAGGTGCGTTCCAGCGACTGTTTGACTCGCTTGCGAGTCATAATCACGAGGCCAAAATCATTAAACGAAAGCACCTTCGTGGGCGACTTATCGCCGCGCAGCGCGTCTTGTAAAGCCCCCATCACTCTGGTGCGATTACGCCGTTCTTCCATATCGATCAAGTCGAGCACAATGATTCCGCCAAGATCGCGAAGCCTAATCTGCCGCACGATTTCATCGACAGCCTCCATGTTTGTGCGCGTGATCGTATCTTCAAGTCGGCCACTACCCCGGCCTACAAATTTGCCGGTGTTGACGTCGATCGCGACCAGTGCCTCTGTCTGGTTGATGACGAGATAACCGCCTGACTTCAGCCACACTCGCGGCTTGATCGCCTTGTCAATCTCCGCTTGCACTCCATAACTCTCGAGGATGGGACGATCACGAGTGTAAAGCTTTACGCGTTTGACCATGCGCGGCTGAATACGATTTATGAATTCGACGATGGCCTCGTATTCCTCTTCGGAGTCGACGCGAATCGCAGCAAAATCGTCTGACAGTTGATCGCGAAGGATTCGCTGCACCAAATCCAGATCCTTATGAACAAGCGTTGCCGGCTTCGACTTCTCCGCGGCCGCGCGAATGTCCAGCCAGGTGCGCACCAGATAGCGCACATCTTCACGCAAATCTGCTTCGCTCATTCCTACGCCCGCAGTGCGCACGATGAAGCCGCCCGAGGGGATCTCTTCAGTCGCGCGAATCTGGGTGATGAGTTTGCGCAGTCGCTGGCGTTCACTGTCTGATTCAATCTTTCGGGAGACGCCGACGTGTTCAACCGTCGGCATGTAAACCAGGAAACGACCCGGCAGAGCGATATGCGAAGTGATGCGCGCGCCTTTTTTGGCGATCGGCTCTTTGGCGATCTGTACAAGTATTTCCTGTCCTTCACGCAGCAGGTCTGTAATAGTAGGCTGTTGTTGCCGGTCGCGTCGACCCGAGCCTCTTGAGCCGCCACGACCGTCGCCTCGGTTGCTGCGACCACGGTCACGCGAATCGCGACCGCCACGCGAATCGCGAGTGTCACGTGAATCACGCGAGGCCGGCGCGGCGGGCGCCTCAGGCGCGGAAACTTCTTCGACCTCGGGGAAACTTTCGACCACAGGCGCAACTTCTTCGGCAGCCACTTCGTCCCCCGGCGCTTCGACATCTTCCGGCGTTTCTTCAGTGGGAGACTCAGCCCCGGTCGCCTCTGCTCCACTTGCTTTGCTGGGCCGGCGCCGTCGCCGTCCGCCGCGCCTTGTAGCAAACTCAGCACGCGAACCGTTGTCGTCGAGGCTCGCTTCGGCGTCGTCGTAGGTTTCGACCGTCGGGTTATCTGTCGTGTCTGCGTCTTCCGAGACTGATTCCTTCACGGGCTTCTTGCTCGACGATCGTTTGGTTGAAGCTTTTTTCTTTGCGCCCAGGCTGCTAAGAAGTTTTCCCACCCTCGACTTTTTGCTGCTTGCGCGTTCGCGCGGTTGTTTCTCTGTTACTTCCAAATCCATTGGTTCCGAGCGGCCCGCCAGGTCCTCCGTTTCGGATTCATCATCACTAATCCGCTGGAACAAACCGGTATGCAGCCTGTCATCGTCGACATCATCAATGAAACTTTCGATGCGTGCAGCGATCGGCTCACGAGTACGTGGCGCAGCGCTTTGATTGCTCTCCGTGGCGTCTCCGTCGTCCACTCGCTGAAATGAATCGTCGCGATAATCCACAGTGGGTAGAACCGACCCCACCTCGGCGGTGCGGAAGTCGTCTTCCAAATTGAATTCACCGGCGTGTATTTGATCGAAAAGCCGCTCCTGGAGGCGGGCGTCTTTGAACATCTCGCCGTTGTCGGCGGTTTCCTCTTCGTCCACGATTCTTAGAATGGACGGGTCGGCCGCAACAAAAGGAGTGTCGATATCCTCCGGCGTTATCGATTCGCGAGAAGGAGTTAGCACGCCTTCCGGTTCAGACCCTTCGCGGCCGCCGCGGCGACGGCGTCCTCGCCGACCGCGACGTTTGGTAGAATCACTGCTCTCGGTGGACGTCTCTTCCGCCAGTTCTGCTTGTTCAGAAGCTTCGGCCTCCAATAGTGGCTCAACCTCCTGCTGATCTAGTTCGCGTAGTGGTTCCACTCTTTCATGTGTAGCCTCAATGTGACGTTCGCGTTCGACGCGGCCCATGGCGATCTGTTCCGCCGCCGCGCGCTGGGCCTCTTCAACATTGCCCTTCTGCGCCTTATCGATAACGATCCGCTCAAACTCTTCTTCTTCGTCGAAGAAGTCGGACACATAAAGAAATGCATCGCGCTCAAGTCCGATGTCGACGAAGGCCGACTGCATGCCGGGTAAGACGCGCATGACGCGACCTTTATAAATATTGCCGACGATACCCTGATTGCCTTCGCCACGTTCGATGTAAAACTCGGTGACCTTTTCGTTTTCGATGATCGCAATCTTCTTTTCGCGTCCATTGACGCTTACTATTAATTCTTTTGCCATTGTGTACTTGTTGTCTCCTGAAACGACTCGTGGCCACTCGTAGAGCGAGCGCCGTCCGGGAAAGCTCTTGAGCTTTCAATGCCAGCATAACCATGAACGGTTAATGCAGCGTGGCGTAGGCCGTTACTCAAAATTGTGAATTGACCGGGATGCGCTTCAAGCTGATAAGCGAGCCGCACTGGCCATGGTTTAGCAAGACGCTCAAGCCTCTTGCCAGGAAATGCTTTGATAGAAAATGCGCGGTGTTTTGCGGTTGAAAGGACAGGCAGGCAGGTCGTCTGCGGTCCGTATAGCTGGCCGAGATATGGGTTTTTAGTCGGATGTCGGTCGCGTGCCGATTGAGTTGAGTCTGGATCTGGTATGTCCAGAACGCGACGGTCACTAAAACTAATCAAAAAAGAAACCTAACTAGCCGCTTTGCGCATCAGCTAAAAACTACGACAGGGAGCGCCTTTCATCGGCGCAGGCAGTAGCACATAGCGGAATTCACCGGATGTGCTCGCGACCTGTTTGCGCTTTCAGCTGGTGTCAACGGAACCTTAAGTTCCAACTGGTGGCCCCGCTGGCCAACCGGCGGCTTAACGAAAGAGTTTGAAAGATACGTCCGATCAAAGTTGGACGATCGCTAAAATTCTGACTCGCTTTTCGGGAGCACGGTGCTTCACAAATCGAGCTTCCGTCGTGCTGCTTGTTTGTTTCGAGGCTTTTAACGGCTGAAACGAAAACCCTCCGCAGGGGCGAGCTAGGCCGAGTATAAACCCAAGCTGCCGCAAATACGAAACGATTGTGTTAGATATCTCTAACAGAATCAGCCGCGGATTTACGCGGACTGTGCGAATCTGAGGGTCTATCTGAGGGTCTATTCGTGAGATTCCTATTTGTGTCTTCAACTCTTATGCCTGCTGATTCGCGTGAATCGGCGGTTAGAAAGTCCCTAGTTCACAAATCTTCTCAACTGCACGCTGATCGCAAAGCCAATAGCGATGAAGGTGGCAATTAAGGAAGCGAGTCCAGCGCTCATCAACGGCAAGGGCACACCGATGACCGGCAACAGTCCGAGCGCCATTCCTATGTTTATGAAAATCTGGCAGGTGAAGCCGCCTACGACCGCCATGATTACCAACATGCCCATCCGATCAGGAGCACGCTTGGCGCCCGCGATCATTCTGGAAAGTAAAATGGCATAGGCGAGTAAAACAAGGATACAACCGACGAAGCCGGCATTGCCGGCAAGCACGGAAAAAATAAAGTCGGTATGTGGCTCGGGAAGAAACTTCAAACTGCTTTGCGAGTGTGCCGCACTGGTGTCCGCGCCGAGCAGCCCGCCTTCGCCTACAGTCAGGATCGATTGCCAGGTGTTATAACCAAAGCCTCGGCGATCTGCTTTTTCCGGATCGAGAATTACGTTAATGCGCTCCTGTTGGTAGTTCTTCACGAGATGAGTTTTTACTCCCACCCAATAAGCCGCGGGCAATAGGAGCACGCTGAGGACCACGGCGGCGACTACGTACCGAATTCGTATCGCGGAAAGAAACAGAACGATTGCCAGGATGGGAAGATATGTCAGCACCTGTCCAACGTCGTGCTCGAGCAGAATAAGAAAGATGGGCAAGGCGAGAATCAACCCGCCGATCGCCATTTCCTTCAGAGTCAAGGCACCGCTACGGTGCCGGCCGAAATAGCGCGCCAGCATCATCGCGGTGGTCACCTTCACAAACTCCGATGGCTGGAATTGACCGATGCCTGGAACTTTAATCCAGGCGCGTTGCCCGTTGATTTTTAACCCAATGCCGGGAATCAGGACGATGATCAGCAGCATGAGACCAAACGCGTAGAATGCGGGCGCGATATTTATGAACTTACGGTAGTCGTTGAAGGCAACCAGCAGCATCGCGACGACGGCAATGCCGAGTCCGATGAGCTGCTTTATCCAATAGCTCTCGGTAGGCTGTGCATTACGGATTTGGATGGTGCCGAAGCAGACGATACCAATCGCCAGCAGCGCCAGCAGCCAGTCGAAATCACGCAGCCCTCTTTTTTGTATTATTGCGACCATGGAAAATAGTGAAGAGTGAAAAGTGAAGAGTCAATAAGCGCTCAACCTTCATTCGTCTATTATTTATCACTCGTTTACCGCTGGATTCTTACTTTTCACTCTTCACCTTTCACTTTTCACTGGTTTGTGGCGATTGTCTCAGGCTTCTTCGGAGTCTTGATTTCCGGCTTAGGAGATTTGGCAACCGGCACCGCGCCGGGCGGCTCTTCATGCCGTGTCTTGCGATAGTAAACGTCGTACACCTTACGAACGGCAGGCGCCGCGTGATGTCCGCCAAAGCCTGAATTTTCAATTAGTGCCACCATGGCGACTTCCGGTTTGTATGCAGGAGCGTAAGACACGAACCACGAGTGGTCCTTGTTTTTGCCGACGTCCTTCCCCAGCCCTACAACCTGGGCTGTTCCTGTTTTTCCGGCGATATCGAAACCGGCCATACGAATTCCCGCGCCGGTGCCGCCGTTATTAACGACGCCCCACATCCCTTCGACGACGCGCTGATTAATGTCTGCCGGAATGGAAAGCACCTTTGGGTTTGGCCGCGTCGAGTCAAGCGGTTGGAAAGCGCGATAGGGTTTGTAATCTGGCGTGCCAGCCACCCCGGCGGGGCGGAGCTCCCTGAGCAGATGCGGCACATACAACTTCCCGCCATTGGCCACGCCCGCGATCGTACGTATCAATGCTATCGGTGTGATGATGTCGTAGACCTGGCCGAAAGAGGCGTAGACGGTATCAATGTCTTTCCACTCGGAATTTTCGGGCTGGGTACGTTTCTTGAGCTCACGGGAAGGCGTCAGGTCGAGAACTTCGTTTGGCAGATCGATTCCAGTGCGTTTGTTCAAATCAAACTCGTCTACCATCGACATGATGCCGTCGAGTCCCATCTTCAAACCCAAACGATAGAAGTAACCGTCACAGGAATGCGTAATCGCCGCTTTGATGTCAGGCGTGCCATGATTTCCCATGCAGCGCGTAAACTTGTTTCCCACCATGATCCCGCCACCACAAACGAGAGCTGAGTGGTCCAGGGTTATCGCACCTTGTTCCAGACCCGATATGGCCATCGGAATCTTCCAGGTGGAGCCTGGCGGATAGCGGCTCTGCACGGCCCGATTGATCAGAGGCTTTTCCGGGTCGTTAAGCACCGCCAAGTACTGCGCCCGACCTTCTTTCGTTCCAATTCGTGAAAAGAGATTTGGGTTAAACGTTGGTGCAGACGCGAGTGCAAGAACTTCGCCATTATTCGGATCTAAAGCGACCAGCACGCCGCGCCCGGTCGCAGAGTTTCGCAACTGTTCCTCGGCAGCAACCTGCAAATCAAGATCGATGGTGGTGACTAAGTCCTGGCCGGCTTGCGGCGCGACCGTTTCAATTTCATCCTGGATGCGGCCGCGACTATCGACGATCACTTTTCTGTAACCTTCTTTGCCGCGCAGGTAGTCGTCGTAGGTTTGCTCGAGGCCGCTCAATCCAATCACATCGCCAGGCTTCAGCCCTTTGTCTTTGTAGCTCGGTTGTTTCAACTGATCCGGACTGATCTCGCCGACGTACCCCAGCACATGAGCCAGCATTCCGTTAGCCGGATAACGTCGTAATGGCTGTTGCTCGACGCGGAGCTCGGGAAACTCCAATTCGTGGGACTCAACCCAGGCGATGTCGGCGGGTGTCACGTCCTGCTTTACTAAGATTGACTCAAAGGCCGGCTGCGAACCGATTTGTACGAAGCGGTCGCGCAGGATGTCGGCGTCGACCTGCAGTGCTTCCGCCAGCGGCTGAACCAGAGACATCAGCTTACGGTCTCGCAAATCTTCGCGTGAGAGAATGACGTTGTAGATGGGGCTGGAATTAGCCAACGCCGTCTTGCCGTCGTTGGCAAAAATATTTCCGCGTGGCGCCGGAATCGGCAGGAGCCGGATCCGTTGGTTCTGCGCAATCTCGGCGTAGTACTGCCCGCGAATGAGTTGCAGGTAATAAAGTCTAATTCCCAGCAGAGCCAGCAGCACAACGACAAAACTCTGAACGATCCAAAGCCGGCTGCGAAGGTTTTGCGAGCTATCTTCGAATTTCATAAGTAAAAAACCGACCAGTGACGGACGACCCATGACGGCGGACCTAATATAGCCGAACGGCCGTCGGCGGTCGTCTGTTCTCCGTCGTCTTCTTCATCTTCTCTTAACGGTTCTGGTCAGGGCGCCTCGGCTGCGTTGCGCGCCTTTTCGACGCGAGGCGAATGAGCGACGTTGCCGGGCACGTTCGGTGAAAAGTGAATCAAGCAAATAAAGAGCAAAGGTTCCGGTGACGGTGGTGGCGATCAAACGGTACGACATCGTTTGCACAAACGGCATAGTCGGCGGGTAGTTGAGCGAACGGTGCCAAAAGACATAGATGGCAGAGTCGATCACTGACGCCGCCGCCAACACCGGAATTCGAAGCAGCGTGTTTTCAAGGTTGACCCGCGTGGCTGCGAAATAAATCAGGTAAGCAGTCAGCGTCTTCGAAAATCCACCGGCGCCAATGAGCCCTCGGCTCGCGGCATCAACAGCCAGACCGGCGATAGTGCCGACTATAAGCGCATGCCACGCATGACGCTGCAAGGCAATATAAACAACGACCATCAGTGGGAAGTCAATATAGGAAAGGGGAGACCAAATGCCCCCAAGGCACAACTGCAGGAGAATAGCTATTGCCAGTACGGCCGCAATCTTAAGTTGGGGCATCGGAAAACAGTCACCAGTGAAAAGTGAAGAGTGAAAAGTTAAAAGACTGCCTGCTCTTCACTTTTCACTTTTCGCTCCTTACTGTTTTTTCGCCTTATCTACATTTGGCAGGGTCTGGTCGGGAGCAGGCCGCGGTGGCGGTTGATAAAGCAGCACCGCCACATCTTCGAGTTGATCCAATTTCGCGCCGGGCCTAATCAGGATTTCGTGAGCCTGAGTTGCCGTCCCGGGTTTTACCTGGACAACCTCACCCACAGTCAAACCTGGAGGATAGATACCATCCTGGCCCGTCGTCAGAATGTAATCTCCGACTTCGACTTTTTCCAATCCGGAAACATAACGCATTTCAATCAGCCCACTTTCGCCGAGACCCCTTACCGGTCCAAGAGCTCCAGACGCGCCGAGCTGTCCTACGATTGCTCCCGCTGCAGCTTTTTCATCGCTGATCATCATCACCTGCGCCGTCCAGGGACTCAATGAGATCACGCGACCCACGATGCCGCCACCCGTAACCACCGGCATATTGAGAGCTATACCAGAAGAACTGCCGCGGTTAATTGTAATAGTGTTGAACCAGGTGGATGAGTCGCGGGCGATCACGCGAGCGGAGACCTGATCGTAACCCGTCTGCTGCTTCAGATTGAGCAGACCTTTTAGACGTTCGTTTTCAGCGGCGGCTTGCTGCGCGTTGCGCAGCTCGAGTTGCGCGGTGAATAGCTGCTGCTTCAACACTTCGTTTTCGTTTGCGGTGCTGCGGAAGTTAACAATCTGCTTGACGAAGTTTGTGCCCGCGCCGCTAGCGCCCGACGAGATGCTTTGCGCAGGTGAAGCCAGAGCCTGTACCCAAACCCTGAGCAGGCGTTGTCTGGTAACGCTGTCTCGCGCGTCAACCGCCATGATTATCAAATTGGTCAGCAGCAGTATCCCGAGCCAGATCGGCGCGCGCTGACGAATCTCTCTTTGGGTGCGAGTGGCTGCCATTTAACTCAGTGAAAAGTGAAGAGTGAAAAGTGAAAAGAAAGAAAAGCAACAGGAACTCGACTTTTTCTAATTACGATTCACGATTTACTTTTCACTCTTCACCTTTCACTTTTCACGGCTCCTTACATGCCGCTGGTCATCGTGTTTTCCCACTTCACTCTCTTCAGCAGATCGAAGTCGGAAAGCATTTTGCCAGTTCCCAGCACGACGGAGGCCAGTGGATCCTCCGCCACGGAGACCGGCAATCCAGTTTCAATCGACAGACGCTTGTCGAGGTTCTTCAGCAGTGCGCCGCCGCCAGTCAAGACGATGCCGCGCTCGACGATGTCTGCCGAAAGTTCAGGCGGCGTTCGTTCCAGGGCCACGCGAACGGCATTGATGATCGTGGCAATTGAGTCCGCGAGTGCCTCGCGAACTTCTTCGTCTGTCATCGTTATAGTCTTCGGTATGCCCTCGATCAGATTTCGCCCGCGCACTTCGTATGACAAGGGCTCATCCAGCGGGTACGCCGAACCCAACTCGATCTTGATTGCTTCGGCGGTGCGCTCACCAATCAGCAGATTATACTTACGTTTGATGTAGGAAATGATCGCCTCGTCCATTTCGTTTCCGGCGACGCGAACCGCGCGCGAGTAAACGATTCCGCTCAAACTGATGACGGCGATGTCTGTCGTGCCGCCGCCAATATCAACCACCATGTTGCCGTGCGGTTCGGTTATCGGCAGGCCAGCTCCGATTGCCGCCGCCATCGCTTCTTCAACTAAATAAACTTCCGATGCCTTGGCGCGATAGGCAGAATCCTCAACGGCACGTCGCTCGACCTGCGTGATTTCCGAAGGTATGCCGATGACGACACGTGGACTGACCCAGGTCTTGCCGTTGTGGGCCTTGCGAATGAAGTGTTGCAGCATCTTCTCGGTTACTTCAAAGTTAGCGATCACGCCGTCTTTCATCGGGCGAATGGCGACGATATTGCCCGGCGTTCGTCCGAGCATCTCTTTCGCATCCCGCCCCACAGCCTCAACCTGATTGGTGACTTTATTGATCGCCACTATCGAGGGTTCAGAAACGACGATGCCTCGCCCTTTCGCGTAAACCAGCGTGTTTGCTGTTCCCAAATCTATCGCCAGATCACTGGAAAACAAGCTAAAAATCGATTTGAAAGCCATTACTTAATCTCTTCTCGTCAATTGAAAATGAGAGCATTCGGCGGGCGGGCACTCTGGTTCCTTCACTACTACTTATCAGCTGCAGGACCAATATTTGGATCAGCGGTTCGAAAGTTAATCCGGCCGGCCCGCACTGAAGTCACCCTTCGCTCGACTGCCGTCGAAATACCAGTTCATTCCTAACAGACCAAGATACACTGAATTTCGATCTTTGCGCTATCAAGAAAAAGTTTTTCCCTCGTCCGAGATTGCAAGGGCACCAGACGTATTCAGTTGCCGATTTGGTTTTCCTTCTTTGGACAGCAACGCCGAGATGCGAATGCAGTTCTTGTTTGCGGCTTTGGCTTCGTACATCGCGGTGTCAGCCGCAGCTATTAGCTGCTGTGGGGATGAGGCATGCTCAGGGAAGGCGGCTACTCCGAAACTAGCGGTCAAGGTGAGTTTCAAATTCCGACCGGCGCTGAACTGATGGCGCGCAATTTTGTCCCGGATACGTTCCGCAACTGTCCCTGCCAAGTCTATCTGCGTATCAGGCAGGACAATGACAAATTCGTCTCCTCCGTAGCGTGCGACGGCGTCAGTGTCACGAATGGACGACAGGATCACTGCCGCCATCTCCATCAATACGTGTGAACCGGCCAGGTGGCCGTGAGCATCGTTCACGCGCTTGAAGTCGTCGAGGTCCAGGAACAATGCCCCAACACTTGAACCGTAACGACGCGCCCGGCGGATTTCATTAAGCAGAAACTGCCGCAGGTAACGTGCGTTGTGCAGTTTTGTTAAGTCGTCAGTTTGTGACAGGCGCTCGGCTTCAGCAATGCGCACTGCGTTCGCAAGCGCTGAGGCGAGCGGCAGCGACAGCCCATTAAGCAGCTCGATCTCCGACCTTTTAAAAGAGCGTTGCCGGCGCATGCCTTCAAGCACGCCAAGAATTCTTTCACCGCATACGAGCGGGACCGCGACGAAGTGTTTGCCGCGTTCCTTTTTCCTGGTGGTTCCCATGCCCGCGCCGGCGAGCCGCGCCGCTTTCGATTCTGAACCTACCGGAAGACTCTCGCCGCCCATCAGAAGCCGGCGCCAATCATCCGATTGATCCGGCACCGTTTCTTCGGCCGGATTGAGCGAGGCGATCGATTCGAGAATCGAAGCGTCGGGACCCTTTGCCTCGGAGAACAGATAGATGGTCCAGCGATCAGCCTGAACAAGCGGAACCAGACCAGCAAGTGCCGTGTGGGCCGCGCTGTTTTGATCGCCGATGAAGTGAAGGGAGGCTATCAGATCAAAAGCAGCGCGCACGGTTCGCGGTCTCAATCGCGCGGGAAGCAGGGTATCGGAAGTTCTAATAGGCGGACTGACGAGCTCCGGAAGTCGGAGTTCGCCGGTCATTCCATGGCCTTCAATTTCGTGCAGGATGGCCGGGAGCTGCGCGGCCTTATCTGCAATGGCCCGAAACCCCAGGCGCTTCAGAGTGGCCCCATCCAGGCTTCGCCAGCTCTGTCCATGAAAGCCACTCAACTGCCGACGACAGGCGATTAGAGGCGTACCCGGCCATGATCTCGTTGCCTGTTCTATCGCGGCGTGAAGCTCGACCATATCGGCCCCTGGCACGACCTCGTAAAGTACCGCGAGCGGCTGTTCCTCCCAAATTTCGTCCACATTTGCAGTGCCGTGGCGCTTCAAGTGCACATCAGCCACAGCTTCGCGCAAGCCTTCGATTAAGGTTTGCACGCCTGCCTGACGCAGTGCTTCGATCAGTTCGTAAGCGGGCGCTTCGTGGGCGTCGGTTAAAAGAATTACATGCCTTGGCATATTTTTGGAGTGCGCTGAACTGTCAGCGCTTTCGTCTTCCGCGACCCGGTCGCGGTTAGATGCGAATTCAAGCTACTGTCAGATTGGTCGTCAAGCCGCCCAGGACTAAAAAGCGCTCACAGGTCGGGGCACTCCAAAAAGGAGTTAACCCTTGGTTTGTCGCGCGGACAATGCCAGCCGGTAAGGCGTTACGTTGCCTCGAGAATCTTCTGCGTCGACGTTGATTTCGCCGGTTCCAGGCGGCGCAGTCACCTGGAGCTGGAACGAGCCTTCAGTCGGCACAATTGTTTCGCGTCCACCTGCACGAATGGTTGTGCCGGGTTCGGAGCGGCCGCGAATCAAATAGATGCGTCCACCGAGCAACTCGGCCACCAGATTGGAAACGGGAACGCGTGAACCAGTCCCGTGGGTGGCAATAATAAATTTCTTCGGATCGCTCCAGTCGCTGGTTTGACCGCTGCCGGCAACAGCGCGTACGCGCCAAAAATAAACTCCCGGACGCAGGTCGCTGGCGGTGAATTCGTTTGACGCCAATTGGTCGCGCTCAATCACTTTGCCGTCGGCTACAAAGAAAGGAGACGTTGCCACCTCCACTCGATAAAAAGCGGGCGTACCGGATTGGGGTCGAATCCATTTCAAAGAAATATTTGCTGCACCGCTGGCGCCGACCAAAACTTTTTCGAGGTCGCGAGGCTCTGAGGGCGAGGGAACATCTAGAAGTTTTTGCGGCCGTGAAATGGTTCCGGACGGATTTACAGCAACGTATTGGCCGCCCACCAGAGTCTGTTTTTGACCGCCACGATCGGTGGTTTCGATCGCGCCTGTGGTAATACGAATTTCTTCAGTGCCTTCCGGGTTGACGCCGAAGCTTGCTCCGGTTTGCGAGCTCAGCTTACTGCTGGTCTTGGGAGTTTCGACGACGTTGTTCGTACCCTCGGGCTGTTGCTCGGTGCGCACGTACATCTGCCCGCTATCCACCACCACGTGAACGTTTGTCTTCTTGCCATCGTCCGCGCTGGCGTTGTCGCGCACGATGATCGTGCTGTTTGGTCGCACCACCAGGGTCGAGCCATCGGCCATGCTTACGCGTGCGCGCCCGCTGGCCTGTGTCTGCACTGTGTCACCAGGATAAAGTTCTGTGTCGGCGCCGGGAACAATCGTCTCTCGAGTGGCTGAGCGGATCACACGCACGTCACCCTCGAAAGAAATAAAACGCGCGCCGGAGGCGAGCTTTACTCCCGTACCTACATTTCTCAGCGGATTGCCATATTTCCAGACATAGAGCGCTCCGCCGGCGGCTAGCCCGCAGAGGATAAATATAGCGACCAGCAGGTAGATGGCGCGCTTCTGTACTACCCACCAATCAAAATCGAAACGCCGCGTCTTTTTACTCATTCTTTTTGAAGCTTTTTACAACTGAGGGGCAACGCACAAATCGCGAAATACTCTACGCAATCGTCGCCTGAGGGGCGACTCATTAGGGGTTCAGGTGTGAAAGTCGGGCAACTGTTCTGGGCTGCCGAATTTTCGTTATATTGCGGCGTTGAACGGCAACACTACCAGAATCGAATCTAGCACAGCGGTAAGAAGTGGTTCAAGCATATTGATTTAAGGTGTTGGACGGGAAAGTTTTGGAGTGTGCTGACCTGACAGCGGTTTGGTTCGTCGCGACCTGTCGCGATTGAAAAATACCAAGGCGACGAGCGTCAAGCCTCGGTAACAATCAGCGCGCTCCAAAATGAGCAAGTGATCTCATTTCTCTATCAAATGGTCAGCCGAGTTGTCCTCCGGGCCGTCCTCAGGGTCGTCCTCAAACAGTGAGTCGAAGTCCTCGGGCATTTCGACGTCTATATCCAGCTCCGCATCTTTTGGCCATAAAATCGACGCTGCCACCGAGCTCAGTAGCACCACCCCCACAAAAACCAGCGAGAACCAAACCGGAATGACAATATGGACGGCTTCAATCAGCATCTTGACGCCGATAAAGGTGAGCACTATTGCCAGGCCCATGCGCAGATACTGAAATTTCTCAACCACGCCAGCCAACAGAAAGTACATCGAGCGCAGCCCCAGGATTGCGAAGACGTTTGAGGTGTAAACGATAAAGGTGTTGGTGGTAATCGCGAATATCGCTGGAATGGAGTCAACGGCAAACACCAGATCAGTTACCTCAACAATAATCAGCACCAGGAGCAGCAGGGTTCCAGTCAGCTTGCCGTTAACTCTGGTAAAGAAATTTGAGCCGTCGTAATGGCGCGTGATGGGAACGTAGCGCGTAACCAGGTGCACTACAGGATTCTGTTCCGGCTGGATGTCGGTATCCTCCTGCCGAAACATCTTGATACCGGTGTAGACCAGGAAGACACCGAAGACATACAGGATCCAGTGGAATCGATTGATCAGCGCAGCGCCGACGAAAATCATTGTCAGACGCATAAAGAGAGCGCCCATGACACCCCAGAAAAGCACTCGATGCTGCACTTTCGCCGGGACCTTGAAAAACGAGAAGATCAAAAGGAAGACGAATAGATTGTCTACGGACAGCGAGAGCTCGATAACGTAGCCGGTGAGAAACTTCAGACCCAGATCTTTGCCCTGGTACCAAAAGACAATGGCGGCAAAGACCATCGCCAGCGTGACCCAGATGCCACTCCAGATCGCAGCTTCGCGATACCTGATTGCATGTGCTTTACGGTTGAAGAGTCCGAGGTCGAGACTCAGCATGAAAAGGATTAGGAGCGAAAAACCGATCCATAGAGTCGCTGAGTTGCCAATCGAGTTCATTCGTGTTCGTTAAAATACCATTCGGATCAGAAACCAGCAATTGCGTCCCTTGTTAGTGGGTCAGTTTGGTTGAATTTGTCCGATAAACTTTAGTTTGTCGAAGCGCCGCGACAAGCTGAAGCTTATCGGACATCAAACTGACCCACTACCCTTCCATTAGGCACGCACTGCTTGAGATGAGGTAGGAACTACGGCGCGGTAACGCGTGAGTGTCTTGTTTGTGCTCAAAACAGCTGGTGCCGGGCCGAAGACCTACTCGGCACCGCTCAGTGGTAATGACCTGATCTCTGCGTAGTGAATGGTCAATGCACTCGGTGGTCCGGTTGCGCACTCATCGGCTGTCCTTTACAATCCGCCCTTTGCTGCAGAGGTCAAAATAATGCTCAAACAACTATCGCGGCTAAAACATACCCAACGCATCATAGTCTTTGGGTTTGTCCTGTTATTGGCCGTAAGTCTGATTGCCTTCTTCGGCCCGGGACGAAACAGCACTATCGTAGAACCTGCCAGGAATACCACGCTTGTGGCCAGCGTCAATGGTGAAGAGATCACTGTGGCCGAGGTGGCGCGGTTGAAGGACAATTACATGCAGATGTTTGGCGGACGCATCAGCATGGCGCAATTGGGTGGCTACAAACGTTTCGTCGAGGGCTTGATTCGTGACCGCGTAGTTGCCCAGGAGGCTGCGCGACTTGGGTTATCGGCGAGCGATCAGGAGGTTGCTGAAAAGATTCGCAAACAGTTTTCCGACGCGTCCGGTCAGTTTGTAGGCATGGAACGCTACAAACAATCGGTGACCGCCCGCTACGGTGATCTGGAAGCGTTTGAGCGAACGGTTCGCGATGATATTGCGCAAGAAAAACTAAGGGCCTTCGTTACCGCAGCCGTCAAAGTTTCAGACAACGAAGTCCAGGAGGACTTCAAGCGGAAGCAGACCGACTTTGACGTTACCTACACCATCATTTCTGCCGACAAGCTTGCTGAAAAGATCCAGCCTACCGAAGAAGAACTGAAGAGCCACTACGAACAGCACAAGGATGATTTCAAGATCTCCGTGCCACAAAAAAAAGTTCGCTATGTCTATGTTGACCAGGCAAAGGCAGGCGAGAAGCTCCAGATTTCAGACAAGGAACTCCGTGATGAATTCGACAAGCTCAGCCCTGAAAACAAACAGGCGGGCATCAAGGTACAGCAGATAATGTTGAAAGTTGCGCGTAAAGATCTCGACGCGCAGGTGGAACAGAAGGCGAAAGACTTAATCGCGAAAGCTCAGTCAGCGAGTCCGGAAACGCAAGAGAAAGTTTTTGCAGATCTCGCGCGCGGAAACTCCGAAGACCCCGCAACCGCGAAAAACGGTGGTTACCTGCCGCAGCCATTTCGAAAGAACCCGAATAAGGTCCATGGCCTGCTCGATCGAACGATAGATGTTGCGCCTGGTAATATTTCGGAAATTCCCATTAAGTACGCCGGAAACTGGTACATCCTGCGTCGAGGAGATGCGGTACCCAAGACCTTTGAAGAAGCCAGGCAGGAGCTCCTGGTGTCGATGCGTAACCGCAAGGGTTACGTAACGGCAGCCAGCATTGCTGAGCGCGCAAAAAGTCGATTAAAGGAAACTAAAGACCCGCAAAAAGTTGCGCAGGAGTTAGCTGCTGACGCCAACATGAGCCCGGCGGAGATGGTAAAGGAAACGCCTTTTATCAAGCCTGGCGATGACGTTCCGGGCATCGGTAGCAGCCAGCAATTCGAGGCAGCTATCGCGCCGTTGAATAACGCTAACGATGTCGGCGAACAGACAGGCGTGAAGGGCGGCTTTGCTGTTCCAATGTTGGTGGACAAAAAAGAGCCACGGACACCATCGTTGGAAGAAGTGAAAACTGAAGTTGCTAAAGCAGTGAAACAGCAACGTTCCAGGGAACAGTTGGAACAGAAAGCCAAGGAACTCGCGTCTTCAATTAACAGCGCAGCTGATCTGAAAGCAGCGGCTGAGAAGGCCGGTTTTGAAGTTGAAACCACAGAGGGCTACAAGCTGGGCTCGGCATTGGGGAAAGCAGGTTCGAGTGCCGTTCTGGAAGACTCTGTTTATGCCTTGAAGAGTGGTGAGGTTACGAAGAGTCCTTTAAAAATCAATGATACTTACGTGGTGCTGGGAGTGACCAATCGGAAGGAAGCTGATCTGGCGGAATTTGCCAAGCAGCGTGATCAGCTAAAGCTGACAATGCTTTCCGCAAAACAGAACCAAATTTACGAGGACTACATCAGCACAGTGCAGCAGCGCATGAAACGCGACGGAAAGATAAAGATCTACTCAGATGTGTTGACTAGTTTGGAAGAGAGCGAACCTGAGATAGCGCCGACACTGCCCGGGCAATTCCCTGGACAGCAGTGAAAAGTGAAAAGTGAAAAGTCATGAGGGATGAGTGACGTTTTACTCTTCACTCTTCACTTTTCACTCTTCACGGTTCTTTATCGTATCAACGGAGCTACTTGCGACTGAGCGACCGCTGTTCTGATCTGCAGTTCGTTACCCACCGTGGTTGTCTTCAAATTATTTAGTGCGGTTTTTGCCAGCGCACCCTTCGCCGCTGTGAGCCGGTTAACAAAGAACGCTCCCAGCTGTTTCAATCCTTCCACAGTGTCTCCGAGATTTCTGGCGGCGTAGGTGTCCACCGTGCGAGCCGCCATCATCAACTCAAGGTCGGTGCTTGTCATTCCCAGCGTGCCGTAAACCTGACGTACAGCCGTTAACTCGCGTGCGATCGTGTCGTTGCTGAGACTCAAATTCTCCAACAGCGTTGGCGACATGTTCCCGCCGAATCCGAGAATCGCATTAGGGTCGCGGCTTGCGAGTGCGAGCAACTCAGCGTTTGCATGTTTCTTCGTCCTGATCGCGTCAATCACTCCGTGCACGGCTGCAACGTCACCAAGCGTGAGGGTGTTGCCGTCAAGCGCGCTAACGGCGAGGTCGCTCACGTTCATGTTCCATACCCCGAACAATCTGATCTGCCGGTCAAAGGTGAAGATGTAGATCGTTTTCCCCTGATACTTCTGCTCAACATACTTACCGCTTGCGGCTAATCTGCCGGCGGCAACCATGGCAGCAGCATTAAAGGTGCCGCGCGCCAGTGCAACAGTTGAAATTTTCGTGACGCCTTGCCGCGGATACTTGTAAGTAAAACCGAGCGCGATTTGCTCGAACGAGTGCGCATCGAGTCCTGTCTGGGTCTTAAACTTTTCCAGCTCGTTCGTGACCTCGGCTAATTTCGCAGGATTGCCTGCCAGAAGTTTGGGCATGGCTTCGTCGAGGACACGGGTCACGTTGACCAGGGCCACGGCGTCAGATGGTGGCAGGAAAGACAACAAACTCGCGGCCGGCTTGCCGCCGCTCGCCGGTTTTTGCGCAATGGCAAGAGCTGAAACCCCGAAGGATAGAATCACAGCGACTACAAATAATCTCAACATTTTATTTTTCATTTTCGACTAAATTCCTTGTCTGACGATTAGGTGACTGTTTTGTCCGATGCGACCGAGCCAGTTTGAGGTTGGCTTGGACTCCTTCGACGCTACGCGTCGAAGATCTTGTTCAAAACTTCCGACAAGCTGTAATAGTGAACTCAAACTCTCTCCAGCAACAGCGCGAGTCCCATGCCTCCGCTAACGCAAAGCGTGGCGAGCCCGAACCTGGCGGAACGTTTCTTCATTTCATGAAGCAGCGTCGTTGTAATCCGCACGCCGGTGCAACCAATAGGATGACCCAGCGCAATCGCGCCGCCGTTCACGTTTAGTCGCTCAGGGTCAAACTTCAGCTCGCGATCACACGCCACAACTTGTGCGGCAAACGCTTCGTTAAGCTCGACGAGATCAATATCCGTCAGTGCAAGCTTTTGCCTTGTCAGCAACGATCTGATCGCGGGAACCGGGCCGATGCCCATGATGTCGGGCGCAACGCCGGTGACTTCGTAATCAATGATTCTTGCTTCGGCCGTGGCGCCAGACTCGGTCAAGGCTTCTTCACTCAACACCAACACCGCCGCGGCTCCGTCTGTTATCCCGGAAGAATTCCCGGCGGTGACAGTTCCATCTTTAGAAAACACAGGCGCTAACTTTTCCAGGTCAGCCATGGTTGTGCCTGCTCGCGGATGTTCGTCGCGAGCAAAGCTGGTTGTTTCACCCTTGCGCTTTTCGATCTCCAGCGGAGCGACTTCCTCGTCAAATCGTCCTGAATCGATCGCGGCCTGGGCACGTTGTTGCGAACGCAACGCGTACTCGTCTTGTTCGTGGCGAGAAATATCATATTGACGCGCAAGGTTTTCTGCGGTCTCGCCCATGAGTAATCCCGAAAGCGGATCGCTGAAACCGTCGCGATACATACCGTCTACCAGTTCAGTGTGGCCCATGCGCATTCCCCAACGCGCGCCCTCAGCGAAATACGGTACCCGAGACATACTCTCCGTGCCGCCGGCCAGCACCACCTCAGCGCGGCCAAGGATGACTTGCTGGGTCGCCAGAATAATCGCCTGCAAACCTGAGCCACAGGCTTGATTAACGGTAAACGCCGGCGCCGTTTCCGGCGCGCCTGCGCGATACGTGATCTGACGCGCGACGTTTGGTCCACCGCCTGCCTGTCGCGCGCAACCCCAGATCGATTGCTGAATCTGATCGGGTTTCAAGCCGGCGCGTTCCACGCAAGCCTTTGCCGCAGCCACGCCCAGATCCGCAGCCGTCAAAGACGCGAGCGTGCCGCCAAAGCGGCCGATGGGCGTGCGCACGGATGCTGCAAGGTAGACGTTTTTCATCGATAGTTTGTTAACGAGTTATTTATGTTGTGATTGACTAAAAATGGTAGCACACGGTAGAAGTAACGACGAAACACCCACCCAAACCGCTTTAGACAGTCAATTCACCCTTTCAGGTTTTCGTTCGCGGCTCTCTGCCTTTCCGCGTAGTTCGACGGAGCCTTACCGCACGGAAGGCGGCTAAGCCGCGAAGCACCAATGGTTGAACGCCTTAACACACAAGCTCGCATCGGAGCTGCAAGATCGAAAATTGCGGAGCTGTTCTCGGCGCATGCCGAATGGTTCTGCACGCTCAACGGCGGAGATTCGCAAGCCCTGCTAAGAAGTGAATTGGACATTGCCGTCGCTTATAGTCGGCTGATCCTCACGACCTGGACCGAGAACGGCAGCCGCGCATGGAAAATATTTGACTGGGAATTGACCGGCGAGAAATTGGTTCTGCGGGCCTCGCGCCGCATGGGTGCGGAACGGCCGCTTATTGAACTCGTACCGCGCGCCGCGGCCAGTGCTATCGCGTTAACTGTCAAGAGTGCGCGACAAAAACGCTCGCTGCAGCTGGGGCTTTTGGCATGTGCGAACCAGTCAGGCACAAAACTTGAACGCACGGCGCTAAGCCCGGGCGCGCGCCGGGGACAGCCAGGCCGTTACGCCCGCATCATTTTGCGGCAAAGACATCAGCGTATCGCCGTCACTGGATCGGTTGCTGCGAGCAGGGCCAGTGATGCAGACGCATTTCTTTCTTCGGCGCTGATGTGGTTCAAGCGCACCAGTGAGCGTGCGCGCGCTCCGTATATTCAACAGTTGTGGTTGGTGATAGAGAATGATTTGCTCAAGCCTACTCTTCAACGCGTGGCGCTGTTGCGCCGCAGCCTGCGAGACGCAATCGCTGTCTATGTCGTTGATCAGGAGTTGACTGAAATGAAACTGATTGACGTCCCTGATCGCGAAGCACTATGGAAGCGGAAACTGGCGCGCTTTCCCCCGGTTCCAGCCGCTGACCCAACCGAGTTTTCAAGTCGACTTAGAGAATTTGCGCCGGAAGCAATCGACGTTGTTAGCGCGCGACACGGCGAAACACTTCGTTACTTTGGCCTGCCGTTCGCGCGTGTTCGCCGGCTGTTGGGTAATGAACGAATTTGGTTTGGTGTTGAAGGCTCGCGGCGTCGGCTGTTGGATGAAAAGAGTGAGAATGAATGGAGAAATCTTTTGACTTCGCTAATTGAACAGCGGTCCGCAAAGGCCACAGACCATCAGCATGCGCTCTATCGGAACGCAGCTGAAGCGTGGCTCGAGTCCCTGCTGCGCCGCGACATTACACGATTGGATCCCGGTCTCATTGTCGCGCCATTGCACGCTCAGTTTCGGACCGCGCGTGGCGGAGTGCTCGGGGTTCGTCCGGTTGACCTGCTCGCTCTCAGACAGGACGGCCGACTAGTCGTGATCGAGTTAAAAGTGACGGAGGCGCGCGAACACGTCTTGCAGGGGGTCGACTATTGGCAGCGAGTTGAAGCACATCGCCGTCGCGGACATATCACGCGGGCGAAGCTCTTTGGCGACAGAAAAATCAGCAATGAATCGCCGCTGGTCTACCTGGTTGCGCCAACACTTCGCGTCCATCCTTCATTTAACGCGTTGGCGCGCTCAATCGATCCGGAGATCGAGATTTATCGTTTCGATATCAACGAAGACTGGCGCGACGGCGTGCGTGTCATGCGGCGGATGCGTGTCAGTTGAACTGACGTGTGTTGGAATTAGTGATAATGTCTTGATTCGCTCGGTTAACTTGGATAGCATTTTTAAGCATGACAGCATTGAGGCGCGCACTCACCACGGTATGCGCGCTCATTTTCTGGTCGTCGGCCCGGCGCTAGTCGCGAAATTTTAGAGTGTCCTTAATTGGCGCAGCGATACTTCTAACGCTCGTCGTTAGCTGCGCTCAACTCTTAACGCTCACAGAATCGGTTGCGGGCGGCCGCATTTTTTGTGAGCGTACGCCTGAGTGCTTCCCATAATCTTCAGCGCCCAGTCATTCGGAGTCTTCTAGTTATGGCCACATTCTATCTTTCCTCCACCATCCGAGACTTGGAGGAGTGCCGTAAAAAGGTTGCCGAAACGCTGCGGCAATTGGGCCATACCGTGGTCGGCATGGAGGACTATACCGCCGACAGTCGGCCACCACTTCAGAAGGTTTTGGCTGACATTGCCGAGTGCGATGCTTACTTAGGGCTTTTCGCCTGGCGCTACGGGTATATCCCAAAAAAAGACAACCCCAGGAAGCTGGCTTTCACCGAGCTTGAATACCGCGAAGCGGTACGTCTGCAGAAACACCCGCTGATATTCATTCTGAGCGAAGATGCCCATTGGCCAGTCGATCAAATAGCCCAGGACGACAAAGAGCGAAGACAAATCAAGGCCCTGCGTGAAAAGTTATCGCAGGACCACAACGTTAAGTTTTTTAGAGACTGCAACGACCTGGCGACCAAGGTCAGCATTGCCGTCAGCCGCCCCATAGATAAAGAACCAAAACCAATTCCACCGCCGCCAACTTTTCCACCTTCACCCACACCCCGACCCTGGAAGTGGTACGCGTTGGCGGTAATCGTCACGGTCGTCCTGGTCTCAGTCGCCTATGGAATAAAGGTGGCTTCTCGTCGTAACGAGCGCATGAATGATTGGTCGTCCCGATTCAACAAGACGGAAAAACTGGCGGAACACTGGCAATATCCGAAGGACCTTTGGAAGACAGAACCTGGAGAGCTGCAGGGGGATGATGAGGCTTTGCTGGTGAAAGGACAGGAAATGGGCATCCCAAGCGATTTAGGGGGCAAGGTGTTCCGCAATTTTAGAGCAAACTTCAAAATTCGATTTAAAAACGGTGGGGATAGGGCCGCATGGGTCTTGCGGGCGCAGCCTGACCGAGCCGGGGGCTACCTTTTCGAACTGGTGCGCGAAGGAACACATCTCTTTCTCTACAGTTGGATTTATGATCGGAAGCAAAAAGTAGAGAACCTTAGGAAGGATGAAGTTCCTTTCGGCAGATTTCGGGAGAGCAAATCATTGACCATAGACGTGGTGGTAGAAGATAACAAGTTCAATTACAACATGATTTTTCGCGATGACGAGCCCGATGATCCGCCTGCACCGGGTGAACCTAAATCAGGTGCAACGGTCGTGGAGAATTTGGAAATTAGCGACGACCCTGACAACATACGCTGGCAGTCTGGCACAATCGGCTTTCTCGAGACCGACGACACGAGTGTGATGCGAGTCGAATCCGTATATGTGTTTACGCCGAAACCTTGAGATTCTTATGACTCCCACGTCCAGGCTTTTGAAGTTTGGGGTGCGTTGCGCCCTCCTACCCACGGTAATCCTCTGCCTTTTTGAACCCTTCGCGGCAAGCCTGAGGGCGCAGAATACCTCCGGCACATCATCGCGCACGAACTTATACGGTAAAGTTTGTTTGACCACGAAAACCGGTAAGAAGATAGGCGACTGCAGACCAGTGCCAGGCATTGAAGTAGTAGCGATGGCTCCCGGCATCGATAAGCAGTATGGCAGTACGAAAGGGGATGGTACTTTTGAGATCTGGGTCAATGAGAGAGGAACCTATGACCTTACAATCGGACTAGCTGCGCGACGTCAAGGGTATGTTCAGGATGGAAGCACTTCGGCGCTCGTCGCTGACGTTAAGGCGCGAACTGGCGCGGACCCCATCTACCTTACAACCTCCACGCCAGCTCCATCGCCCTCTCCACCGCACCTCGTGCTGGTACTCTACCGACCGGAGGAACCAAGCCTGACGACCAGCGTGGCGCTGCCTCAGGGGGACGATCAAAGCGAGTTACATGGCTGCGTCAACGATAGCGATGGTGCAGCGGTCAGCCAAGCTTTGGTTTCGGTGCTTGTTGCGAGAAAAGGCTCTCAACGGCTTCTACCGATTGCCGACTCAATCACCGATGGCAAAGGCTGTTACACGCTTCCAGTCAAGGACATTCATGCGTATCAGGAGTACGTACTCGCCGTGTCGCGCCGCGGCTATAACCGATTCGTAATCCTGCTTGACGTAAATGAAGCTCCTCCGGAAACGATTGAGCTCGAAGACGAATCTATCTCAGACGGGCCGCTACTTGAAAGAGATGAGCCGACACGCCGCCAGGTCTTTACGTCGCGTCTGCTGGAGACGCTGCCGGTAGGCGGCCTCCGCAACTTCGACACGTTTGCGCTGCTGGCTCCTGGCGTGGCGCCGCCACCTGATTCTCCAAACGCTCGCGGTCCCGGCGTGAGCCCCGGTCTTGGAACCGCCGGGCAGTTTTCAGTTAACGGCCTGCGCAGCCGCGAAAATAATTTTACAGCAGATGGCTCAGACAACAACGACGAAGACATCGGCACGCGGCGGCAGGGCTTCGTCTTTCTCGCACCGCAGTCCCTTGAGTCGCTCAACGAGTTTCAGATCGTAACCGCGCTGGGCGATGCGCGCTTCGGACGAAACATTGGCGGCCAGGTGAACGTGCTGACCAAGTCCGGCTCGCCGGATCTTCATGGGTCTGTTTACGGCTTCTTCACCGGCAATCGCTTGAACGCCAGGGAGTTTTTCGACCGCGTTGCCGCGCCAGGTGGAACTTTCACGCTGACCAGACAGCAAGATGGTGCCCAAGTGTTGCTAGACGGCCGGCAGGTTGTGACGCCCGATCCTGCGGGCGGCAAAAATCCTTTGACGCGCACGCAACTCGGCTTCGTTGTTGGTGGTCCAATCAAGTTATTGGATTCGTTTTTCTTCGGATCGTTTGAGCGCGTGGCAATACGCGCCAACAAGGAGTCACACTTTATCGTCCCAGCGGTGGAGCAGCGTGGAATCTTGAATGCCGGCGCCACCGGCCTGATGCTTGACGACCTCCATGGAGCCCCGAGACCGATCTACGCAGCATCTATCCCTGGCGATGCAATTTTCAGCCTGTATCCCTTTCCAAATAATCCTCTTGGGCCCTTCGGCCCGAATACGTTCACGACGGTCCTGCCTGCTGACGGCAACGGGACGCGTTTCTCCGGCAAAATCGACCGCCAGTTTGGGACGTCGGAACTCAAGAAGACTAGGCGGCCTTGGAGCCTTTTCAATAACGGCGACAACCTGACGGCGCGGTACAACTTTTCGCAGGAGACCAGCACGGTGCCGGTAACAGGAGAAGCGCTGTTCTCGTCACTGCGCCCGCGCGTCCGCACGCACAACATCGCCTTCTATCTGAACAGAAAGCTTGGGACGCTTGTTAGCGACGTGATTCGTCTATCTTTCGGCCGCACGAGGTTGACCTTCGGTGAAGTGCGCGACCCGTTTCAGAACCCCTCGTCATTCTTTCCCAATGAGCCATTTCTCCTAAACGCTCCGCTGATTCTGAACGTCTCGGCACCGCTCGCCAACGAAACGTTAACGCAACCTTCGTTCATCTCGGCCTCAAGTGTGCCCGGAGCCGCATTGCTAACCTCCCTCGGCTACACCGCAGTCACGCAGGCCGAGCAAATTGCAGGCGCCCTCGGAGAAGTCAAAATTCCCGGTTTTAGTACCTTAGGCGTGGATGTTTACCGTTTCCCGCAATCGCGCGCGAACAACACAATACAAATCGCCGACACGATCACCTACGCCAGTCCCCAATCTCATATCTTTACCTTTGGAGTTGATATTAAGAAGATACAGATCAACAGCACGCTCGACCGGAACTTTAGGCCACAGGCGGTCTTCGGGGGCTTGCGAACCCCGTTGGCAGGCCCACCCCCAGCATTCGAATTCAATGCCAGGCTGCCCGGAGGACCATCAATCACACCTCACGAATATTCGGGTACGACCCTGGCCGCCTTGGGGATCCCAACGGGATTGTTTCAAACGCTTGCGGTCGATCCGAACTCGACGATTGGGATTCGTTTTACGGAAATAGGCTTGTTCGAACAGTCGGACTTTCGACTAAAAAACAACTTAAACCTAAACGTTGGAGCACGCTTCACGTACCTTACTCGGCTTCGCACGCAAGGTAAGAAACTTGAGAGAGCCCTTGATCTGGCTGAATTACAGCGACAAGGGGAGGACGCGATCGCCAGCTGTGTGAATGACGGTGGAATTCGATTGGCTTGCGAAACGGCCGCACACGCGATCGTCTCAGCGTTTCCGGCCGACTTCTCGGCGGCATTTGAAGGAGACAAATTCGATCTCGACGTGCGTGCTGGTCTGGCGTGGTCCCTTAACGATCGGACGATTGTGCGTGCCGGCGTCGGAAACTATTCGGGGGAATTTCCGGGAATTCTTCTGGGTGAGTCGCGTAATGCCTTCCCGGATTTCCTGTCCCTGAATGTGGCACACTTTCCAGTCTCATTGCGCGGTGGAAACATCCTTAGGCAATTCCTCTTCAACCTGGCGAACCCCGCGCTCCGTGCACTCGAGCCGGGTCTGTTCACGCCTGGTGCGCTTAATCAGCTCTCAACGAACGTGAGTGCCCTCTCGCTGCTAACGAGCCGGGTTGCCAAAGCCAATGGGCTGGTGTTCTCCGACTCCGTCCTGGGTGTTGACCTGGTGTTGCCCCAGAAGAACTTTAAGACTCCTTACTCCTTGCAGTACGCGGTCACTGTCGAGCGGCGGATTCACGACCGGTATGCGCTCTCAGTCGCTTACGTCGGTACGAGGGGTTTGGAGCTCTTAAGAGTTTCGACTCCCAATCTCGGCGTAAATTATGTAATGAATCCGCGAGGTTTGCAGCTGGTGATGGCGGGGTTTCTAGTACCGCTGCCAGAGTTCGGCGGGAGACAGCCTTTGGCGCCCCAGGCCGTGGTACCGCTAGCCGGGCTGGCAATCGCTCGAACATTTTATGAAAGCAGCGGGATGTCGAGGTATGACTCGCTGCAAGTTGAGTTTCGCAAGCAGTATGCGCGGCATTTCCAGTTTGGCACGGCCTTCACATATTCGCATTCGATCGACGACGTCTCAGACTTTTTCGACACTGCTGGGGCTTTCGCGCTGCCGCAGAACAGCCTCGTGAGGTCGGAGCGCGCTTCTTCGAATTTCGATGTCCGGATGCGATCGGTAACCCATTTCGTCTGGGACTTCCCCAAAGACGGGTTCTTCTCGGGGGGCAAGCGGCTAGGCGGATGGCAATTGGCGGGGATCGTTACAGCTCAGACTGGTCAGCCCTACACGGTCAACTCGGCTTTTGATACCAACCGCGACGGAAACTTAACCGACCGTTTGAATAGTACGACTGGACTGATCCGGGGTAGTGGCAGCATTCAGTTGAGCCTGGCGCCGGGAACTAACCCGCTTGACCTGCTCGCCGCTAGCGGGCGCGACGGGGCGGTCGGCCGGAATACCTTCCGCGCCCCCGGTCAGTTCAACTCCGACATTTCCATAACCAAGTTCTTCAACTTCAACGAACGTTTCAGACTTAACGCGCGCACCGAGATTTTCAACGTCTTAAACAACACCAACTTTGGCGTTCCGGTTCGTATCCTCGAGTCGCCGGCATTTGGTCGTTCAACCTACACCACGACCCCTCCGAGGACAGTTCAGTTCGTTGTTAAGTTCCTGTTTTAATCCCTGCTCCTTTTAATGCGAAGACAATGGTTGGCCCTGCAGCCCAAACGCTGTCGGGTTCTCGCCGATGATTGCGGCCGCAAAGAAGCGCGGCACGTAATAAACGTTCTCGCGTTGGAAGTTCGCGTCGAGCTTGTTCCGCTGCGCGGTCAGCGCGCAGATGCTGCACTGCCTGTTTTGATCGTTGATAAGGGATTTCAGATCTCGCGCGGTTTGTTGTTCACCGCGATTATATGCGAGCAACGCCAGCGCTTCCTTCATCGGATCGTCCTTGAATTGCTCGAGGCTGTTAGTGATGTAGCGTGCGGCTGCGTCCGCCGATTTTTCCACGTCCAACAAATCCGCCGCTGAGAGCCCGAACCGTTCTCCAGTCTTCGGTAAAAACTGAAACATGCCAATCGCGCCCATGGAACCTACCGGAGGATCGTTTATATATTCCGACTCAACCCAAGGAATGTAGAGCCCGATGAGCGGTGACAGGTTACGTGCCTTAAACGCGGCGACAAGTGTGGGCGCCTGAGCCTGCCCGCGCTCGATCACGAGTCGTAAATCGCGTTTGTCTGCATTCCCAGTTCCTTCAGCTCCAATGCGCCGGGTGTATTGGTTAACCGACTGCTGAATATCCTCGACGAAGGCAGGCGTGAATTCATATTCACGTGCAGACATCTCGCTCGCGAGCCGTCGTGCCTGGGAAGCCACGAACTGCGCTCGCTCGGTTTGGGTCATTTGTTGATAAGTCCTGGCGGTTGTTTGAGCGTGAATTTCCTGTGTGGTTGTCAACGCAAACATTAAAGTCATAATTGCTATTAGCATTTTTTGAAGCTTCATCGTTTGTCCTCTTTCTGATTTTAAGATAACAGGGGGTTGAAAAGCCCACATCTATCTAAGCGAGAAATCCGGCAGGAAGTGTTCAAGGGCAACTGCCTACGATAAGGAGCGCGGGCAAGCCCACATTCCTCACCCTGAGCTGACTGAAGTTCATACAAGTTCTGACCTTGAGCATCTTTCAGCGAGTTAATTGCTAGCGAGAAATCGCGACAAGAGTGTTCATTAGAGTCCGACAAAATTCGTTGTGCGCCACTTCATGAACAACATTCGACAAACTTAAAGGTTGTGCAAGATCCGATGGTAGAATCGCTCCCGATGACGATGCGTGCTGACCTTGCGGCCAATGATCTAACGGGACTGCTCATCGAATGGGCCAAAGGAGACAAAGCCGCGCTCGATCAGTTAACACCACTCGTGTACGACGAAATTCGTCGCATTGCGCATCGTTATGTAAAGCATGAGCGCGACGGCCAGACGCTGCAAACGACCGCACTGGTGCATGAAGCGTATTTGCGGCTGGCGGGATCGCAGCGCGTTGATTGGCAGAACCGCGCTCATTTCTTCGCCGTTACGGCCCAGGTCATGCGCCACATTTTGATCGACCACGCGCGGCGCCGCCAGTACGTCAAACACGGCGGTGAAGTGCAGCGGGTGTCATTCGATACAGTAACAAGAGAAATGGTGATGATGTCGCAGCCGCGCGCGGCGGAACTGTTAGCGCTGGACGAAGCGTTGACTGAATTGGCAAGACTCGATCCGCGCAAGAGTCGAGTGGTAGAACTGCGTTACTTCGGCGGGTTAAGCCTTGAGGAAACTGCAGGTGTTTTGGAAGTTTCGGCGATGACAGTGCGACGTGATTGGCGTGCTGCAAAAGCCTGGCTGTACAAAGCAGTGAATAGTGAAAAGTGAAAAGTGAAAAGTGAAAAGCCTGTCTAAAGTCCAACGTCCAATGTCCAAAGTCATGACGGCTTAAACGGACATTGGACATTCGACGTTGGACTTTGGACAACCTGAATGACCCCTGACCAATGGCAAAAGGTAGAGTCGGTGTTGCAGGAGGCGCTTGATCGCCCGCTGGGCGAGCGTGTCTCGTTCCTGGATGAAGCCTGCGCGGGTGATGACGAGCTGCTCAAGGAAGCGAACTCTTTAATCGACGCCTACGAACACGCAGGTAATTTTATCGAGGAACCGGCGATAACGCAGGATGCGCACTTGCTCCTCGGTGACGACGTTAACGGCACGCTCGGCAGCAGGATTGGCCCATACAAGATTGTCAGCCATCTCGGCGCCGGCGGGATGGGGGAAGTCTACCTCGCCGAAGATGAACGGCTTGGGCGTCTGGTCGCCTTGAAGATATTGCCTGTCTACTTCGCGTCGGATGAGACGCGCTTGCGTCGTTTTCAAAGGGAAGCACGGGCCGCTTCAGCTTTGAACCACCCCAACATTCTCACAATTCATGAAGTGGGAGAGATTGATGGGGTCTATTTCATAGCAACGGAGTTTATTGACGGAGGGACGATTCGCCAGCTGTTTGCAGAGCGCGAGTTGTCGCTTGACGAGATTCTGGACATTGCAGAGCAGGTGACCTCGGCACTGGCCGCTGCCCACGCTGCCGGCATCGTGCACCGCGACATCAAGCCGGAGAACGTGATGCGACGCAGCGATGGCCTGGTGAAGATTCTCGACTTCGGGATCGCAAAGTTGATTGAGTCACAACCTGCCGAATCTCCGGACGAACCCGGAGGCCCGGGCAGAACCCACACCGAAGCGGGGCTGGTGATGGGAACTGTAAATTACATGTCACCAGAACAAGCGCGTGGACTTCAAGTAGATGAACGCACTGACATCTGGAGTCTGGGAGTCGTCCTTTATGAAATGCTCGGGAGACGATTGCCGTTTAAGGCCGCCACACGCATGGACACGTTAGTGGCGATTCTCGATCGTGATCCGCCGCCGCTCTCAGAAGTGGCGCGCAGCTTCTACCGCCTGTCGCCGCGACTTGAGCAAAGTGTGAATAGATGTCTGCACAAGTCAACCGCTGATCGCTTTCAGACTGCGACTGAGTTGCTGGTTGAGCTGAAGAAGGTGCGGCTCGAAAATAGTGAATCTTCGCAAAGTGATCCTGACTTTGGTTTTTCCGGCGAGGAGGTGCGAATTTCCGGCTGGGCCGGTAGATCGTTTTCGCGGCGTTATGCCTGGCCCATACTGAGCCTGGCGTTGATGCTGATAGCTGCGACCCTTGCTACCACCCTTTACCGGCGCTCGACGGCAACAATTCCGCCTGCCGCCACGACGCCAAACAGCGTCTCAACTGTCGGGAAACTCTATTCGCAGATGAACGAACCTGAGCAACTGGCGTTTGTCCGGGAACAGGAGCAGCGCATCTCCGCCATGATGGGCGACCGTCCGGTGAAATTAAATCCGGAAGCGCTGCAGGTCATTAAGCGGTATGTAGATCGGTATGTAGCGCGGCGTGAAAGCAAGAACGGTGAGGAAACGCTCGACGATATTTATGCGCGTGCGCCGCGGTATATACCGCTTATCGCGCGTTCGTTTGGCGCGCGACGCGTTCCAGTGATCATCGGCATTTATTTGCCTGTGATCGAGTCGGCATACAGACCCTGCTTTGAAAATAGTTTCGGCTCAAAAGGTTTATTCCAATTCCTGCCGCAGACAGCTAGGCTTTACGGCGTGTCTTACGAGGAGATGTGCGACGCCGAAAAGATGACGCCCGCCGCGGCCCATTACATGGCCGACCATATGGCGGAACTCGGCGACGACGCTGAGAGCATGACGCTCGTGCTGCTTAGTTACAACACCGGTGCGTCCTGGGTCAGAAATGCGTTGCGCGAATTGAGAGACGCCGGCGACTACCAAAGAAATTTCTGGACCCTGTTTGCCCATCGCCAGGAACTCGGGGAGAACTTTCGCCAGGAAGGCGCAGCGTATGTGCCAAACTTTTTCGCCGCCGCAATCATCGGAGAAAACCCGCAGACTTTTGGGTTGTCGCTGCCGCCGCTGTCGAGCCTCGCAGGGGAAGAAAAAGCAGAAAGCCGTAAGCGGTATGGAGTAAGCAGTAGGCAAAGGGCAGAAGGCAATAGGCAGAAGATATAAGGCGGCAGAGCCGCGGAGTCGCTGACTCTCAGTGCTTGACGAAGATGTCTTCCTTCGAATGATTCGAGGCAACTGGTGGCGGCGCGGCACTGGGCGTGGTCCGCATCGTCGTCATCGCCTGTTCAGCCGACAGTATCCCGGAAACGCGCATCTTAAACTCATCAACATTTGTGGCGTTGTGCAACGCTTCTTCCATCGTGATCATTCCCGACTGCAGCAGATGGAATAGCGACTGATCAAAAGTCTGCATGCCATACTGCGAGGCCCCGGCCGCGATTGCCTCACGAATCAAGTTAGTCTTTTCTTCATTAACGATGTAGTCGCGGATTAGGGCGGTGGACATCATTACCTCAACCGCCGGCACGCGACCAGCGCCCTTGGCAGCGCGAACCAGTCTCATCGAAACGACGGCCTTAAGAATTCCGGCCAGTTGGATACGCACAGACTTTTGTTGATGTGAAGGAAACGATGAAACGATGCGCATCACGGTCTCGGTTGCATCGAGCGTGTGGAGGGTAGAGAGCACCAGGTGACCGGTTTCGGCAGCGGTCAGGGCAGTTTCAATCGTTTCGTAATCGCGCATTTCGCCGACGAGTATCACATCCGGGTCCTGTCGCAACGCACCACGTAGCGCCTCTGCAAACGATCTTGTGTCAACATCGATTTCACGTTGCGTGACGAACGAAAGTTTATCGGCGTGCAAAAATTCGATGGGGTCTTCGATGGTTACGATGTGACCGCTCCGCCGCGCATTTATTCTGTCGATCATTGCCGCCAGCGTGGTGGATTTGCCGGAGCCCGTCGCGCCGGTCACGAGAATGAGTCCGCGGCGTTCTTCGGTGATGCGATCGATGACCCGCGGCAAGCCCAGCTCTGCGGAGCTTCTCGTCTTGTCGGGAATAACGCGCAAAACAACGCTTACCGTTCCGCGTTGTTGGAAGATGTTCGCGCGAAACCTTCCCAGCCCTTTGACGCCATAACCGATGTCGACTTCCGACACTTCCTTGAAACGCTGCTTCTGTCGGTTCGACATAATGGCAAAGGCCATGTCGAGTGTGTCTTCCGGTTTCAGGCGCGGCGCATCGGCGATCGGATGTAACTCACCGGCAATGCGCATAACCGGAAAGGACCCCACTTTCAAATGGAGGTCGGAGGCGTTATGCGAGGCCGCAACGCGTAACAGATCGTCAATTTTTACGGACATGTCGGCGACAGACCTTTCGAACCTGGGAACTGAACCAGTGGTTGTAGGTTGATTGCGCTGGAAGGGCGCTGCTGGAAACCTGCGGGGCGCGCATCATCCGTGGCGGTTGGATAATGCTCGATTGAATATAGCTTTTCGCGACGATCACCGTCAACGGCAATGTTTTCGAGTCTTGAACTGGTTGTGTGAAGGGGAGACGAGTCCGGTTAGGTAGCCGCAGATGGTGATTGAGTGCAAGAGGCGGTTCACTCTGTCCCCAGTGTTGCGGGCACAGCGCTTATCAGGTCAGCAAACAAAAACAGCGAGCAAGTTGCCTCGCTCGCTGCCAATTCGCTCTTAAGAAAAGTTTCGCTTACTCGATTCCGCGGCCGACTGCTTGAAACTTTAAAACCGGCTCGACCGTCTGGCTGCTGACGCCGACGTTCGAAGAGCTCTCGGGTCGTGAACCATTGCCGTCTGCTTGCGACACTTTGGATGTTTTCACATACGTCAGCCAATCGCCCGGAGCCGTCCGCTCACCCTTGGTAATCTCAAAGAACGCCTTTTGAATTTTTTCGGTTATTGGTCCACGACCGCCCGCGCCGACCGTTATACGATCGACGGAACGGATTGGAGTGATCTCAGCGGCGGTACCGGAGAAGAAGACCTCATCAGCGACATAGAGCGCGGCGCGTTGAATGCTTCGTTCCTTCACCGTAATTCCCAGCGCGTGGCAAATCTGAATGACACTGTCACGCGTGATTCCCGCCAGAATTGAGGAAGAAAGAGGCGGCGTCAACACCACCTCATTGGATACTGTGAAGATGTTTTCGCCCGAGCCTTCGGAGACGTAGCCGCGATCATCGAGTGCAATGCCTTCAGCGAAGCCGTTGAGTAGCGCTTCCATTTTGATCAGCTGAGAGTTCATGTAATTCGCGCCGCTCTTGGCCATGGCCGGCATTGAGTTCGGCGTCAGCCGGTTCCATGTCGACACGCAAACATCCACGCCCTTCTCAATCGCCTCGTCGCCAAGATATTTGCCCCAGTCCCACGCTCCGATGTAACACGCCAAAGGATTTGGAAATGGATTGACTCCGAAAGCGGGTCGCGCTTCGTCGAGACTGCGGAACAGGATCGGGCGGATGTAGCACTGTTCCAAACCGCTGCGGCCAACTAAATCAACCGACGCCTCACACAATTGATCCAACGTCCAGGTGTGATCCATTCGATAGATCTTTGCGGAGTTGAGGAACCGCTGCATGTGTTCTTTCAGACGGAAGACTGCCGGACCTTGTTTAGTCGCATAACACCGAATGCCCTCAAAGATGCTTGAACCGTAATGAAGAACGTGAGACATCACGTGCACACGCGCGTCGTTCCAGGCGATGAATTCGCCATCGTGCCAAACGACGTCGCAAATGCGCGGTGTTGCCACATCTTTCGATTTATCACCTTTTGAGAACATAAGGTTTAACTCCTTCTGGCAGAAATTCGAACTACGGACCGCGAGGGAATTTAAAGCTACGTCGTACAGGAAGTCTCTGCTTATTCTACAGGAACACGCACCGCTTTCAGAAAGGTCTGCACGATATTTATAAGAACCATGATTGTGAACAACGCAACATACAGTAAGCCTACTTTGCTTGGCAAGGCGGCGCTTGATTCAATCAGGTTGACACGGGTACCATCAAAAATGCTTCTCCAAATAGCAAACATTGCTAATCCGACGCGCTTTCCGGCGAAGCGTGCTAAGAGACATTCTCTTCCAGGACGTATCTTGTTTGATTGCCCCGCTCAAAAGTTATTCATTGTCCCCATTCTAATTTCTGTGATCGCCAACGGTTGTCGAATGACTGAAAAAACTGAAACACAAACAACGCCCAGGCAAACCTCCGCGCAAACCGATGACGCGAATACGATTCACCGTCGCGCAATTGCGATCGACATGCATGCGGATACGCCGCAGCGCCTTTTGGATGAGGCAGTCGATCTATCACAACGACTGGGCGACGGACATTTCGATTCCGTTCGCGCTCGAGAAGGTGGGCTCGACGCGCAGTTCTTTTCAATTTGGGTTGAGCCGCAACTGTTTGGTGGCGGCGGTCCCAGCGCGATGAAGCGTGCAGATGATCAAATAGCCGCTGTTCGATCTCTGGCTGAACGTCATCCTGAAACCTGGCAGTTTGCCACTACGGCCGCCGAGATACGTCGGATTGCTGCGGATAACAAACTCGCGGCGTTAACCGGCCTGGAAGGCGGGTATGCGATCGATGAAAAAATCGAGAATGTCGAGCGATATTACGACCTCGGCGTCCGTTACATGTCGCCTGCCTGGACCGACAGTTTAAGTTGGGCCGGGTCGTCGGGAGACGAAGTTGGCAAGACACGCGGCTTAAACGATTTTGGACGTGCGGTGGTTCGTGAGATGAATCGGCTGGGCATGATGGTCGACGTTTCCCACGTTTCAGACAAAACGTTTTGGGACATCGTCGCCATCTCCAGCAAACCGGTGATTGCGACGCACTCGGGCTGTCGAGCGATCGCAAACGTACCGCGAAATTTGACTGACGAAATGATTCAGGCGATTGCCAAAACCGGAGGGGTAGTAAACGTTATTTTCTACCCCGAACATCTGGAGCCGGGATGGAGCGAAAAGAAAAGAAAAGTTGACGCCGAGATCGCTCCGGAAGTGCAGCGTGCTTCCGCAGCGGAGCAGGGCGACGTTGCGCATAAGAAAATCGCGCGCGATCGTGTCAGGCGCGAAGAATTTGCAAAACGATTGCCGGCGGTGCGTGTATCGCGTCTGGTGGATCATATCGATCATGTGGTGAAGCTCGTCGGGATTGATCATGTTGGGATCGGATCCGATTTCGATGGAGTGCAGTCGACATTGAGTGATCTAGCTGACGTCTCGCAACTCCCCAACCTTACGAAGGAGTTGTTGCGTCGTGGCTATTCAGAAAGTGACGTTGACAAGATACTCGGCGGCAACATGCTGCGCGTGATGGAAGAAGTCCAGAAGTAAGACAGGTATGCCAAACCTTGGAGATCAGTGGATCAGTGGGTACAAATCCCAGAACGCGAATTCCCAAGATAGGTTTTCATGCCCCCATCAAAGGTGGCTTGCATCAGGCGCTTATCGTGGCGCGCGACACCGGCTGCGATACGGTGCAAATATTTTCGCGTAATCCACGAGGCTGGGCAGCGAAGCCTCTCTCTTCCGCTGACATCGCTCTCTTCAAGAAAGTTCGACGAGCTACCAGACTCAGTCCCGTCGTTATTCATTGCAACTATCTGGTAAATCTCGC
>DASZDU010000402.1:0-5383 GCA_035941655.1 Pyrinomonadaceae bacterium | reverse complement strand
CACCGCCCGTGCCGCCAAAGTAATAGACCAACGGCTGCGACGCGACGCCTGCTACCGCCGTCGATCGTCCCCCACGAAACGGACCGATCAGTCTCCACTGAATTGCTTTGAACGGATCTGCATCCGCTGCCGGAGAACTCGTTGGTGTTGGTGTTTGCTGCGCACTTGCTATTCGCGGCACGCTTAAAAAACAGGCGACGAACAGCATGACAAACAGGACGTAGCTCAAGCGTTGACCCTTACCGAGCGAGGTCTGCGACATATCGTTGGCGCTCCTTAACAGTTGGCAAATGGGAATGCAAAGCGGTGCCGGATAATATCACGAACCGTGCTTATCCCGCCGCCTTTAGAGAGCCATCGCGACGCTTATATAGCTCATCTTTCAAAGAGAGATCGTGACCACTTAAAACCAACGGTAGAGGTCGCTCACGCAATTAGTCTTGCATTGAGAATAACTGATAGGCTCTGTGGCGTGAAGAATTCTTACAAGTTGCTCGATTTGGATTTGAGAGAGGATCAATTTGCTGAACCCGCCGGATAACAAAGCCTTGCAGCTGACGGCGCGATAGCGTGCTTCTCAAGTGGTCTCTACTTCGCGGCTGGAATGCTGAATCGCGCGCCGCAGCTGAAGGCCAGCGTTATGCGTCTTCGAGAATTGAAGGTAGGAGCAGGAATGTCGTTCTGGGTGTACAGAAAAGAACGCGGAGGTCGCCGAAGTCTCTATCTTCTTGATTGGGACTTGGGCCTCCCGCTCATTGGTAATAGTTATCATGCTTGTAGTCCCTAGTCTCCGCCGCCTCGGAATAATGCCGTGATTGCGGGACGCATAACAAGTGCTTGCAGCGGACCGGAATCAGCGTCTCTCTCATCGACAGATTGCGTCTAGCGCAGTTGTCTCCCGGCCGCTGAAGCGCAGCGTTGGGCGCACTGCTCTCACAGCGCCGGAGGTGTCCGTAATGCAAAGATTGTCTGCGTTGGTTGGCGTCGCATTACTTGTTGGCTGCGGGTTCGCTCAGCCATCTTCTGCTCCACAATCTTCCGAGCTATCGAAAAACTATCAGGTAAATTTCAAATCCGAGACCGGCGGCTTTGCAGTCTGGCTGCCAGTTAAGGTTGAACAAAACGATGAAATACGCGCCGGCACCTGTATCGGCGCGACCAGAGATATTCACTCCTTCTTCGCGCGCAGCAACGGGGCATATTGGGTGGTCCAGTATTGTCAGCTTTCGGAAGATGAGATGAAGAAGTTGTCTGTCAACGCGATTCTTGATCAGGCGCGCCATGATGCCTTGGCAGAGGCTTTTGGAACTCTCAAGAGAGAAACAGAGATTACGGTCAATGGTTACGCGGGCAGGCACATTGTTGCAGATAGCGCCCTCAAGAGCGGTGGCATGCAGAAGCCGGACGGAACATATAAAGCTAGGGTCTTCGTGGTTGGCAACCGCGTGTATAGAGTGGCTACGTACGTTTTCAACGCCAACTGGGGCGTGAATCTCGAAAAGATGGATGAGTTTCTTCGTTCGTTCGTGCTGCTAAGACCGAACGTGCGCCCAACAACTCGTTGGACCGGAGCGGCGGGAGCGTGTTTTGTAACTTGATGGTGCGGCGAAGGTTGCATGAAATCGCGCCGCTCGGTCAACTCTGACGTTATGCCGACGACGCGAAAACGTCTTCGCGATTTCTATTTTCGCACGTCACGCCTGTGACATTCGAGACAATTCCGAGAAGGAGGTCGTTATGAAACGATATGCTTTGTCGCTCGCCTTTTGCCTGCTGTTTGCAAGCGGCGGCTTTGCGCAGACGAAATCCTCGGTTGAGGGTGTGTGGAAGATAACCGAATGGATAGAGAGTGGGAGAACAAACACCAATCCTCAACCGGCACTGATCATTTTTACAAAAGGCCATTACAGCGTGGCGATGCTGATGGCCGCAAGAACCGACTCAATACCATCCGACATGGGACGCGAGCCCACCGATGCCGAGAAGATCGGATTATACGAGCAGTGGAAGTGGTTTGTTGGAATCTCCGGCAGTTACGAAGTCAAAGGGTCGACGCTCGTGCTGCGCCCGATCGTGGCAAAGACCACTTGGGATATGAACAGAGAAACCCCGCACGAATCCGAGTTCAAACTGGAAGGGCCCGACACACTCTGGTTGATTCCAAAAGGGGCAAAGAAGGTTGGGCTGCGCATGAAGCTGACGAGGCTGGAGTGAGAGTGGTCGCACTTGGCGTATGGCACATCTTTTCGTTGCTCGGCAAGATCCGAAGGGCGTAGCCGTCCCAAGACACGCAAACCGAATGGAAATCCATCCGGGAAAGTCCGAGGTTAGAAACAACGCCGCGCATAACAAAGCCTTGCAGCTGACGGCGCGATAGCATGTTTCTCAAGTAACCTTATTCCTTCAGCTTGAATGCTAATCGCGCGCCGCAGCTGAAGGCCAGCGTTCGGCGGTTACTCTTACAAATGATTCGGCTCCCAAACTCGCAAGTCGCCTGTGTAACACTCGCATTGTTATTTGCGGGCTGTCATGCAAAACGATCTACAGACACGCGCCAACAGTCGCCACTAACGCCGGTCGCTCAAGAAGTCCAGCGTCGTGGATACCACGCAAAAGAAAGTCTTATTATTCCGCCAACGCCTTGGGAGATATCGACATTCCGAATGCGCAGCAAACGATCGTTTTCGTTTCGCGCTGACCAACCACAGCCTGGCACACGCGATTACTTTTGCCGCTTCCTGCTCTTAGAGGAAACCTATGACTCGGCAGACGACGCGCGTTATCGCCTAGCCAATCTCCATCTCCCGTCTCCGGATGCCACGGCTGAAGTCAATGAGTATGAGCGCGTAATGCGAAGCGGGTTTCGCGTGGGAACTGTAGTCTATTTCCTGCAGACGGACGCGATAATGTTTTGGGACGAGGTCCAACGTTTTGCGAAGGAACTCTTCGGCGCGACCCCAGGCGCGGAACTAACCCACGCTATAATCAACGCACCGCCGAACAAAGCCTTGCAGCTGACGGCGCGATAGCATGCTTCTCAAGTAGTTCTTCCCTTCAGCTTGAATGCTGATCGCGCGCCGTAGCTGAAGGCCATCGTTAGATGGCTCTGTGTTTAGGATGGTTCTAAACTCAAGTGATGGCTCGCCCTGGCGAAGGTGTAAAGCACGTATATGCCACGTCTCACACGTAAGCTAACTGTCACACTGGTCACCTTGGCCCTCGGCATTCTGGCTGCTTCGCTGTGGCTCGGATTACGCTTCCGCAGGGCCGCAATTAATTCTCCTCAGCCCGGAGCGTGCAAGGAATGGGAGAAGGCAGAAGTGATAAATCAAGGCCTCGGCTGGGACTTGAATTATAACTCTCTAGTTAGGAGGGCCGGGCTCTGCCCCGGCCTCCCCGTCTGTGAACTAATAGCGCAAAGGCCTCTTGCGCCGGTCGAGAAGTATTCCGCTGTTTTGCAGGGCGAACCGATTATCTCTTCAGTGCTGTATGAGCTACCCGACGGACATGCAGGGTTTCGAGCCACGTGGATGGTCAGGACGAAAGATCATGCCTACGTATTACACCCCGGCGAGTCTGTCCCGGTCGATAAGCAGCCTATCCCGGGGTCGGACTATGACCGGGTGTTTGAGGAGATGGCGTGCTGGCGGCAGGACGAACCTCCTAATAGGACATTCGGGGAGAAAGGGTACATGGGATTCCTCAGCCTATTTAAGGAAGGTAAGTCGCGGCAGATGCTGTTGACCCATAATGATCTCTTCGAGGGGAACACCTACCCGGAGGAGGAGGACAAGCCGGGGCGGTTTTTCAGAGCCCTGGAGCCACTTCGCTCCTATTGGTTGAGCCGCTCAGGGCTGGCCGCCATCCAACAATTTCTTTGCAGCTGAGGGCGCGATGGCATGTTTCTCAAGTAAACTTTTCCCTTCGGCTTGGATGCTGATCGCGCGCCGCAGCTGAAGGCCAGCGTTATGCACCGATGGGGGCGCGGGACTCGAGATTCCAGCTTTGTGGCCCAGCGTCGAAATGAAATTGCCATGAGCCAACTTCTGCGGTTCCCGAGTTCAGTCAAGCGAGATCCCGCCATCGAGGTCTGGCTGCGTGAGCATTCGAATGAATTAGGAACGATCGCGCAGCGCTGGTTTGAGGCCATACGCGAAAGCGGAAACGATGTTCGAGAGTTATTGCATGATGGCCATCCGACCGCGTGTGTAGGTGATGCGGCATTCGCCTATGTCAATGCCTTCAAAGCTCACGTCAATGTCGGGTTCTTTCGCGGCGCCGAGATTGCCGATCCTGAGCGCCTGTTGGAAGGCACAGGCAAGTTCATGCGCCATGTGAAACTCAGACCTGAACGTGACGTCGATGCCACGGCTCTGATGAAGCTAATCGAAACTGCATACACTGATATGAAGAGGCGTCTGAAGGCAGAGTAGTTCGTGCCGACATTCGAGGCGGCGCATAACAAATCGTTTGACCGGAGCGGCGGTTGCGTGTTTCGCATCATGATTGGTCCGGCGAGGCTTGGATGAAATCGCGCCGTCCGGTCAACTCAACCGTTAGATTGCTTCGCGTTAGCGACAGGTGAGCCACGATGTATCTGACATTCTTTGATGGCTTAGATTCGTTGATTGAATACTACATACCTCTAGCAAAAGACTATCCGGTCGCGCCACTAATCTATTTGCTAATTCTGGCCTTTCCGGTTATCGCCTTAATATTCTTCCTTCGGCTGTGGCGGAAGAGAAAATCTTAAATATTTTAACTGCGATGTGCTCGTATAAAAAGGTGCGGAACGATTGAGTACTAATGCAGTTTGACTCGAACTTCACACGATCGAAGTCAGAACCCCGACGCCTCGGGGTAGCGACCGGCCAGGGACTCACTGTAAAATGCACGCAATCAATAGAAAACTCTTTAAAAGAACTTGAGTGTGAACGCGAAAGAAATCCCTATATTGCCGCTACTTCAGAATTGCTCTTTTTCCGATGAGATTCATCAGCCGCAGCCCTGGCCACTTCAACCGTTGGACCTTCAAGGACTAATTGAAAATACTCAGGATGTAACCTTTCAATGTGATAGTGACGTTCATCGCCTTCACGTTACGTCTGGAAAAGGGGGTTTCATAAATGGCAACCTCTGCTACGTTGATGGTTTGCTCTTTATGGAAGGAAAGGATGCGGCTGTTGCCCATATTCACATTGATTACGACAACGAGCACAGACTATTTATTAATCTTAAAAGTTTGGTTAGTCGCTTTCGGTGGAGCTGCCGTTCTAACGAACCTGAAACCAGATCATCAATTAGCCTAAGCACGCCAGAGAGAGCTAAATCTGGGCGTTGCTTCGTTGCTACTGCTGCATATGGTTCTCCGTTCGCTCCGGAG